>NZ_JBSFDB010000027.1:0-153270 GCF_053593695.1 Streptomyces sp. NPDC002144
GTCGGGCAGCGCCGTGCCCGCGGTGAAGTCCAGCCGCTCACCGGCGGGGCGGCCGGCGCGCAACCAGTCGAGCAGCGGGGCCAGTTCGGCGGCCGCGTCCGGGGCCCCGAGCACAGGAGCCATGGCGTGAAGGCGCTGGTCAAGCAGAAGGCGGAGCCCGGTCTGTGGCTCGCGGACGTCCCGGAGCCCGCCGTCGGACCCGGTGACGTCCTCATCAAGGTGCTGCGCACCGGCATCTGCGGCACCGACCTGCACATCCGGTCCTGGGACGGCTGGGCGCGACAGGCGATCCGCACCCCCCTGATCGTCGGCCACGAGTTCGTCGGCGAGGTCATGGAGACCGGGCGCGACGTCGCGGACATCAAGCCCGGTGACCGGGTCAGCGGCGAGGGCCACCTGGTCTGCGGCAAGTGCCGCAACTGCCTCGCCGGGCGGCGCCATCTGTGCCGGGCCACGGTCGGGCTCGGCGTCGGCCGCGACGGGGCCTTCGCGGAGTACGTCGCCCTGCCGGCCGCCAATGTGTGGGTCCACCGGGTGCCCGTGGACCTCGATGTCGCGGCGATCTTCGACCCGTTCGGCAACGCCGTGCACACCGCGCTGTCCTTCCCGCTGGTCGGCGAGGACGTGCTGATCACCGGCGCCGGACCGATCGGCCTCATGGCCGCCGCCGTCGCCCGGCACGCGGGCGCCCGCAACGTCGTCGTCACCGACGTCAGCGAGGAGCGGCTGGAACTGGCCCGCAAGATCGGCGTGAGCCTGGCGCTGAACGTGTCGCGGGCCGCCATCGCCGACGGACAGCGGGAGCTCGGCCTGCGCGAGGGCTTCGACATCGGTCTGGAGATGTCCGGACGGCCCGAGGCGCTGCGGGACATGATCGCCAACATGACGCACGGCGGCCGTATCGCCATGCTCGGCCTGCCCGCCGAGGAGTTCCCCGTCGACTGGGCGCGGATCGTCACCTCGATGATCACCCTCAAGGGCATCTACGGCCGGGAGATGTTCGAGACCTGGTACGCGATGTCGGTGCTGTTGGAGGGCGGCCTCGACCTCGCTCCCGTGATCACGGGCCGGTACGGCCACCGCGACTTCGAGGCGGCCTTCGCCGACGCGGCGAGCGGCCGCGGCGGCAAGGTCATCCTGGACTGGACCCTCTGAGTTTCCTCCGACCGCCCCCCGACCGCCCCCGACCTCCTCAGGGACTGAACCTCTTTAGGGACTGATGATGTTCGACTCCGTGCGCGACGACCTGCGCGTCACCCTCGACGAGATCCGCGCCGCCGGTCTGCACAAGCCCGAGCGGGTGATCGGCACCCCGCAGTCCGCGACCGTGAACGTGACCGCGGGCGGCCGACCCGGCGAGGTCCTCAACTTCTGCGCCAACAACTACCTGGGCCTCGCCGACCACCCCGAGGTGATCGCCGCCGCCCACGAGGCCCTGGACCGCTGGGGCTACGGCATGGCCTCCGTCCGCTTCATCTGCGGCACGCAGGAGGTCCACAAGGAGCTGGAGGCGCGGCTGTCGGCGTTCCTCGGCCAGGAGGACACGATCCTGTACTCCTCCTGCTTCGACGCCAACGGCGGCGTCTTCGAAACCCTGCTGGACGCCGAGGACGCGGTGATCTCCGACGCCCTCAACCACGCCTCGATCATCGACGGCATCCGCCTGTCCAAGGCCCGCCGTTTCCGCTACGCCAACCGCGATCTGGCCGATCTGGAGCGCCAGTTGAAGGAGGCGGCCGGTGCGCGGCGCAAGCTGATCGTCACCGACGGCGTCTTCTCCATGGACGGCTATGTGGCACCCCTGCGGGAGATCTGCGACCTGGCCGACCGCTACGACGCCATGGTCATGGTCGACGACTCGCACGCCGTCGGCTTCGTCGGCCCCGGCGGCCGCGGCACCCCCGAACTGCACGGGGTCATGGACCGCGTCGACATCGTCACCGGCACCCTCGGCAAGGCCCTCGGCGGCGCCTCCGGCGGCTACGTGGCCGCCCGCGCCGAGATCGTCGCCCTGCTGCGCCAGCGCTCCCGGCCGTACCTCTTCTCCAACACGCTGGCCCCGGTGATCGCCGCCGCGTCCCTGAAGGTGCTCGACCTGCTGGAGGCGGCGGACGACCTGCGCGTCCACCTCACCGAGAACACCGCGCTCTTCCGCCGCCGTATGACCGAGGAGGGCTTCGAGATCCTCCCCGGCGACCACCCGATCGCGCCCGTGATGATCGGTGACGCGGCGAAGGCCGCCCGGCTGGCGGAGCTGCTGCTGGAGCGGGGCGTGTACGTGATCGGCTTCTCCTACCCGGTGGTGCCGCAGGGCAAGGCCCGCATCCGCGTCCAGCTGTCCGCCGCGCACTCGACGGACGACGTGAACCGCGCCGTGGACGCCTTCGTGGCGGCCCGGGCCGAGCTGGAGGGCTGACCCGGCCCGACCGTCCGGGACATATTGCGATAATCGATCCCATGATCGAAGCGCGGCGGCTCCACATCCTCCGTGCGGTGGCCGACCACCGCACGGTGACGGCGGCTGCCGCCGCGCTGTATCTGACCCCCTCCGCGGTCTCCCAGCAGCTCACCGCCCTGGAGCAGGAGACCGGCCACCGCCTGGTCGAGCGCGGCGCCAAGGGCGTGCGGCTCACCCCGGCCGGTGAGATCCTGCTCAGCCACACCAACGCCGTGCTCGCCCAGCTGGAGCGCGCGGAGGCCGAGCTCGCCGCGTACGGCTCGGGCGCCGCCGGCACGGTCACCGTCGCCTCCTTCGCGACCGGCATCGCCCAGGTCGTGGCCCCGGCGGTGGCCCGCCTCGCCGTCACGGCGCCCGGCATCCGCCTGCGCGTCCAGGACGCCGAGGGGGACGCCAGCCTCCCGATGGTCCTGGACCGCCAGGTGGACGTCGCCGTCGCCGTCGAGTACCGCGGGGCCCCGCCGGCCGACGACCCGCGCCTCGCGCACGTCCCGCTGTACGCGGAGCCCTTCGACGCGGTGGTGCCGGTCGGTCACCGTCTGGCCGAGGCCGCCGAGATCCCGCTGGCCGACCTGGCCAAGGACCCCTGGATCGGCCCCTACCCCGGCAACCCCTGCCATGACGTGGTGGTCCTCGCCTGCGAGACGGCCGGCTTCCAGCCCCGCCTGGAGCACTCCTCGGACGACTTCCGCGCCGTTGTCGCCCTCGCCGCGGCCGACGCCGGAGTGGCGCTCGTACCTAGGTCGGCGCTGCAGGGCATGGACCTGGCCGGAGTGGTCGTCCGTCCCGTCGACGGGGTCGCGCCGACCCGGCGGGTCTTCGCGGCGGTGCGCCGGGGCGCCGAGGAGCATCCGCTGATCCGACCGGTGCTGGACGCGCTGGGGGAGGCGGCAGAGCCGGACGCCCCGCGAGTGACGGCGAAGCGGTGAGGCTTCCGTAACCCGCGTGTCTCATATCCGGGATAGCGTCCCGGATATGAGAGGCATCGAAGAGGTCGCCCCGGACCCGGTGGACACCCGGCTCGCCACGCGGCTCGCCGAGCTGCGGGCGGAACGGGGCTGGTCGCTGGGGGAGTTGGCGGAGCGGAGCGGGATCAGCAGGTCGACGCTGTCGCGGGCCGAACGGGCGGAGATCAGCCCGACCGCCGCGCTCCTGAACCGCCTGTGTCATGTCTACGGCCGGACCATGTCCCGGCTGCTCAGTGAGGTCGAGGCGGAGCCCGCGCTGCTGGTGCCGGCCGCCGAGCAGCCGGTGTGGGAGGACCGCGCCTCCGGTTTCGTACGGCGCTCGGTGTCACCGCCGCACGCCGGGCTGCGCGGCGAGCTCGTCGAGGGGCGGCTCGCGGCGGGCGCCGACATCGCCTACGACCGGCCGCCGGTGGCCGGTCTCGAACAGCACATCTGGGTCCTTGAGGGGGCGCTGGAGGTGACGGCACAGGACGTGGAACACCGGCTCGGCACCGGGGACTGTCTGCGGCTGCGGGTGTGGGGTCCGACGCGGTTCAGGTGCGCCGGTTCCGAGGAGGTCCGGTACGTGCTGGCGGTGGTGCTGCCGTGAGGGTGGAGCGACTGGACGTGACCGAACTGCACGCGCGCGTGGAGGAGTTGGCCGACCTGCTGGTCGACACCGTCGACGGCGGAGCGTCGATCGGCTTCCTCGCGCCGCTGGACCGCGCGCAGGCCCTCGCCTGGTGGAAGGAGCGGGTGGCCGGCGTGGCGGCCGGGCGGCTCGCGGTGTGGGCGGCGCGGGACGGCGGGCGCACGCTCGGCACCGTCAGCCTGGCCTTCCCGGACAAGCCCAACAGCCGGCACCGCGCCGAACTGGTCAAGCTGATGGTGCACCGGGACGCCCGCGGACGAGGCCTCGGCCGCACGCTTCTGACCACCGCCGAGTCCGCGGCGGCCGCGGAGGGCGTCACCATGCTGCACCTCGACACCGAGACCGACAGCCTCGCCGAGCGGCTCTACGACACGGCCGGGTGGACCCGCGTCGGCGCGATACCGGACTACGCGGCCACCCCTGACGGCGTCCTGCGGCCGACGTCGATCTACTACAAGCGGCTCGCGGGTCCCGGAGAAGCCGACGATTGACGTCCTCACCAGGTGGTTGTCAGTGGCAGCCGCTACCGTGCGGGGCATGCAGGATGCCGAAGACGTACGCCGTATCGCCCTTGCCCTGCCGGACACGGCGGAGAAGGTCGCCTGGAGCATGCCCACGTTCCGGGTCGCGGGGAAGATGTTCGCCACGCTGCCCGAGGACGAGACGTCCATCGCCGTGCGCTGCCCCAAGGAGGAGCGCGACGAGCTGGTGCTGGCGGAGCCGGAGAAGTTCTGGATCGCCGATCACGAGGCGCAGTTCGCCTGGGTGCGGGTCCGCCTCGCCGCGCTGGAGGACGAGGGGGAGCTGCGGGACATCCTCGCCGACTCCTGGCGCCAGGCGGCCCCGACCCGGCTGCTGGAGGCCTACCCCGAGCTGGGGCTGCCGGCCGGCGACTGAGACAAAAGCCGTGCGCGATCAGCGGCCCGAGTGCGGTATGGTTTCCTAACGCGTCCGGCCAGGGGAAACCCCAGGTCAGACAGACACCGGGACGTGGCGCAGCTTGGTAGCGCACTTGACTGGGGGTCAAGGGGTCGCAGGTTCAAATCCTGTCGTCCCGACGGTGTTCACCAGCGGGTTTGCCGACTATGGCAGACCCGCTGGTTGCGTTTTCCCTAAAAGACTCCTCGGACCGGCTCACCCGCCCCCCTATCCGCTAACATAGAATAATTAGATAGATAAATGAGCGACTGGGTGGCGAGGAGTGGCCGTGGACTTCGGGCTGACCGACGAGCAGGACCTGTTGCGCGCGACGGCACGGCAGTTCGTCGCCGACGTGTGCCCGGCCGAACGGGCCAAGCGGTGGGACGAGGAGGGGGCCGTACCGCCCGAGCTGTTCCGCGGGATGGCCGAGATGGGGTGGTTCGCCCTCCCGTTCAGCGAGGAGGAGGGCGGCGACGGCGGCGGGCCGCTGGAGCTCGTGCTGATCGCCGAGGAACTGGGACGGGCCAGCTTCGACGTGGCCATGTGCTACATCGGCGTGCTCATCCCCGGGATCACGGTCTTCCGGTGGGGCAGCGAGGCGCAGCGCGAGTTCATCCGCGAGCAGGTCATGACCGGCCGCCACCGGCTCGCTGTCGGCCTCAGCGAGCCCGACAGCGGCTCCGACGCGGCCGCGCTGCGCACCACCGCCGAGGACCGGGGTGAGCACTTCCTGGTGCGCGGGCAGAAGGCGTGGTGCACGGGCGCCGGACTGCCGGACACCACCATCGCCACCTACGTGCGCACCGGTCCCCGCGAGCCGAAGCACGGCGGCATCAGCCTGCTGCTCGTCGACCCGGCGACGCAGGGCGTCGAGGTCCGCCGCACCCCCACGCTCGCCCGGCACATCCTCGGCACCAACGAGGTCTTCTTCAACGACGTCCGCGTCCCGAAGGAGAACCTCGTCGGCCCGCGCGACGACGGCTGGAAGGTGATGCTCTCCAACATCGAACTGGAGAAGGTGATCATCACCGGCGGCTATCTGGGGGCCGCCCAGTCCACCCTGGACGAGATGCTCGACTACGCCCGCACCCGCCACGCCTTCGGCCGCCCCATCGGCACCTTCCAGTCCCTCGCCCACGCCATGGCCGACCTGCAGACCGAGATCGACTCGGCCCGGCTGCTCGCCTACCGGGCCGCCTGGCTGCTCGCCCAGGGCAAGCCGTGCACCCGCGAGGGCTCGATGGCGAAGCTGAAGGGTTCGGAGACCTATGTGGCGGCCGCCCGCCTCGGCATGCAGGTCTGCGCGGGGCACGGCTTCTCCACCGAGAGCGTGATGAGCTTCCGCTATCGCGAGTCGATCGTCGCCACGATCTCCGGGGGGACCAGCCAGATCCAGCGCAACGGGATCGCCCGCAGCATGGGGCTGCGGTCCTACTGACCGCCCCCGGCCGCGTCCTGCCCGGCCAGCCACTCCTCGTGCCGGGCGAAATGGCCCCGGTCCCGGGTCACCCAGATCCCGGAGGCCCGGGCCAGCACGGCCCGGGCCGGCAGCAGGACCATCTCGCCTTTGATGTACCAGCGTGAGCCCTCGCGCCGGTCCACCCAGGCCCTGACCTCCAGCGGCCGCTGCACCGGCACGGGCTTGACGAAGCTCACCGTCAGTTCCGCCGTCACGCTCAACACCCGGTGCAGCAACGGGAGATGCCCGAGGCAGTCGTCCAGCACGGCCGCCGTCCAGCCGCCGTGCGCCACATCGGGGCCGCCCTCCTGGTCGCGCGGACAGGCCAGTTCGAACCACGCCACACCGTGGTCGTCGAGACGCTCCCGCCGCACGCCGAGCCGGCAGGAACCGGAACTCCGGCAGGCTCCGCACAGCGCCACTCCGCCGGGGCTGCGGGGCGGCTCCTGGAAGTCCGCGCCCGCCCAGCTCCCCGTCGTGTTCGCCATCCGTTCCTCCTGTCACACATCCGCGAGCAGCGGACGCAGCTTCCCGGCGATGAGCTGGACCTGGCGGGCCACCATCTCCTCGGGCATCCCGGCCAGCGAGGCCCACAGGAACACCCCTTCCACCGGCAACCCTGCCACGTACGCCGTGACCGCCTCGGCGGTCTCCTGCGGGGTGCCGTACAGGAACTGTCCGACGCCGCTCGCACTCAGCCCGCTCTCCCGCCACTTCTCCGGGTCGATGGGGCGCGGCACGGGCCGGTCCGTCCCCTCCACCATGTACCGGCGGTAGCTGTCCCACTGGTATGACAGGTGTCTGCGCACCACCGGCCAGTCCCCCTCGGGGTCCTCGGTGACGAACGTGGTGAACGAACCCTGCATCCGGGCCGCCGAGGCGTCGTACCCGCTCTCGGCGAGGCCCTCCCGGTACGGCGCCAGCAGGGCGGGGTTCAGGGACAGCAGCCCCGTGCCGAGCCGGCCGGCCCGCCGGGCGCCCTGGGGGCCCTGGTAGCCGAGCCAGATCGGCAGCGGGTCCTGGACGGGACCCGGGGTGACCAGGGACTCGGCCCACAGGCCGCGGATCTCCCGCACCCGCTGGTCGGTCGTGGTGTAGCGCCTGGCGAGGTCGGCGCCGAACAGCCGGTACTCGGGCACCCGGTAGCCGGTGCCCAGGCCGAGGTCCAGGCGGCCGTCGCTGATGATGTCCACGACCGCCGCCTGCTCGGCGAGCTCGGGGGCCGCGTGCAGGGGCGCCGGGACGACCGCGGTGCCCAGCCGCACGCGGCGGGTACGGGCCGCGGCCGCCGCCGCCATGGTGAGCGGCTGGGGGAGATACCCGTCCTCGAAGCCGTGGTGCTCGGAGAACCACACCGAGTCCAGGCCCAGCCGGTCCGCCTCCTCGCACATCTCCAGGGCGAACCCGTAGACCCGGGACCAGCTCTGCCGCCAGGGCGGCGGGTTGCGCAGGTCGAAGTAGATGCCCACCTTCACGCCGGACCGCCTCCTGGGGTGTCGTCCGCGAGTCGGATCGCCGCGTGCGTGACGGCGACCCCGTGCCCGGGCGGCAGCAGCCGTACCGGACGCAGTTCCAGGGCCTCGATGCGGGGGAGGTCGTCGACCATCGCCGAGACCCGCAGGACGGTCTCCTCCAGTGCCGCGAGGTCCACCCCGGGCCCGCCCGCCCGGCCGTCCAGCAGCGGGGCCGCGCGCAGCGAGCGGACCATCTCCCGGGCGTCGCGGTCGCTGAGCGGGGTGACGCGGTGCGCCACGTCCGCCATGAGGTCGGCGTAGTCCCCGGTGAGACCGAAGGAGACCACCGGCCCGAAGACCGGGTCCGCGCCGACGGAGAGGAACGCGTCCGGCCCCGGGCCCGGTGGTACGTCCCGTACGGCGATCCCGTAAGCGGCCAGCAACTCCACGGCGACCGCGTCCGCGACCGGGCCGGGGGCGCAGGGGGCGACGAGTGACCGGGCGCGCTCGGCGTCGACTCCCGCGAGGTCCGGGACGACGCCCGCGGGGGTGCTGCGCCAGGCCTGGTAGGCCGCCGCGTGCCCGAGCGAGGCGGCCGCCGCCTCGGGGAAGGTGTAGGTGGGCACGACGAGTTCGTCCCGGTGGAGCAGGTCGGCGACCCCCGCGCCGCCCAGGAAGCTCGTCACCACCGGCTTGTCCGGGGCGGTCGCGGCCGCGTCGAGGATGGCGGCCGCCACCTCGTCGGGTTTGTCCGCGAGCGGCGGCATGAACAGGACGACCGCCGCGTCGACGCCGTCGTCCGCCAGGGCCGCCTCCAGCGCCCGCCGGTAGTGCGCGGCGGTGGCCATGGGGGTCAGGTCGATCGGGTTGGCTACCTCGGCGTGGGGCGCGAGGGAGGCGCGGAGCGTGTGCCGGGTGCGCTCACCGAGCGCGGGCACGCGCAGACCGTTCGCCGTGCACGCCCCGACCGTCAGGGCCGCGGGGCCGCCCGCGTTGGTGATCACCGCGACCCGGTCGCCGGGCGGCGGAGGCTGGTGGGCGAGCAGCAGGGCGACGTCGAACAGCTCCTGCAGACTGCTGGTGCGGATCACCCCGGACTGGGCGAACAGCGAACTCGCCACCGAGTCGGCGGGGCCCGGGTGGACGGCGACGATCGGCTTGCGCGGGGCGACCCGGCGGGCGACGCGGGCGAACCGGCGCGGATCGCCGAACGTCTCCACGTGCAGCAGGATCACCGAGGTCGCCGGGTCCTCCTCCCACCACTGGAGCAGTTCGTCGGTGGAGACGTCCACGGCGTGGCCCACCGACACGAAGCCGGAGAAGCCGAGCCGTAGCCGCCGGGCGTGGTCGAGGACCGCGAGTCCCAGCGGCCCGGACTGGCTGGACATCGCCACCCGGCCGGGCGCAGGCAGGGCGGGCGAGAAGGTCGCGGCCAGCCGCGCTGCGGGCGTCGTGTTGAGCACGCCCATGCAGTTGGGGCCCACCAGGCGCATCCCGGACGCGCGGGCGAAGCGGGCCAGTTCCAGCTCGGCGGAGCGTCCCTCGGTCCCGGTCTCCCCGAAGCCGGTCGAGACGACGACCACCGCCCTGACCCCGGCCGC
This sequence comes from Streptomyces sp. NPDC002144, assembly GCF_053593695.1. Taxonomy (NCBI): domain Bacteria; kingdom Bacillati; phylum Actinomycetota; class Actinomycetes; order Kitasatosporales; family Streptomycetaceae; genus Streptomyces; species Streptomyces sp. NPDC002144. Next base: position 9,493 of record NZ_JBSFDB010000027.1, read on the forward strand.
GGCACATTCCCGTACGGCCTCGGGCACGGCCTCGGCGCGTACGGCCACCAGCGCCAGGTCCGGCGGCTCGGGAAGGTCCCGCACGCCGGGGTAGGCGCGCACCCCGGCGATCCGCTCCGCCCGCGGGTTGACGGGGAAGACGCCGCCGTCGAAGCCGCCCCGCAGCAGGTTGGCCACGATCTCGTGGCCGATCGTCAGGGGGCGGCGGTTGGCGCCGATCACGGCGACCGAGCGTGGTTCGAGCAGGGGCCGCAGGGAGCGTCGTACGGCTGTGTGTTCGCGGCGTTCGGCGCGTGCGAGGGCCTGGGCCTGCGGGTCGACGGCGATCTCGAAGTGGATGATCTGGCCGGGCGGTCCGGCCTCCACCCGGTAGCCGGAGCCGAGGAAGACGTTGATCATCCGGGTGTTGTCGGCGAGGACGTCGGCCTCCAGCACCCGGATGCCGCGGGCGCGCGCGGCGGCCGCGATGTGCTCCAGGAGCAGCCGGCCGAACCCCTCGCTCTGGTGGTCGTCCCGGATGGTGAACGTGACCTCGGCGTGCTCCGGTTCGGCCGGGTCGCGGACATAGCGGACCAGGCCGGCGATCTCGTCGCCGGCCAGGGCGACGAGCGCCAGTTCGTTGAGGTAGTCCACCTGGGCGCCGCGCCGGATGACGTCGTCGCGGGCGCGGACCACCGGGCCCAGGGAGCGGTAGGCCAGGGTCGCCCGGGAGAGGCCGCCCACGAAGGCGACCAGACGGTCGGAGTCCTCGGGCCGGATGGGCCTCACGAAGGTCGACCGCCCGGTCCTGACCAGCCCGGGCCGCTCCAGGTCGTCCGGGTACGAGGGGTACGGGGGAGTGCTCACCGGTGTCCCGTCGCCGGCGCCGCTCAGACGGCCGCCTCCTGGGGGGTCGGGTCCGGCAGGCCGAAGAGCTCGTTGAAGGTGCCGCGGGTGACACGGTCGCGGACGTCGTCCGGCACGCCGTCGAACAGGTCGTGCAGCGTGGACTGGGTGTGGCCGTAGGTGCCCTCCAGGTGGGGGTAGTCGTCGCCCCACATCACGTTGCGGTAGCCGGTCGACTCGACGATCTCCACCGAGCTCTTGTCGTGCTGGAAGGACGCGTACACCTGCTGCCGGATGATCTCGCTGGGCAGTCGGCTCAGCTTCGGCCGGACGAACATGCCGTGCTGGCGGTAGGCCTCGTCCATGCGGTCGCCGATGGCCGGCACCCAGCCCGCGCCGCCCTCCGCGATGAGGATCTTCAGGTCCGGGTGCCGGTCGAGGGCGCCGCCCGCGACCAGGTGGGAGACCACCCGCATGCCCGGGTAGGTCGTCTCCATGTAGTTGACGACCGCGCCGCCGGGCCCGCGGAAGACGACGTTCTGGCCGCCGGTGCCGATGTGGAAGCCGAGCACCATGCCCGCCCGCTCGGCCGCGGTCCACAGCGGTTCCCAGCGGTCGAGGGCGTACTCCTCGCCCTCCCGGGTCGAGCAGGGCAGGAAGACGGCCTTGAAGCCCATCTCGGCCGCCCGCTCCAGCTCGGTGACCGCGTCGCCGATGTCCGCCGTCGAGACACAGGCGGTGGTGATCACGCGCTTGTTCTTGCTGAGGATCTCGTCGTACGCCCAGTCGTTCCAGGCGCGCACGGTCTCCCGGGCCAGCTCCCGGTCGGTGATCGACACGAGCCAGAAGCCCATGGAGGGGAAGGCCAGTTGGGACCAGACGCCCTCCTGGTCGAGGTCCTTCAGCCGGACCTTCAGGTCCCAGGCGCCCGGCGGGCGCATGGCGTCCATGAAGTCGCCGAGCTGGCGGTCGATGCGCTCGCCGTCGATGTAGAGCATCTCGTACTTCTCCCCGCGCTCGCTGCGCGGGGCCCGGGCGCCGAGTCGCGCGGGCAGCCGCTCGGTCCACACGTCGGCGGGTTCCATCACATGGGAGTCCCCGGAGTTGACCCAGATCTTCGTCATGACACTCCTCGGCACAATGGATGTAATCAGTTAGCGATTTTAGGTGTATGGGGCGCCGAAGGGAAGGCGGCGCAGACGTTCGGGTTGAATCCGTCGAAATAGTTGACTGATTACGCTAATAGCTGCAAGATCTGGGCACTGAGCCGCGAGGAGGCGCCATGGCCGGTGACAGGGACACCCCTGACAGGTACTTCGAGCCCCAGGTGGAGACCATGCCCCGCGAGGAACTGCGGGCACGGCAGGAGGAACGCGTCCTGGAGCTCGTCGAGTACGCCTACGCGGGCTCGGCCTTCTACCGCGAGCTGTGGGACGAGCACGGGGTCCACCCGCGGGACGTCACGTCCCTCGAGGACTTCCGGGCACGCGTCCCGTTCATCACCAAGGACATGGTGCGCGCCTACCGGGCCCGCACCGGCGACCCCTTCGGCGGCCTGCTGTGCGTGCCGCCCGAGGAGCTGACCTCGGTCTCCTCCAGCTCGGGCACCACCGGCGACCCGGAGTTCTTCGCCGAGATCTGGCAGGACGCCCCGCCGCTGGTCACCGCCCAGGTGCGGGACCTGTGGGAACTCGGCCTCCGCCCCGGCGACCGGGTGCTGAGTCCGCCCGGCACCTTCCGCAACCTCATGGACCCCGGCTACCAGGCGCTCGGCGCCGTGGTGATCGAGGTGGACACCTGGATGGGGAAGATGCACGAGGTCGTCGAGGCGCTGCGCACCTACCGGCCGGCCTATCTGCAGATGATGTATCCGCAGATGGTGGAGCTGGAGCACCTGGCGGAGAAGACGGACCTGAAGGAGGCCTTCTCCTCCCTCAAGGGCGCCTCCTGCGCCGGACAGCCGCTGAGCCGGAGGATGCGCGAGCGCATCCGCAACGACTGGGGCATCGACGTCTACGAGTACACCAGCGCCGCCGACACCGGCACCGCCTGGGAGTGCCGAGAGCACGACGGTTTCCACCTCTGGGAGGACACCGTCTTCGCGGAGTGCGTCGAGGTGACCGAGGACGGCTGGCGTGACGTCCCCGAGGGCGAGCTCGGCGAACTGGTCGCCACCGACCTCGACAACCGGGCCGCCCCGCTGATCCGTTACCGCAGCGAGGACCTGGTCCGGCTGTCCGGCGACACCTGCGGCTGCGGCCGTACCCACGCCCGGATGTGGGTGGCCGGACGACGCGGGGACGAGACGCTGGTGCGGGGACGGTCCGTGGTGCTGCGGGACATCTGGCAGGCGGTCGAGGACCAGCCGGAGACCGTCGCCGGGGTCTTCCAGATCGTCCGCGAGAGACGCGAGGTCGACGAACTGCGGCTGCGCGTCGGCTACGACCCCTCGCTCACCGGCGACGTCGACGCACTGTCCGGCCGGCTGACCGAGGCCGTGCGCGAACGCACCGGGGTCAAGCCGGTGCTCGACCTGCGCCCCGAGGAGGACCTGTTGAAGACCATGACCAGCGTCGCCAAGTTCCCCCGGGTGGTGAAGAGCTGATGGCCCGCGCCGACACCCTGGCCCGGGCGAGGGAGCTCGACCGGCCCGAACTCGCCTACGTGGTGCGCTTCTTCGCCGCCGGGGGCACCCGGGAGACCGAGCTGACCCGGGCCGAACTCGCCCGGGACACCGACTGGGCCACCGCCCGCCTGCGCGAGCACGGCCTCGCCCCCGGACAGCGGGCCCTGCTGACCGCGTCCGGCTTCGAGGGCTTCTGGGGCCACGCCGTGATCGGCGCCCTGCGCGCGCTGAAGGTGACGTACGGCATCGCCGAGGCGATGGGCTGGGACCACCGCCGTGCCTCCGTCTTCCACCGCGAGCTGCGCCCGCACGCCGTGATCGGACTGTCCGCCGAGACCCTGGAGGGCCTCGCCGGGGGCGCCGACATCGGGGAGATGTTCCGGGCGACACCGGTCGTGCTGGCCCGGCCGGCCGCCGTGCCGGTGCTGCGGGGGGTGGGCGTGTCCGCCTGTCTGCTCTCGCCCGTCGGACCGGCCCTCGCCCTGGAGTGCCCCGAGCGCGGCGGCGCGCATGTCAACGGCGCCGAATGGCGGGTGGGCGACCGCGACGGGGAACTGTTCGTGGCCGCGGGGGAGCAGCGCACATCGCCCCTGCCCGAGACCCCGCTCGGCATCGCGGGCAGGGTCGTCTCCGGCCGGTGCGGCTGCGGCAGCGAGGACCCGCGCGTGCTGCTCGCCGAGACCGACCGGCCTTCCTGATCGAGGAGTTGAGGATGTCCGAAGAAGTGGTCGACGGCCGGGTCGTGGTCGTCACCGGAGCCGGCAACGGCATCGGCCGGGCCCATGCCCTGGCCTTCGCCGCGCACGGGGCCAGGGTCGTGGTCAACGACCTCGGCGGCGGGCGCGACGGCGCCGGAGCCTCGGCCGGCCCCGCGCAGGCCGTCGTGGACGAGATCGTCGCGGCGGGCGGCGAGGCCGTCGCCAACACCGACGACATCTCCACCTGGGACGGCGCCGGCCACCTGGTCCGGCACGCCGTGGACACCTACGGCGGTCTGGACGTGCTGGTCAACAACGCCGGCATCCTGCGCGACCGGATGATCGTGTCGATGACCGAGCAGGACTGGGACAGCGTGCTCGCCGTCCATCTCAAGGGCAGCTTCGCCACCCTGCACTACGCGGCCGCGTACTGGCGCGAGCGTGCCAAGGCCGGTCACGCCAACGACGCCCGGGTGATCAACACGACCTCCCCGTCCGGCATCTTCGGCAACCCCGGACAGTCCAACTACGGCTCGGCCAAGGCCGGCATCGCGAGCCTCACGATCATCGCCGCCGCCGAACTCGCCCGTTACGGCGTCACGGTGAACGCCATCGCGCCGACCGCGCTCACCCGGCTGACCGAGGACATCGAGATGATGCGGCAGGCCGCCGAGAGCCAGGACCTCACCCCGGAGGCCATCTCGCCGCTCGTGGTGTGGCTGGGCTCGGCGGCCTCGCGCGAGGTCACCGGCCGGGTCTTCGGCGTCGTCGGCAACCGCATCACCGTGCTGGAGGGCTGGGTCAACGGCCCCGGCGTGAGCGCCGAGACCCGCTGGACACCGGGGGAGCTGTCCTCGGTCGTCCCGAACCTGGTCGCCAAGGCCGCGCCCAACGCCGACGCGCTCGGCAACCGGAACGGGGCGTGAGATGACGACGACGCAGACCCCGGTCGCCGAGGACCTGTTCACCTGGCCGGCCGGCCCCGACGACCCGCCCCGGCTCATCGGCTCCGAGTGCGCGGACTGCGGCCTGGTGAGCTTCCCGGCCGCCCCGGACTGTGTGCGGTGCGCGAGCACGGAGTCGAAGCGCCGGCTGCTCGCCGACCGCGGCACGCTGTGGACGTACACCACCCAGAACTTCCGGCCGCCTACCCCGCCGTACGACGGCCCCGAGAGCTTCGAGCCCTACGCGGTCGGGTACGTCGAACTCCCCGGCGAGCTGCTGGTGGAGGCACGCCTGACCGAACCCGACCCCGGCAAGCTGCGCATCGGGCAGCCCATGCGGCTCACGCTCGTGCCCTACACCACCCAGGACGACGGCACCGAGGTCGTCACGTTCGCGTTCGCCCCGGCCGAGGAGGAGACACCGTGACCGAGGCCGTCATCATCGGAGTCGGGCTCCACCCCTTCGGCCGCTTCCCCGGCAAGCCGGCACTCGACATGGGGGCGGACGCGGTACGGCTCGCGCTCGCCGACGCCGGCGTGGACTGGCCGCAGATCCAGGGCGGTTACATCGGCAGCTACGAGGTCGCCAACCCGGACGCCATCGTGGGCCGCCTCGGCCTGACCGGCGTCCCGCTGCGCGGGGTGTTCAACGGGTGCGCCACGGCCGGCACGGCCCTCGCGCTGGCCGCCCGGGCCATCGAGACCGGCGAGCACGACCTGACCGTCGCGATCGGCCTGGACAAGCACCCGCGCGGCGCCTTCGCGGCCGATCCCTCCGTGGCGGGCATCCCCTCCTGGTACGGGCAGACCGGGCTCTTCCTCACCACGCACTTCTTCGGCATGAAGATCAACCGCTATATGCACGAGCACGGCATCTCCCACGAGACGCTGGCCCGCGTGGCCTCGAAGAACTTCCGCAACGCGGCCGCGAACGAGAAGGCCTGGCGCCGCACTCCCCTCACCCCGGAGGAGGTTCTCGCCTCACCGGTCCTCAACTACCCCCTGCGCCAGTTCATGTACTGCGGTCCCAACGAGGGTGCCGCGGCCCTCGTGCTGTGCCGCGCCGACCAGGCCCACCAGTACACCGGTAAGCCGGTACGGGTCCGTTCCACCGCCCTGCGCAGCCGCCGGCTCGGCGCCTTCGAGGTGCAGAGCCCGTCGTTCCCGGTCGGTGAGCCGGTCGACAGCCCGACCGTGGACGCCTCCCGGGCGGCCTACGAGCTGGCGGGCATCGGCCCGGAGGACGTCGACGTCGCTCAACTGCAGGACACCGACGCCGGGTCGGAGATCATCCACATGGCCGAGAACGGTCTGTGCAAGGACGGCGAACAGGAACGTCTCGTCGCCGAGGGCGCGACCGAGATCGGCGGCCGGATCCCGGTCAACACCGACGGCGGACTGCTCGGCAACGGGGAACCGATCGGCGCCTCCGGACTGCGCCAGATCCACGAGATCGTCCTCCAACTGCGCGGCACCGCCGGGACCCGGCAGATCCCCGGCACCCCCCGCGTCGGCTACACCCACCTGTACGGCGCGCCGGGCGCGTCGGCGGTGACGATCCTGTCGACCTGACAGCGGAGCGAACGCGATGACATCCGACGACCCGCAGGACTTCGCCGCAGAGGCGCGCCGCTTCCTCGACGCGCACGCGGCGAAGGCCCCCGACCGGGCCACCGTCGCCTGGGGCGAGGGCGACGACTCGATGGCCTACTTCAGCAGCCTCCCGCCCGAGGAGGAGGCGGAACAGGTGCGGCGGGCCCGCGCCTGGCAGCGCGTCCGCCACGAGAACGGCTTCGGCTGGATCACCGGCCCGCCCGAGTACGGCGGCCGGGGCCTGACCCCCGTCCACGAACTGCTCTACGCGTCCGTCGAGTCCGAGTACGACGTCCCGGACACCGGTGTGCTCGGCGTGGTCGGACTCGGCATGATCGGGCCGACGATCCTCGCCCATGCCCAACCGCACATCAAGGAACGCTGGTTGCCCGCGATGTACCGCGGGGACGCCATCGCCTGCCAGCTGTTCAGCGAGCCCGGCGCCGGATCCGACCTGGCGAGCGTGGCGACCCGGGCCGTCCGCGAGGGCGAGGAGTGGGTGCTGAACGGGCAGAAGGTGTGGACCTCGGTCGCCCACCACAGCCAGATCGGCCTCGCGCTGACCCGGACCAACCCCGGCGCTCCCAAGCACCGCGGCATCACCGCCTTCCTCGTCCCCATGGACGCCCCGGGCGTCGAGGTGCGGCCCCTGCGGCAGATGACCGGCGGCGCCGACTTCAACGAGGTCTTCCTCACCGACGTCCGCATCCCCGACGACCACCGTCTCGGCGAGGTCGACGGCGGCTGGACGGTCGCCCTGACCACCCTGATGAACGAGCGTGACACCGTCGGCAGCGAGGGCGCGGGCCCGGTGGCCGCCGCCCTGTCCCCGGACCACCTCTCGGCGCTCATGCGCGCGACCTGGACCTGGGACGACCGCGCCCTGCGCGCACGCCTCGCCGAACTGCTCGTCGACGCCATGGCCACCCGCTACCTCAACACCCGCGCCCAGCGCACCCTGCGAGCGGGTACCGCACCCGGCCCCGAGAGGTCCGTCGCCAAGCTGATGTACGGTCAGAACCTCACCCGCGCCGCCCACTTCGTGTCCGAGTGCCTCGGCCCGCGCATCATCGCCGACACCGGCCGCTGGGGGACGTACTCCTGGGCCGAACTCCTGCTGGCCACCCCGGCCTTGCGCATCCTCGGCGGCACCGAGGAGATCATGAAGAACATCCTCGCGGAACGTGTCCTCGGCCTGCCGAAGGAGGCACGCGCATGATCGCCGACGACAGCGAGCTGAAGGAACTCCGGTCCTCCGTCAGGGAGTTCATGGAGGCCAAGTCAGCGGAGGAGGCCGTGCGCAAGCTCATGGACAGCGAGCCGCGCTTCGACCCCGAGGTGTGGGCGCAGGCGTCCGACCAGCTACGGCTGCCGGGGCTGGCCATCCCCGAGGAGTACGGCGGCGACGGCTTCGGCCTCGTCGAACTCGGCGTGGTCCTCGAGGAGATGGGCCGCGCCCTGTTCTGCGCGCCCTTCTTCTCCACCGTCCTGCTGGCCGCCCAGGCGCTGGTGGCCTCCGGCGACCGGGACGCCTGCGCACGCCATCTGCCGGGCATCGCCGCGGGCCGCACCACGGCCACCCTCGCCGTCGCCGAGGACGACGGCTCCTGGGACCCCGCCCTGATCACCGTGCGCGCCCGGCCCGACGAGGACGGCGGATGGCGGCTGACCGGCCGCAAGTGCTTCGTGATCGACGGCACCACGGCGGACCTGGTCCTGGTCGTCGCCCGCACGGTCGCCGGTCCGTCCCTGTTCGCGGTCGACCGGTCGGCGACGGGTCTGTCCGCGGAGCCGCTCACCACCCTGGACGCCACCAGGGCCATGGCCCGGCTGACGTTCGACGCCGTGCCCGCGGTGCTCGTGGGCACGGACGGGGCGGGCGGGCGTGTCATGGCCCGGGTCCTGGACGTGGCGTCGGTGGGGCTGGCCGCCGAGCAGGCGGGCGGGGCGCGGCGGTGCCTGGAGATGAGCGCGGAGTACGCCCGCACCCGGCACCAGTTCGGCCGGCCGATCGGCTCCTTCCAGGCGGTCAAGCACAAGTGCGCGGACATGCTCGTCCAGGTCGAACTGGCCGAGGCCGCGTCGCGGGAGGCCGCGCTGCTGGCCGCCGAGGGCTCCGCCGACTTCCCCGTGGCCTCGGCGGTCGCCCACGCGAGCTGCTCGAAGGCCTACATGGTCGCCGCCATGGAGAACATCCAGGTCCACGGCGGCATCGGCTTCACCTGGGAACACCCGGCGCATCTGTACTTCCGCCGGGCGAAGTCCTCCCAACTGCTCTTCGGCGGGCCGGCGATCTACCACGAACGCCTCCTGGACCGGCTCGGCATCTGACGACCGAGCCGCCGAGAGGGCTCCGGGGCATCGGACGTCCCCGGGGCCTTCTCGACGCCCCGTCGCATAGCCTTCGTTCCCATGACGCGCGTCTGGCTCCCGCCGGTCCTGTTCCTGTTCTGCGGCACAGGCCTCGCGGCCGGGCTGCTCCTCGACCAGGACCCCGGCACCGCCGTGGTCCTCTTCCTGATGTTCGTCCTGCTCGCAGGACTCAACTCGCCCCTCGTCTTCCCCAGGTCGATCGACGCCGCGGAGGCGCTGCGCCGCAGCGCGGCCGACGGCCGCCCGGTCGTCTACTGGCGGCCGGGCTGTGCGTACTGCCTCCGGCTGCGCATGCGGCTCGGCCGCGTGGCCCGCCGGGCGCACTGGGTCGACATCTGGCGCGACCCCGAGGGCGCGGCGGCGGTGCGGGCGGCCAACGACGGCAACGAGACCGTGCCAACCGTCGTCGTGGCCGGCCGCCCCCACACCAACCCCGACCCCACGTGGGTACGCGACCAACTCGCCCGCTCCGCGTGACGGGGAGGCCGGCTGCCCGCGTGCCCGCACGTCCAGTTCAGCCGGGTGGCCGGGGGACCGCGTGGCTGGCCGCCCGCGTGCCCGCGTGCCCGCGAGGCCGCAGGGCCAGTTCTGCCGTGTGTCGGGTGACCGCAATGCCGCGTTCCGCGTGCCCGGTGCCCGAGTGGCCGCCTGTCCGGTTCAGCCGCGTGTCGGGTGACTGCGATGCCGGGTGCCCGGTGCCCGCGTGATCGCAGGTCCGGTTCGGCCGCGTGGCTGGGCGGCCGCGTGCCCGCGAGGCCGCAGGGCCGGTGCAAGCCTCGCGTCCGGGTGGCCGCCAGGCCGCAGGTCCGGGCAGCCGCGTGTCGAGTGACCGCCGGCCCGGGACCGCGCGGCCGCCGGCGCCGACTCAGCCGCGTGCCGCCTCGCCCAGCAGGGCCTTCGCGATGATGACCTGCTGGATCTGGCTGGTGCCCTCGTAGATGCGGAACAGGCGGGCGTCGCGGTAGAAGCGCTCGACGGCGACGCCGCGCATGTAGCCCGCGCCGCCGTGGATCTGCACCGCGCGGTCGGCGACCCGCCAGACCATCTCGCTGGCGAAGTACTTCGCGCAGGACGGGCCGATCTTGGTGTCGGTCCCCGCGTCGAAGGCGGTGGCCGCCTCCAGGACCGTGGCCCGGCCGGCGTAGTAGTCGGTCTGCGAGTCGGCGATGAGGCCCTGGACCAGTTGGAAGGAGCCGATGAGCTGTCCGGACTGCCTGCGGGTGCTCGCGTACGCGACCGACTCGTCGACCAGCCGCTCCGCCATGCCGACCATCAGCGCCGAGATGTGGACGCGGCCGTGCGCGATGCAGCCCATGGCCGTGGAGAAGCCCCGGTTGAGCCCCGCCTCACCGCCGACCAGCGCGGAGTCCGGGACACGTACGTCGTCGAAGTACACGTCCGCCGTCCAGGCCCCGAACTGGCCCATCTTGTGGTCCCGGGCGGCCACCGTCAGACCCGGCGTGCCGGCGGGGACGAGGAACGTGGAGATGCCCCGGGTGCGCGGTGCGTCGGGGTCGGTGCGGGCGAAGACCATGAAGACGTCGGCGAGCGGGGCGTTGGTGATGTACCGCTTGGCGCCGTTGATCACCCAGGTGTCTCCGTCGAGATGCGCGCGGGTGGTCAGCGTCGACGGGTCCGACCCGGCCTCGGGTTCGGTGAGCGCGAAGGACGCCAGGACGTCGCCGGAGGCGATCCGCGGCAGCCACTCGGCCTTCTGTTCCTCCGTGCCGCCGACCATCAGGACGTGCCCGGCGATACCGTTGTTCGTCCCGAACATGGAGCGCAACGACGGTGTGGTGTAGCCCAGTTCGAACATCAGCCGGGCCTCTTCGTGCATCGACAGACCCAGCCCGCCGTACTCCTCGGGCAGCGCGAAGCCGAACAGCCCCATCTTCTTCGCCGCCTCGCGGATGTCCGCGGGCATCTCGTCCTTCTCGTCGATCTCCGCCTCGAGCGGCACGACGCGTTCCCGGACGAAACGCCGGACCTCGGACAGCACCGCGCTGAAGTCAGCCGCGTCCATGTCGACTCCCTTGTCTAGTGATCCGTTGGTGTCTCGTCCGCTACCGGCTTCGGCCGGTAGCAGGCGGCGAGCAGGGCCGCCGCGCTCGCCGTGCCGAGTCCGGCGGCGAGCAACGCCGCTCCAGCGCCCGCCCGTTCGCGGCGCAGCAGCCCGTCGAGGGAGTACCGGCCGTGGCCGAGTGCCGCCAGGGCGACGGCCGCGCCGCCCACCACGCCGACGTACTCCCAGCCGCCCTTGAAGACGAAGAAGCCCTTGCCGCGGTGGTCGGTCCGGGCCGCCACGGTCATCAGTCCGACGGCCGCCGCCGCGGGCAGGGGACCCGCCGCGCCGAGGGCGATGCCCACGCCCGCCGCCATCTCGGTCCCGGCCGCCATCCGGGCGTGCACGGCGGCCGGCCGGAGACCGAGCGCCTCGAACCAGCCCGTCGTGCCCTCCAGCCCGCCCGGCCCCGCGACCTTGTTCCAGCCGTGGGCGAAGAGCATGGGGCCGAGGGTGGCCCGGAGTACGAGCGCGGCAGCGTCGTGGCCTGTCACTGGCCCGCCCCGGTGGCCCGGCCCGCGGGTGCGACACCGTACAACTGCGGTACGGCGTCCACGAGTTCGTCGTACGTGAGGGCCTGTCCCGACCGGCTGGGGTGGACCGCGGCGACGGTCCAGCCCGTCAGCCGGTTCAGCCGGTTGCCCTCGATGCGCAGGACCTGGCCGGTCAGCCAGGCCGCGCTGTCGGAGGCGAGGTAGACGACGACCCCGGAGGCGTTGGCGGGATCGCGCGGGTCGAAGCCGTCGGTGGCCGCGAGGGAGGCGCCGACCTCGAGCCCGTCCGTCATGCGGGTGGCCGCGATGGGTGAGATGGCGTTCGCGGTGACGCCGTACTTGCGCATCTCCAGGGCCGTGAGGACGGTCAGCCCGGCTATCCCGGCCTTCGCGGCACCGTAGTTGGACTGCCCCTGGTTGCCGAACAGTCCTGTCCCGGACGTGGTGTTGATGACCCGGCCGGTGACGTGCTCACCCCGCTTGGACGCCTCGCGCCAGTACGCGCACGCGTGCCGGGTGAGGGCGAAGGTGCCCTTCAGATGCACCGCGATCACCGAGTCGAACTCGGCCTCGGTCATCGAGAACAGCATCCGGTCGCGCACGATGCCCGCGTTGTTGACGACGACGTCCAGCCGGCCGAACTCCGCGACCGTGTCCGCCACCATCGCCTCGGTGGCCGCCCAGTCGGTGACCGAGGCGTGGTTGGCGACCGCCCGGCCGCCCAGCTTGGTGATCTCCGCGACCACGTCGTCGGCGGGGGAGTCCCCGGTCCGCTCGCCGTGCACGCCCGAGCCGAGGTCGTTGACCACCACGGTCGCACCGGCCTCGGCGAGCGCCAGGCAGTGCGCCCGGCCCAGCCCCCGGCCACCGCCGGTCACGATGGCGACCTTGTCGTCGAGGATGCCCACGCCGTACCTCCAGAAGAAGAGCTGATGTGTCGGGTCAGTCGAGTTCGCGCAGTACGTCGTCGGTGTGCTCGCCGAGCGTCGGCGCGCCGGTGCGCGGCTTCTCGTCCACGCCCCAGAAGCGCACCGGGGTCGCCACCGTGCGCAGGGGCGGCGCGTCGCCCATGCCGGGCTGCTCGACGAACGCCCCCACGGCCTCCGCCTGCGGATCGGCGGACACCTCGGCGAGGGTCTGCACGGGCGCCCACCACACGCCCTCGGCGTCGAACCGCTCCGCCCACTCCTTGAGCGGCCGCCTGGCGAACTCCTCGTCGAACACGGCGATCAGCTCCCGTACGTGGCCCCGCCGGGCCTTGCCGGTGGCGAACCGTTCGTCGTCCGACAGGTCCTCCCGGCCGAGCGCCTTGACCACACCGGGCCAGTGCCGGCCGCCCTCCAGACCGACCAGCCAGAACCAGCGGTCGTCGGCGGCCCGGTAGCAGTTGTAGAGCGGCGACTCGTGCTCGGTGCGGGGGTGGGTGCGTCCGCGCCTGCCGAAGAAGTTCTGCAGGGCGAGGTCGTTGCCGTTCGCGTACGTCCCGGACCGCAGCAGCGACACGTCCACCACGCCGCCCTCGCCGGTGCGTTCGCGGCGCAGCAGCGCGGCCAGCACCCCGGCGACCAGGTTGGCGGCGGCCGTACGGTCGCCGAGGCCGGGGCGGATGCCGGGCGGCGGCTCGCCGGCCGGGTTGAGCATGGCGGCGATGCCCGGCCGGGCCCAGAAGGCGGAGACGTCGTAACCGGCCCGGTCGCGCTCGGCGCCCGCCCAGCCGTAGCCCGTCAGCGTGCCGACGACCAGGCGGGGATGGCGCTCCCGCAACTCCTCCGGGTCCAGCCCCAGCCGCTCCAGGGCACCGGGCCGGAGGTTGGTGACGAAGACGTCGGCGCGTTCCAGCAACCGCTCCAGGACCTCTTTGCCGTCCTCGGAGCGCAGGTCGAGAACGATGCCGCGCTTGCCGCGGTTGTCGGTCTCGAACGGAGGCGCGCTGTCGATGTCCTGGCCGACGTGGCGCAGCGTGTAGCGGTTGGGGTCGCCGGTGGGTGCCTCCACCTTGATCACGTCGGCGCCCCAGTCGGCCAGCATGGTGGCGGCGGCCGGTGCGGCCACCCACATGCCGAGCTCGACGACGGAAATGCCTTCCAGTGGCCGCACGGCCCACCTCCAGGTGTGTCGGTAGGCCTACACGCCGCGGAACGCGCCGGGCCGGCGCTCGCGGAAGGCCTTGAGTCCCTCGATGCGGTCCTCGGTGCAGAACAGCACCGAGACGGTCTCCCGCTCGTAGGCGATCGCCGTCTCGAGGCTCATGGCGAGCCCCTGGTCGATCAGCCGCTTGCCCGCGGCGAGCGCGAGCGGTGCCCCGGCCGTCAGACCACCGGCCAGCTTCTCGGCGGCGGCGAGCGCCCCGCCGGGTTCGGCCAGCTCGTTGACCAGGCCCAGCTGCCAGGCGCGCTCCGCGTCGATCGGTTCCCCGGTGAGGATCATCTGCTTGGCGACCGCCGCCGGCAGCAGACGCGGGAGCCGCTGGGTGCCGCCCGCGCCCGGCAGCACGCCCAGCTTCATCTCGGGCAGCCCCAGACGCGTCCCGCGCTCGGCCACCCGCAGGTCGCAGGCGAGCGCCAGCTCCAGACCGCCGCCGAACGCGAACCCGTGAACGGCCGCGACCGACGGCTTGGGGAAGTCCTCCAGAAGCGCGAACGCCTCCGTCAACCGCCCCACGAAGGCCCGGAACTGCCCGGGGGAGGTGAAGGACTCGATCTCGCCGAGGTCGGCACCGGCCGAGAAGGCGCGGCCCGCCCCGGTCACGACGAGGGCGCGCACGTCGTCGTTGCCGCGTATCCCCTCGAGTGCGCGGGTGAGCCGGTCCGCCGTCTCGGAGCCGACGGCGTTGAGCCGCTTGGGCCGGTCCAGCGTCAACACGGCGATGTGGTCGCGTAGTTCGACACGCAGCACGGCGATCACCTCAGACCATCGTCAGGCCGCCGCTGACCGAGAGCGTCTGCCCGGTCATGTAGGCGGCGTCGTCGGACGCGAGGAAGGCCACCACGCCGGCGATCTCGGCGGGCTGGGCGACGCGGCGCAGCGGGATGGCCCGCACGGTCGCGTCGTACATCTTCCGGCTGTACTCGGCGACCTGCCCGAGCAGCGCGGTGTCGGTCGGCCCGGGGCAGACGCTGTTGACGGTGATGCCGTGCCGGGCCACCTCGCGGGCCAGGGCCTTGCCGAAGGCGATGACACCGCCCTTGGTCGCGGAGTACACGACCTCCCCGGAGGAACCGACCCGGCCGGCGTCCGAGGCGATGTGCACGATCCGGCCGCCGCCGCGCTCGATCATCGAATCGAGCACCGCCCGGGTCACGGTGATCGTCCCGCGCAGGTTGACCGCGATGATCCGGTCCCAGGTCTCCTCGTCGCTGTCCACGAACCGCCCGATGACGTCCACGGCCGCGTTGTTCACCAGCACGTCCACCGGGCCGAGTTCGGCCGCCACCCGCTCCACGGCCGCGTGCACGGCCGAGCGGTCGGAGATGTCCGCGCCCACGCCGGCCGCGCGCACCCCGTACCGCTCCGCGAGCCGCGCCGCCACCTTGCCCGCGGCCTCGGGGTCCAGGTCGCAGACGGCGACCGCGGCTCCCCGGTCGGCGAGCCGGTCGGCGATCGCCTCGCCGATGCCGCGTCCCGCTCCGGTGACGAGCGCCACCTTGTCCCGTACGCTCACGCGCCCTCCCTGTCCCGGCTCCTAAAACAGCGCTATCGTATAACTACTTCAGCTAAATAAGCGAGATGCAGAGCATGTGGGACGCAGGAGTGGAGTCGAGATGCGCCGTACGATCTTCGCCGAGGAGCACGACCTGTTCCGCGAGACCGCCCGCTCGTACTACCTGCGGGAATGCGTCCCGTACAGCGCGGAGTGGGAGCGCGAGGGACAGGTGGGCCGGGCCGCGTGGGAGGCGGCGGGCAAGGCCGGACTGATCGGCTGGGAGTTCCCGGAGGAGTACGGCGGGCAGGGCGTCCGCGACTTCCGCTACAACGCCATCATGGCGGAGGAGATGGCCGCCACCGGCGCCGTCGGCATCGGGCTCGGCCTGCAGAACGACGTCGTCCCGCCCTACCTCATGAACCTCACCACCCCGGAGCAGAAGGCCCGCTGGCTGCCCGGGGTGATCGCCGGCGAGACCATCTGCGCGCTCGCCCTGTCCGAGCCCGCCGCCGGATCCGACCTGAAGGGCATCCGCACCACCGCCCGCCGGGAGGGCGACGCGTGGGTGATCGACGGCTCCAAGACCTTCATCACCAACGGCATCCTCGCCGATCTCGTCATCGTCGCCTGCAAGACCGACCCGGCGGCCGGGCACAAGGGCATCAGCCTGATCGTCGTCGAGCGCGGCGCCGAGGGCTTCGAGCGCGGCCGCAAGCTCGACAAGGTCGGGATGAAGGCCCAGGACACCGCCGAACTCTTCTTCCGCGAGGTGCGCGTCCCCGCCGAGAACCTGATCGGCCAGGAGGGGCGCGGTTTCTACCACATGATGGGCAACCTCCCCACCGAGCGGCTCGCCATCGCCGTCGCCGCGCTCGCCTCCGCGCAGCGGGCCTTCGACGTGACCCTGGAGTACGCCAGGACGCGCACCGCCTTCGGCCGGCCGATCGGCGAGTTCCAGGCCAACCGGTTCGCCCTCGCGGACATCAAGGCGAAGCTCGCCGCCGCCCGGGTCTATGTCGACGGCTGCATCATGGCCCTGGTCCAGGGCGAGTTGACGGCCGAGGAGGCCGCCGCGGCCAAGTACTGGACCACGGAGACCGGCTGGGCGGTCATCGACCGCTGCATGCAGCTCTTCGGCGGCTACGGCTACGTCAACGAGTACGAGATCGCCCGCATCTGGCGTGACAGCCGGGTGCAGCGGGTGTTCGGCGGCACCTCGGAGATCATGCAGGAGATCGTCGGCCGCTCGCTGGGTCTGTGACACCGGCACTGTCATTGACTGACACCGATAAATAGGTTAGCTATTTAAGCGAAGTGTATGGACAGGAGGCAACTGTGGTCACCGTCGACGTAGCACTGCACCGACAGCGGGCCGAGCAGGTTCTGCCGCGCCCACGCCTCGTCATCGGCGGCAAGGAGCTGTCCGACACCAGCGGCGGGCTCTTCGAGCACGTCAACCCGGCGACCGGTCTCGTCCAGGCCGAGATCCCGCTCGCGGGCCCCGGCGAGGTGGACCAGGCCGTCGCCGCGGCCCGGACCGCGTTCGAGGTCTGGGGCGGCATGCGGCCGGCCGAGCGGCGCCGTCTGCTCACCCGCTTCGCACAGCTGATCCGGGACCACATTCCCGACTTCGCGGCGATCTGCCCGCTGGAGAACGGCGTCTGCGTCGGCGGCTGGGCCGAGAACGTCGGAACGCACATCGCCGAGTGGACCGAGTACTACGCGGGCTGGGCCGACAAGATCGAGGGCATGGTCGGCGCGGCCCACAGCCCCCACGAGAACGTCGAGTACACCCTGGCCGAGCCGTACGGCGTGATCGGTCACATCATCACCTGGAACTCTCCCGCGCTGTCCCTGGCGATGAAGGTCCCGCCCTCGCTCGCCGCCGGCAACACCGTGGTGATCAAGCCGGCCGAGTCCACCCCGTTCTCCGCGCTGCTCTTCGCCGACCTGGCCCGTGAGGCGGGCATCCCCGACGGCGTGATCAACGTCGTCACCGGCCTCGGCGAGGCCGGATCGGCCCTGGTCACGCACCCCGGCGTGGACAAGATCTCCTTCACCGGCGGCCCCGCCACCGCGCGCCGCATCATGGCCGACGCGGCGCTCAGCCTCAAGCCCGTCCTGTTCGAACTCGGCGGCAAGTCCGCCAACCTGCTCTTCGCCGACACCGACCTCGACACCGTCGTGCCGTACTGCGCGGCCTTCGCCATGAGCAACACCGGCCAGGGCTGCGCACTGCCCACCCGCCTGCTGGTGGAGCGGCCGATCTACGACGAGGTGGTCGCCCGGGTCACCGGGGTGGTCGCCCATCTCCCCGTGGGCGACCCGCTCGACCCGACGACCTACATCGGGCCCCTGATCAACGCAGCCGCCCGCGACCGCGTCCGGGGCGTGATCGACAGGGCGGTGCAGGACGGCGCGGGACGGCTGGTGTACGGCGGTGAACGCATCGACGCCGACGGCTGGTTCGTCTCCCCGACCGTCTTCGCCGACGTCGACAACAGGAGCGACCTCGCCCAGCGGGAGATCTTCGGTCCCGTCCTCGCCCTCACCCCGTTCGACACCGAGGACGAGGCGGTCGCCCTCGCCAACGACACCGAGTACGGCCTGTCCGCCTATGTCCAGTCCCGCGACATCGCCCGCGTGAACCGCCTGGTGCCGCGCCTGAAGGCCGGCACGGTGTACGTCAACCCCGGCCCGAACCCGATCACCTCGCCGGCCACGCCCTTCGGGGGCGTCGGCCTCAGCGGGTTCGGGCGGGAGGGCGGCAGGGCCGGACTGGAGGAGTTCATCCACGTCAAGGGCGTCGGCGTCGGCCGCGTCTGACGAGATCCCACAGGAGCGAACCACCGTGAATCCCGCCCGCCGCCTGACGTTCGGCGACCTCATCCGCGAGCACCGCAGGTCCTACCCCGACGGTGTCGCCCTCGTCGACGGCGACATCCGGCTGACCTGGCCGCAGCTCGACGAGCGCACCAACCGCCTCGCCAACGCCCTCACCGAGGCGGGCGTCGGCCCCGGCGACCGCATCCTGTGGCTGGGCCAGAACTCCTTCCGCATCTGGGAGCTGCTCGGTGCCGCCGCGAAGACCGGTGCCATGGTCTGCCCCGGCTACTGGCGCTGGGCCGCCCCCGAAATGGCCTTCGCCGTCGAGGACTTCGACCCGCGGGTCATCGTCTGGCAGGACGAGGAGATCGGCGACACCGTCGGCAAGGCGCGGGCCGAACTCGGCAGTGACCACCGGGCGTTGTGGCTGCGGCACGACACCGAGGGGCCCGACTCGTACGAGTCCTTCCTGGCCGCCGGTTCACCCGAGGACCCGGATGCCGACGTCGATCCCGACGCGGCGCTGCTCGTCATCTACACCGCGGCGATCTCCGGACGCCAGTCCGGCTCGATGCTCTCGCACCGCAACCTCCTCGCCATGGGCGCGGGCGCCGCCTGGATGGGGGACATCGGCACGGAGACCGCCTTCCTCGGCGCCGGGCCCATGTTCCACATCGGCAACTACCAGTTCTGGGGCGTCCCGGCCTTCGTCCACGGCGGCAAGAACGTCATCGTGCGCCGGGTCGTCGCCGACGAGCTGCTGCCGTTGCTGGCCGCCGAGAAGTGCACCCACGCCTATCTGATGCCGCCGACCATCGCGCAGCTCGTCGCGCTGAACCGCGAGGCCGGGCACGACCTCTCGCATCTGCGGGCGAGCGTCGCCGCCCCCCTGTGGCAGGGCACCGTGCCCACCGACACCAGCCGCTTCACCCGCAACGGCGGTGGCGAGGGCCGTGGTTACGGGCAGACCGAGGTGACCGGCTTCGCCGTGACGGGCGCCTACGGCGGTACGGGCACCGGCAACGCGGGACGCCCCGGCCCCGGCACCGCCGTACGCGTCCTCGACAGCACCGGCGCGGAGTGCGCGACCGGGGTGGCCGGTGAGATCTGCGTCCGCGGGGACCTCGTGCACCTCGGCTACTGGAACCGGCCGGAGATCAACGAGGAGCGCTTCCGCTTCGGCTGGTGGCACACCACCGACCTCGGCCGCCGCGAGGCCGACGGCACGATCAGCTTCCTCGGCACGACCACCCGCATGCTCAAGTCGGCCGCCGAGAACATCTTCCCCGCCGAGGTGGAGAACTGCATCGAGTCCCATCCGGCGGTGAAGGAGGCCGCCGTGATCGGCGTGCCCAACGAGCGCTGGGCGCAGGACGTCAAGGCCGTCGTGGTGCTGCACGCCGACGCCGGACCGGTCACCGCCGAGGACGTGGTCGAGCACTGCCGGGCGCGGATCGCCTCGTACAAGAAGCCCAAGACGGTGGAGTTCCTCGACGCGCTGCCCCGCACCAAGGACTTCGCGAAGGACTACGAGGCGCTCGACGAGCGCTTCGGAGGCGGCGGTTACCCGGGCGGCGACACGCTCGGCGCGGGACGGTGAACCCCGCGGACCGCCGCCGGCCGGTCGTCGTCGGCGTGTACGCCACCGAACAGGCGCTGTCCCTCCCGGACCGGGACGCCATGGACCTCGCGCTCGAAGCGGTGAGCGGCGCGCTCGTGGACGCCGGGCTGGCGCCGTCGGACGTCGACGGCGCCCAGGTCGACTGGCCCGGCCCCGGCGGTGTGCCCGGCGAGGGCAGCTCCTGGGCGCGCATGTTCGGCCGGGACCTGAGCTGGACCAGCGACTCGATGCTCGACAACGCGGGCTCGCGCGGCCTGCTGAAGGCGGCGGCGGCCGTGCGGGCGGGGTTCGCCGACACCGTCGTGGTCGGCGGCTGCAAGCTGGTCTCGCGGGGGACCGGCCCCGTCGGGGCCGGGGTGGCCCTGGAGTTCGCGGACGTGTGGGGCAGTTATGTCGTCGCCCAGTTCGCCCTGGTGGCCGCCCGGCACATGCACGAGTACGGCACGACCTCCCGCCAGCTCGCCGAGGTCGCCGCCACCATCCGCAACAACGGCACCACCAACCCGGAGGCGATGATGTACGGGCGTGGCCCGTACACCGCCGACGACGTGCTCGCCTCCCGCATGGTGGCCACGCCCTTCCATCTGCTGGACTGCTGCATCGTCGGCGAGGGCGGCGCGGCGCTCGTCGTGACCACCGCCGAGCGGGCCCGGGACCTGCCGCACCCGCCCGTCGCCGTCCTCGGCGGCGGCATGCAGTACCACCAGGCCGCGTACGCGAACCCGGCGCTGTACCGGGAGGTCGGCGGGCTCGGGCGGCAGGCCGCCGAGCGCGCCTACGCGATGGCCGGCATCGGCCCGCACGACGTGGACGTCTTCTCCCTCTACGACCCCAACTCCTTCGAGATCATCCGCCAGTTGGAGATCCTCGGCCTGTGCGGCGAGGGCGAGGGCGGCCCGCTGGCCGCGAGCGGCGCCATCGCCGTCGGCGGCAAGCACCCGGTCAACCCGGACGGCGGCTGCCTGGCGTACGCCTGGAACGGCACCCAGCAGATGACCCTCAAAGTCGTCGAAGCGGTACGGCAGTTGCGCGGCACGGCCGTGCACCAGGTGGAGGGCGCGGAGCTGGCGGTCGTCGGCAACGCCGGTTCGGGGGCGCAGCACTACGAGATGAGCGTGCTGGGGAGGATGCGATGAGCCGGCCCGTACCCGTCCCGACGCCGCTGTCCCGGCCGTTCTGGGAGGCGGCCCGGCGCGGCGAGCTGGTCGTCCCGCACTGCCCGACCTGCGGTCTGCGCTTCTTCGTCCCCGAACCCGCCTGCCCCGGCTGCATGGCGCGCGACTGGCGGTACGCGCCCAGCGCGGGCCGGGGAACCGTCTACTCGGTGACCGTCGTCCACCGCGCACCCGGACCCGGCTTCGACACCCCGTTCGCGCTGGCCGTGATCGACCTCGACGACGGGGCCACCCTGCTGGCGCACGTGGACGCGGGCGACCCCGGGGACGTCGTCATCGGACTGCGCGTCCACGTGGAATTCCGCGCCCTCACCGACGAGATCACGTTGCCGTACTTCGTACCGGAGAACCGGCCGTCCCCGTCGATCACAGAATGACTGCCAGCTCGTCATAATTTAAACACTGATTGCTCTCAGTGTATTTGGTTAGCGGTTTCCGGCGATAGCATCACCCGCATCGCGGGCACCGCTGGGGTGACCCGCCTCTGTGAGCATCGCTGAGGACCTGAAGTGGCAGTGCATGCGCGAGCGTCGAAGAGACAGGGCGGCAGGCGGGAACCCGGAGCCGAACGGCAGCCGGCGCTGCGTACGGTCCTGCTCGTCCTGGCCCTGGTGCCCATCGTGACCCTGGTGGCGCTGTGGGCGGTCGACTCCGCGCAGCTCTACAGCGACTGGCGGCGCCAGCAGGACCGCAACGACGTGTCCACACAGGCCGCCCGGCCGGTCCTGGGCGCCTTCTTCTCCCTGCAGGAGGAACGCCGGCTCAGCGAGGCGGCCCTGGCCGACCCCGCCGCGTTCCAGCAGCAGCTGCGCGCGCAGCGGGCCCGTACCGACGCGGCCGTCAAGGCCGTCGACGCGCTGCCCGGCAGCGGGTGGAACGCGCCGGCCGACATCCGCGGCGACGTCGTCGACCTGAGCAGGGCCCTGCGGAACCTGGCCGACTACCGCGCGGGCGTGGACGGGCGGACCTCCTCGCCGCAGCAGACGTTCGACCGCTACACGGGTCTGGTCTCCCTGCACCTGAAGGTGTTCAACACGCTCAGCACCGTCGGTCTGCCCGGCATCGACCACCTCGTCCGCCCGGTCATCGACGAGGACTGGGGCATGGAGATGATCTCGCGGCAGGACGCGCTGCTCACCCGGGCCTCGGTCACCGGCAGGCTCTCCGGGACCGACCGGGCACAGCTCGCCGCCTTGATCGGCGCCCAGCAGTTCATCTTCGACGACAAGGTCGTGCCGCTGCTCTCGGACGACGAGGCGCGGCAGTTCCGCGAGCTCATGGCGGGCAGCGGGTGGAAGAAGAAGACCGCCGTCGAACAGGCCGTGCTCGCGGACTCCGCCTCCGGAAAGGACTCGGACCCGTTCTCCAAGGGGCTCGGCCGGACCTGGCGCGACAGCGTCCAGCAGGTCACCGCGGGGCTTCAGCAGCGCAACGCCGCCTACGCCAAGACCCTGACGGCCGCCACGGACAAGCAGTTGCGGGCGATGGAGACCCGGCTGATCGTCACCAGCGTCAGCAACGCCGTCGCCGTGTTCGTGGTCGCCCTGATCACCGTCCTGTTCACCCGCGTGCTGCGCCGCCGGATCTCCGCCCTGCGCACCGCGGCACTGGACCTGCAGAGCCGGCTGCCGGACGTGGTGGACCGCATGCGCCGGGGCGAGGTCGTCGACCCGGACGCCGAACTCCCGGCGATCCGGCACAGCGGCGACGAGCTCGGGCAGCTGGGCCAGGCCCTCAACCTCGCCCGGCACACCGCCCTCGACACCACGGTGGCCCAGGTGGGCCAGCTCCACGGATTCGAGAAGCTGCTGCAGCGCATCGCCCGCCGTACCCAGCTGCTCATCGGCCTGCAGATGAAGAAACTCAGCGAACTGGAACGCAAGCACGAGGACCCCGAGGTGCTGGAGGACCTGTTCGACCTCGACCACCTCACCGCGAGGCTGCGCCGCTACGAGGAGAACCTGGTCATCCTCGGCGGCGGCCAGCCCCAACGGCGCTGGCGCAAGCCGGTGCTGGTGCTGGACGTGCTGCGCTCCGCCCAGAGCGAGGTGCAGGACTACCGGCGGATCCAGATCGAGGTGCAGGGCCGGGTCTGGCTGTCCGAGCGTGCCGTCGGTCTCGTCATCCACGTCCTGGCCGAACTCATGGAGAACGCGGTGGGCTTCTCCCGGCCGCCGACCCCGGTGGAGGTGTACGCCGCCCGGGTCGGGCGCGGTCTCGCGGTGGAGATCGAGGACCGCGGGGTGGGCATGGACGAGGCGCAGTACGAGGCGGTCAACCGGATGATGGCCGACCCGCCCCGCATGGACGTGATGTCGCGGGCCGACGACGTCAGGCTCGGGCTGTACGTCGTCGCCCGGCTGGCGCAGGGCCTCGGTATCCAGGTGGACCTGCGGCCCTCGGCGTTCGGCGGGACCCGGGTGGTCGTCCTCATCCCCGACGAACTGGTCGTCGTCGACGCCTCCGGGCCGCCGGAGGAGACCGTGGGTTCCTGGCCGCCGGCGCCCCTCCCGGCCGCGTCGGCCTTCGAGGCCGTACCGGATCCTGCGCAGGGCCCGGACCCGGGCGCGCACCGGCCGGTCGCGGACGGCGTACCGTCCGGCCCGGCTGCCCTGCGGGACATGCCGCGTGCCCATCCCGGGGGGCGGCAGCCGGGCGCACCGGGCACGAACGGCGGACCGGGCACGAACGGCGGACCGGGCACGAACGGCGGACCGGGCACGGGCGGCCCACCACGGAGGCGTCTGCCCTCCCAGCCGTTCGGCCCGCCCCCCGGCCACGCGGCACCGGACCCGTCCGGCGCGCAGGCCAGGTCCGTCGCCCCCGGCGTGGTGCAACCGCTGCCCAAACGCGTGCGCCAGGCCAGCCTCGTCGATGAGTTGCGCGACCCGGGCGCCGCAGCCCGGGAGCGACCCGAGGAGCGGGAGGCGGGCCCCAGGCCCACGCCGGCCCGTTCCGGCGCCACCGTCGGCGCCTTCCAACGCCAGTCCCGTATGGCCAGGAGTGCGAGTCCCCCAGCCCTCGGCCCCGCAGACACCTTGCCGACCCGCAGAAGTTTCCCGACGGAAGACTGACCATGACACTGCGTACGACCGCCACTCATCAGGATCTCGACTGGCTGCTGGACGGCCTCGTCGAACAGGTTCCGGGCACCCGGCACGCCATCGTGCTGTCCGACGACGGTCTGGTGGTGAGCCAGTCCAGCACCATCGCCCGTGGCGACGCGGAGCGCCTCGCCGCCGTGGCGACCGGCCAGCAGAGCCTGGCCCGCGGGGTCGGGACGCTCTTCGACGGCGGGCCGGTGCACCAGGTGATCGTCGAGCTGGCCGACCTGTGGCTGTTCGTCTCCGCCGCGGGCCAGGGCACACATCTGGCCGTCGTCGCCTCCCAGGAGGTGGACGCCGAACTGATGGCCGTGGCCATGCACACCCTCATGCAGCAGGTGGGCCGGCGCCTCGGCGCGGAGGCACGCGTCGTCATGCCCAGCGTCGAGGGCGGTGTACGTGAGTGAGCCACTGGACGGACGGCATGGAGGCGGACGACGCGGACACCCAGTCCGTCCGGCCCTACACGATCACCCAGGGCCGCACCGCCCCCGCCCGTGACGACCTGACCCTCATCACGCTCGTGACCACCGTCGAGCCGGAGGCTCCCGGCCGGTCCTCGCGCGGTCTGCAACCCGAGCACCGCGCCATCCTGCGGCAGTGCCGCACGCCGGCGGCGGTGGCCGAGATCGCCTCCGCGCTGGATCTGCCGATCTCGGTGGCGAAGATTCTGATCGACGACCTGGTGGCCCTCGGCAGGGTGGCCACCCGTCCGCCGCTCGCAGTCGCGGCAGGAAGCACCATGGACATGAACCTACTTCGGGCGGTGAGGGATGGCCTCCGCAGACTTTGACCTCGCCCCGCGCACCCTGGGCGCGGCTCCCGCGGCCGTCAAGATCCTCGTGGCCGGCGGCTTCGGCGTCGGCAAGACGACCCTGGTCGGCGCGGTGAGTGAGGTGGCGCCGCTGCGCACCGAGGAGTACCTCACCGTGGCCAGTGTCGGCGTCGACGACGTCGAGGGCGTCGAGCGCAAGTCGACGACCACCGTCGCCATGGACTTCGGCCGCATCATGGTCAGTCCCCGGCTGGTGGTCTACCTCTTCGGCACGCCCGGCCAGGAGCGCTTCTGGTTCATGTGGAACGACCTGGTGCACGGCGCCCTGGGCGCGGTCGTCCTGGCCGACACCCGCAGACTGGAGACCAGCTTCGCCTCCATCGACTTCTTCGAGAGCCGCCGCATCCCCTTCGTGGTCGGTGTCAACTGTTTCCACGGGCGCCGGGACCGCGGTGAGCGGGAGGTACGCGAGGCGCTCGACCTCGATCCCGGCGTCCCGCTGATGATGGGTGACATGCGCGAACGGTCCGTCGGCCGCGATCTGTTGGTGACGCTGGCCGATCACCTCATTCGGACGAACTCGATTACCTAGCTTAAATAGTTATCTAGTTCTAGTATGGGGTCCACCGGGTTGAGGCGCGCCGCGCGCCTGCCGGCCGGACGGAGGTGGTCCCCGCGATGAGTGAGAACGGGAGACGCGGCGGGATCGGCGGCGCCCAGGTCCGGGTCCCCAAGATGGCGGAACTGGTCGCGGCACGGCTGCGCCGCATGATCGTGCGCGGTGAGCTCGTGGAGGGCGACGCGCTGCCGTCCGAGACGGCGCTGATGGAGGAGTTCGCCGTCTCCCGGCCCACCCTGCGCGAGGCGTTCCGGGTGCTGGAGTCGGAGTCGCTGATCGACGTGCGTCGGGGCGCCCGGGGCGGGGCGCGGGTCCAGGTCCCGGAGGGCACGGTGGCCGCCCGCTACGCCGGTCTGGTGCTGGAGTACCGGGGCACGACATTGAAGGACGTGTACGACGCCCGTACGGTGATCGAGGCGCCGTGCGCGGGTCT
This sequence comes from Streptomyces sp. NPDC002144, assembly GCF_053593695.1. NCBI lineage: Bacteria > Bacillati > Actinomycetota > Actinomycetes > Kitasatosporales > Streptomycetaceae > Streptomyces > Streptomyces sp. NPDC002144. The sequence continues at coordinate 35,304 of NZ_JBSFDB010000027.1, forward strand.
GCTGGCCGAGCGGCGCACCGACGAGGACCTGCGCAGACTGCGGGCCGCCGTCGCCGGGGCCGAGCGGCTCATGGACGACCCCTCGGCCTTCATCCGCGCCCACATGGAGTTCCACGCCCTGGTCGTGGAACTCGCGGGCAACGAGACGCTCGGCGTCCTCAACGGCATGGTCCGTCACATCATCGACCAGGCGAACTGGTCCCACGTCGACCTCGACGCCGGCAGCCCGGAGAACGTCCGGGCCAACCGCCGGGGCTTCCGCGCCCACGGCGCGCTCGTGGACCTGGTGGCCGCGCGCCGCGCCGAGGCCGCGGAGGAGCTGTGGCGCGTGCATCTGCAGGAGGCGGAGGACTATCTGCTGCAGAGCAGGTCCATGACCACCGTCCTGGACTTGCTCGGCTGACGGTCAGCTCTCGCGCAGCTCCGCCACGATCGGCTCCCACACCTCGGCGCGGGTCTCGTAGGCGGTGTAGAAGGACACGCGGTCGACCAGCGCCCCGTACCGGCGCCGGATCTCGCCCGCCACCCGATCCGGCTCCGCCACCACCGCGAAGGTGTTCAGGACCTCGTCGTCGACGAGCCGGGTCATCGCCTCCCACTTGTCCTCGCGCCGGGAGGTCGACAACGCGTGCAGTTCGTCGCCGAGTTCGCCCCAGCCGTGCAGTTCCAGGACCCCGCGGTAGGCGGGCGTGCTGCCGTAGAAGGCGACCTGGGCGCGGGTGCCGTCGATCGCGCGGGCCATCTCCTCCTCCGTCCCGCCGGTCGCGGTCAGCAGCAGATGGGAGACGGAGAAGTCGGCGCGTGTGCGGCCCGAGGACGCCAGTCCGGCGTCGACGGTCGGCAGGGTGACCTCGCGCAGATACCGCTCGGTGGTGAAGCCGTGGGCGAGCAGACCGTCGGACACCTCGCCCGCGACCCGCGTCATCGCCTCCCCGACGGCGGCCACGAACACCTTGGGCGCGCCGCCGGTGGCGGGCGGCGGGGAGAAGAACGGGGACATCAGCGTGTGCGAGTAGAAGTCGCCGCGGAAGTCCAGCCGTTCGCCCTCGTTCCAGGCGGCCCAGATGGCGCGCAGCGCGCTGACGTACTCCCGCATACGGGCGGCGGGCCGGCTCCACGGCATCGCGAAGCGCCGCTCGATGTGCGGCTTGATCTGGCTGCCCAGGCCGAGCGAGAAGCGCCCGCCGGAGTACGTCTGCAAGTCGTGTGCGGTGTACGCCAGTTGCATGGGGGAGCGGGCGAAGGCCACCGCGATGGCGGTGCCGACCTCCAGCCGGCCGGTGTGCTCGGCGGCCAGCAGCAGGGGCAGGAAGGGGTCGTGTTTGGACTCCGAGGCCCACAGCCCGTCGTATCCCGCCTTCTCGTGATGGCGGGCCTCCTCCACGACCTCCGCCGTGCTCCACACGTTGAGCTTGCCGTCGACCTTCATGCCGCTCCTTCGCCCGCTTCCATGCCGATGCGCTGTGCGAGCAGTTCGCGATGGTACGCGGGATCGCCGAACAGCAGCTGTGACGTCTTGGCCCGCTTCAGATAGAGGTGGGCCGGGTGTTCCCAGGTGAAGCCGATACCGCCGTGGACCTGGATGTTGTCCGCCGTGGCCCGCACACACGCGTCGGAGCAGAACGCCTTGGCCAGGCTCGCCACGGCGGGCAGGTCCGGGGCGTCGTTCTCGGCGGCGAGCAGGGCGTAGTGCGCGGCGGCGCGCGCCGACTCGACCTCCAGCAGGACGTCGGCCAGCAGATGCTTGACGGCCTGGAAGGAGCCGATCGCCCGCCCGAACTGATGGCGGACCTTGGCGTACTCCACCGCCATGTCGAGCGCGCGGGACGCCACCCCGACCTGTTCGGCGGCCAGCGCGACGGCGGCCCGGTCGAGCACCTGGGCGACCAGGTCCCAGCCGTCGCCGTGCGTCCGCAGCCGTGTCGCCGGAACCTCGAGGTACTCCAGGCGGGCCTGCCGGCGGGTCGGGTCCAGGGTGGGCAGCGGCGCACGCGTCAGGCCGGGCGCGTCACCGTCCACCACGAAGACGCCGATCCCGTCGGCGGCCCGCGCCACGGTGAGCACGACATCGGCGGCCGCCCCGTCGAGCACGAAGGTCTTGTGCCCGGTCAGCAGCCAACTGCCGCCGGACGCACGGGCGGTGAGTCCGACCCCCGCCGCGTCCCATCGTGCCGAGTCCTCGGTCAGGGCCAGTGTCGCGACGAGCTCTCCGGCCGCCAGCCCCGGCAGCAGACGCTTGCGGGCCTCCTCGTCGGCGCAGCGCAGCAGCGTGGTGGTCGCCAGGACGGCGGAGGACAGGATGGGCGCGCACAGCAGGGCGCGGCCCGTCTCCTCCATCACCACGCCCATCTCGACCGGCCCGCACCCGGCCCCGCCGTACTCCTCGGGCACGGCGAGCCCCTGCAGGCCCAGCTCCGTGCCCATCCGGCGCCACAGCGCCCGGTCGAAGCCCTCGGGGGTCTCCATCAGACGCCGTACCTCGGTCTCCGGCGAGGTGGCCGCGAGGAACGCCCGCACCGTGCGGCCGAGTTCCTCCTGCTCCTCGCTGAACGCGAAGTCCATCCCGTGCTCCTCTGCGGTTCAGCGGCGGCCGCGTGCGGCGATGATCCGCTCCACGGCGGCGATGTGGTCCGGCGCGTGCATGGTGTCCCGCTCGGCGAGCAGGGCCGGCTCCATCACCGTGTCGAGGGACTGCTCCAGATGCCGGTTGACGGCGCGCTTGGTCTCGCGCAGCGCCTGCGCGGGCAGCGCCGCCAGCCGTCCGGCCAGGTCCATGGCCTCGTCCATGAGCTTGTCCCCGGGCACGGCGCGGTTGGCGATGCCGAGCCGGACCGCGTCCTCGGCGCTCACCCGGTCGCCCAGGAAGAGCAGTTCCTTCGCCCGGGTCAGGCCCACGAGCAGCGGCAGCACGTACGCGCCGCCGTCGCCCGCGACGAGTCCGACCTGGACGTGGGGGTCGGCGACATAGGTGTCGTCGGCGATCAGCACGAGATCGCTGAGCAGGGCGAGGCTGCAACCGAGGCCCACGGCGGGGCCGTTGACCGCCGCGACGACGGGCAGGGGGCAGCGGACCAGGCCGGTGATGATCGCGCGCGCCTCGTCGACCTGCCGCTGCCGGAAGGCGCCGTCGCGCTGGACGCGGGTCATGGTGTCGAGGTTGCCGCCGGCGCTGAACGCCCGGCCGCGCCCCGTCAGGACGATCACCCGTGCCTCCGGATCGGCGGCGAGCTCGTCCCACACCGACGCGAGGCCGGTGTGGAGCTCGTCGCTCATCGCGTTCAGCTGCTCGGGCCGGTTCAGCTCGACCAGCCGGATGGGCCCGACGGCCGTCACCACCAGATCCGTCATCTCCGCCGCCCTCGTCCAGGGGTCCGTCATTAGAGTTGAATGCTATAACTAATTAAGCTTTCTGGAAACCGGGTCGCGGAGTGACGGAGGACGCGCATGCCGCAGCAGGAGTACGAGACCGTACGGGCCGAGCTGGCCGACCGGATCCTCACGGTCACCCTGGACCGGCCGGAGAAGCTCAACGCCTTCAACCCGCGCATGATGCAGGACCTGCTCGACGTCCTGGACGCGGCGGACGCGGACGACGGGGTGCGGGTGATCGTGGTGACCGGCGCCGGACGCGGTTTCTGCGCGGGCGCCGACGTCAGCTCCGGCGGTTCGTCGTTCGACCACCGCAAGGCGGGCGCCTGGCACCGGGACACCGGCGGCCGGGTCGCGCTGCGGATCTTCGCCAGCACCAAGCCGGTCATCGCGGCGATCAACGGCCCGGCGGCGGGCGTGGGGGCCAGCATGACGCTGCCCATGGACATCCGGCTGGCGTCGACCACGGCGAAGTTCGGGTTCGTCTTCGCCCGTCGCGGCATCGTGCCGGAGTCCGCCGCGAGCTGGTTCCTGCCCCGGGCGGTCGGCATGCAGCGGGCCATGGAGTGGGTGGCCACCGGCCGCGTCTTCGGCCCCGAGGAGGCGCTGGCGGCGGGGCTGGTCCGCTCCGTCCACGCACCGGAGGAACTGCTCCCGGCGGCGTACGCGCTGGCCCGGGAGATCGCCGAGAACACCTCGGCCGTCTCCGTCGCCCTGTCCCGCCAGATGATGTGGCGCATGCTCGGCGAGCCCCACCCCATGACCGCGCACCGGCTCGACTCGCGGATCATGAGTCAGATCGGTGGCGGCCCGGACCCCGTCGAGGGTGTCGAGTCGTTCCTCGCCAAGCGGCCGCCCGCCTTCCCCGGCCTGGTGAGCAAGGACATGCCGGCCGTGTACCCCTGGTGGCAGGAGGAGGAGTTCCGGCCGTTCGGGGAGTAGCGGGCCGGCCACACCCTTTACATACCGACGAGATGTGGCCGAAACATTGTCGTGGTTTGCATGAAGTGTTAGCGTCCGGTCGGCGGACATTCAGTTGAATGCGCTAAACCATTCACCGCCTGGACGGTAACCATGAGCGATGGTTTCCTGCATGAATCGCTGCGCGGGGTCGACTGGGGGGTCGCCACCGCGGACACCGTCGCGGCCCCGCCGCCGCCCGCTCAGGAGCGCGGCGGACACTTCGGGCAGTGGACCGACGACATGCGGCAGCTGCTCGGCGTCACCGCCGACACCCACCGCATGGTCGCGGGCTGGCCGCTGCTCCAGCCGGACGGCCCGGGCAGCTGGGACCGGCGGGCGCTGGACCGCTGCGAGCGCGCGCTCGACGCCCTGCTCGCCCAGGGGAAGCGGCCCGCCCTCACCCTCGTCGACCGCACGCTGCCGCCCTGGCTGGACGGCGCCGGAGGCTGGCTCGCCCGCGACACCGCCGAGCACTTCGCCGCGTACGCCGGCGAGCTGGGCCGCCGCCTCGGCGACCGGGTGGAACGCTGGATCACCTCCACCGACCTGGCCGGGCCCACCCTCGCCGACCATGTGGCCGGAATGTACTCACCGGGCCGCGGCGCGGGCCGCGCAGGGCTCCCCGCGGTCCACCACATCCTCCTCGCCAACGGACTCGCCACCCGGGCCCTGCGTGCCGCGGGTGCCGCCGGCCGGATCGGGACCACGGTCACCCTCGTGGGCGGCTACCCGGCCACCGACGACCCCTACGACCGGCTCGCCCTGGAGCGCCTGGAGAGCTGGACCAACCGCATCTTCCTCGACCCGCTGCTGCTCGGCGAGCACATGGTGACCGAGGACGACCTCGCGCCCGTGGCGGCCACCGGCTGCGTACGCCCCGGCGACCTGGACGTCATCACCACCGCCCAGGACCTGCTGGCCGTCTCCTGGCACACGCCGTTCCGCGTCACCGCGCCCGAGAACCTGCCCCGGGTGCTGCCGAGCACGAAGTGCCGCAGCGCCCTCAACGAGGTCAACCGGCTGCTCGTCGGCCTCGGCTTCGCGATCGTCCCCTTCGACGAGGTGGAGACCACCGCCTACGGCTGGCCCATCATCCCCGAGGGGCTCGCCGACGCCGTCGCGGGCCTGTGCGACCTGTACGGGGACCTGCTGCCCCCGCTGTCCGTCGTCGACAACGGCATGGGCGACCTGGACCTGGTCGACGGCGCCGGGCGCCGCGACGACACCCGGCGTCAGGCCCTGCTGCGCGCCCGGCTCTCCTGGCTGGCGGGGCTCGTCGACGCCGGAGTGGAGGTGTGCGGCTACGAGTACTGGTCGGTCCTGGACAACCTGGAGGCCAAGTTCCGCTACACCCGCCTGTACGCGATGGCCGTCCCCGACCACGAGCTCGCGCCCCGGCCCGCGATGCCCTCCGACTGGGTGCGCGCCGGAGCCTTCGCCGCCCCGCCCGCCGACGGCACGCGGACCGGTCTGACCCTGGTGAGCCCCGCTCAGGGCGTCGGCGCCTCGTAGTCCCGGCCGCGGATCAGCCGTACCGGGCAGTAGACCAGCACGTCCTCGTCCCGCTGGTTGCGCACCGTGACCCGGCTGGTCACCACGCCCCGGCCGGGCTTGCTGGAGGGGCGCGAGCCGGTGGTCTCGACGACGGCGTACAGCGTGTCGCCGACGTACACCGGTCCGTGCACGGTCAGTTCCATGTGCAGGAAGGCGAGGCCCGTGCCGTGCAGGACGTTCGTCTGCAGGACGAGGCCCTCGGCGAGGCAGTACGTCAGACCGCCCGGGACCAGCCGGCCCGTGTAGCCGCCCTCCGCCGCGTGCGTGGCGTCCCAGAACAGCGGCTCGGTGAAGCCGCCCCAGGTGACGAAGTTGACCAGGTCGGTCTCGGTGACGGTCCGGCGGGCGGTCCGGAAGACCTGCCCGACCGGCATCTCCTCGTAGGTCAGCCCCTTCACCAGGGGCGGGATGGCGGTCGTCGTGTCCTGCGCGGTCATGTGCGGCTTCCTTTCGGTGGTGTCGTCACAGGTCGAGCGGGTGCTTCTCGGCCACGGCCACGAAGTCGGGGGCGCGCTTGTCGCGGTGGGCCGCCAGGCCCTCGACGACCTCGTGGCCCGCGAACCCGAAGAACTCCAGGCCGAGCGAGGCCTCGAAGGCGGGCTGGGCGCTGCGGTACCAGTGGTTGAGGGACCGCTTGGTCCAGCTGATGGCGCTCGCGGGACCGGCGGCCAGGACCTCGGCCACCCGCAGCGCCTCGGCGTGCACCTCCTCGTCGGCCACGCACTTCGACACCAGTCCGATCCGCTCGGCCTCCTCGCCCGTGAGGGCCTCGCAGGTCAGCAGGTAGTACTTGGCCTTGGCCATGCCGCACAGCAGGGGCCAGCAGATGGCCGCGTGGTCCCCGGCCGCGACCCCGAGGCGGGTGTGTCCGTCGACGATCTTCGCCGTGCGGGCCGCGATCGAGACGTCCGCCAGCATGCCGATGACCAGCCCCGCCCCCACGGCCGGCCCGTGGATCGCGGAGACCACCGGCTTGGAGCAGTTCATGACCCCGTACACCATGTCCCGCGCCTCGCGCATCACCCGGGCGCGCACCGCGTGGTCCTCGGTCAGGGCCTGGATCGAGTCGAAGGTCCCGCCCGCGGAGAACGCCCGGCCCGCCCCCTGGACCAGCACCGCCCGGACCTGCTCGTCCCGGTCGATCACCGGCCAGATGTCGGCCAGTTCGCCGTGCATCCGCGGGTCCACCGCGTTGAGGTTCGGGGCGTCGAGCACGACGCGCAGCACGCCGGGCGCGGGCCGCTCGAAGGTCAGGCTCGTGAACGGGGCATAGGGATCGGTCACGTCGCGCTCCTGGCGTAATCAGTGCGGATACTATAATTATCTAACTGTATCGAGCGGAGAGCGGCAAGCGATCGGCAGACGCTTCGCAGCGAGGACGGGAAGCCCGGCATGGATCTCACCTTCAGCCAGGAACAGGACGAACTGCGCACGGTCGTACGGTCCTTCCTGGCCAAGTACTCCGACGAGGCGGCCGTGCGCCGGCTGTCCGCCGACCCGCGCGGCCACGACGCCGTCGTCTGGCGGCGGATGGCAGGCGAGCTGGGCCTGCAGGGGCTCGCCGTACCGGAGGAGTACGGCGGCTCGGGCTTCGGCTATGTCGAACTCGGCGTCGTCTTCGAGGAGGCGGGCCGCGCGCTGCTGTGCGAGCCGTACTTCGCCACCGTCGCCCTGGCCGCCGAGACGCTGCTGCGCTGCGCCGACGACCGGGCACGGGCCGACCTGCTGCCGGGCATCGCCTCCGGCGCGACGATCGCCACCCTGGCGCTCACCGAGGACACCGGCCGCTGGGACGAGCCCGGCATCCGCCTCACCGCCCACGACACCCCCGGCGGCTGGCGGCTGGCCGGCGCCAAGACCTACGTCCCCGACGGCCTGCTCGCCGACCTGCTCCTGGTCGCCGCCCGCACTCCCGCGGGCGTCAGCCTCTTCGCGGTCGGCGCCGACGCGGCCGGCCTCACCCGCACCGTTCTCCCCACCCTCGACCAGACCCGCAAACAGGCCCGACTGGAGTTCGCCGACACCCCGGCCCGGCTGATCGGTGCCGAGGGCACGGCGTGGCCCGTTCTCGAACGCACCCTCGCCACGGCCTCGGTCCTGCTCGCCGCCGAACAGGTCGGGGGAGCGGCCGCCGCGCTCGACGCCGCCGTGGACTACGCGCGCATCCGGGTGCAGTACGGGCGGCCCATCGGCTCCTTCCAGGGGATCAAGCACAAGTGCGCCGACATGCTGGTGGAGATCGAGTCCGCCCGCTCGGCCGCGTACGCCGGGCTGTGGGCGCTGGACGCCGGAGACGACACGGAGACCGCCGTCGCCGCCGCCCTGGCGCAGGCCTTCTGCTCGGAGGTGTTCACCAAGGTGGCCGGCGACAGCATCCAGGTCCACGGCGGCATCGGCTTCACCTGGGAGCACCCCGCGCACCTGTACTTCAAGCGCGCCAAGAGCTCCGAGGTGCTGCTCGGCACACCGTCGTACCACCGGGAGCTGCTGGCCGCCCGGCTCGGCATCTGAGATCTCCAGGAGAAGGGAGAAGCGGACATGGAGCTGGACTTCGGACCCGCCGTGCGTGACTTCCGCGAGGAACTGCGCGACTGGCTGGCGGACCACCTGGTGGGGGAGTTCGCCGAGCACCGGGGCGTCGGCGGCCCCACCGACGGTGCGGCCTGGGAGGTCCGCCTGGCCTGGGACCGCGAACTGTCCGCCGGTGGGTGGCTGGGCGTGGGCTGGCCGCGGGAGTACGGCGGCAGAGGGCTCGGACTCCTCGAGGAGATCGTCTTCGAGTACGAGTACGCCCGCGCGAACGCCCCCTACCGCGCCACCGGCAACGCTCTCGACCTGCTCGGCCCCATGCTGCTCAAGGTGGGCGGCGAGGAGCAGAAGAAGCGGTTCCTGCCGCCGATCCTCGCCGTCGAGGAACTGTGGGGCCAGGGCTTCAGCGAACCCGGCGCCGGCTCCGACCTGGCCTCGGTGCGCACCCGCGCCGAGCGGGACGGCGAGACGTGGGTGGTGAGCGGCCAGAAGGTGTGGACGTCCTTCGGCATGCACGCCGACTGGCTCTACGTCCTCGCCCGCACCGATCCGGACTCCGTCCGGCACAAGGGGCTGACCATGCTGCTCCTGCCCACCGACCAGCCCGGGGTGGAGATCCGCCCCATCCGCAACCTCGCGGGCCAGGACGAGTTCGCCGAGGTGTTCCTCTCCGACGCGCGCACCGGCGCCGGCATGGTCGTCGGCGAGGTCGGCCAGGGCTGGCGCACCGCGATGGCCACGCTCGGCATCGAACGCGGCACCACGCTCCTGCCCCAGCAGCTCACCTTCGAGCGGGAGGCCGAGTCGCTGATCGAGCTGGCCCGGGAACGCGGCGCGCTCGGCGACCCGATGCTGCGCCGCCGCATCGTCGACGCCTGGATCTCCGTGCGCGTCATGCGCACCACCAACCTGCGCACCCTCGCCGAACTCACCGCGGGCCGCACCCCGGGCGCCCAGGCCACCACGGCCAAGCTGTACGCGTCGACCCGGCACCAGCGACTCGGCCACCTGGCACAGGAGTTGGCGGGCCCGGCCGGACAGATCGTCGGCGCGGACTACGGCCTGGACACCCGGCAGCGTTCCTTCCTGCTGTCCCTGGCGGAGACGATCTACGGCGGGTCCAGCGAGATCCAGCGCAACATCATCGGCGAGCAGATCCTGGGCCTGCCGAAGGAGCCGCGGCCATGACGCCGATCGAGGACCGTCTCGACCGCGTCGAGTCCCACCTCGCCATCCAGCAACTGCCCGTGCGGTACGCGCTCGCCGTGGACGCCCGCGACCTCGACGCCTGGACCGGCTGCTTCCGGCCCGACGTGGACATGGGGCGCCACGGCCACGGGCGGGAGGCGCTGCGGACGTACATCGAGCCCCTCGTCCGGGGCTTTCGCCGGTCCGTCCACCAGGTCTGCGGCCACCGGATCGAGTTCACCGGCCGCGACACGGCCACCGGCTCGGTCTACTGCCGCGCCGAGCACGAGGTGGGGGAGCGGTGGATCGTCATGGCGATCCGCTACCTCGACGACTACGCCCGCGTGGACGGCGAGTGGTACTTCTCCCGGCGCCGCGAGCAGCACTGGTACGCGGCCGACGTGACCGAGCGCCCGCAGCAGGTGGGATTCGCCGGCTGGGAGGGCGCCGGGGAACCGGCGCTGCCGGACGCCTTCCCCTCCTGGAGACCCTTCTGGAAGGAGTCGTGATGCGGCGGCTGGCGGGGAGGACCGCCCTGGTCACCGGCGGCGGACAGGGCGTGGGCCGGGGCATCGCGCTCGCGCTGGCGGCCGAGGGGGCGGCCGTGGTGATCACGGGCCGGACCGAGGGCAGACTCGAGGACACCGCGCGGGTGATCGCCGAGCGTGGCGGGCGGGTGCACACCGTCGTCGGGGACGTGGGGGAACGGGCCGACGTCGAGCGCATGGTGGCGGAGACGGTCCGTGAGTTCGGCGGCCTCGACGTGCTCGTCAACAACGCGCAGAGCTCCGTACAGCGCCGTCTGGAGCAGACGTCGTACGACGACGTCGAACTCGCCTACCGAAGCGGCCCGTTGGCGGCCTTTCACGCGATGCGGGCGGCGCTGCCGCATCTGAAGGAGGTCCGCGGCAGCGTCGTCAACCTCGGTTCGTCGGCCGCGGTGCTGGGCGAGGCGGGGTTCGCGTCCTACGCGATGGCCAAGGAGGCCATCCGGGGGCTGAGCCGCGTCGCCGCGCGGGAGTGGGGCCCGTACGGGATCCGGGTGAACGTCGTCTGCCCGGCCGCGCTGAGCCCGGCGGCCCAGGAGTACTTCGACGCCCATCCGGAGAAGGCCGAGCAGGTGGTGGCCGGCATCCCGCTGGGCCGGATGGGCGATCCGGAGATGGACATCGGGCGGGCGGTGGCCGCGCTGGTCAGCGACGACATGGCCTATCTGACCGGTGCCACGCTGATGCTGGAGGGCGGCCGGACCCTGATCGGCTAGGGCCTGTTGCGAAAGTCCCGCCGTCCGCCCGGAGGGCGGGCCCTGCGGCGTCACGGGGGGTCCCCCCGCGCGAGGTGGTTCGAGCGTGGGGGAGCGTGCCGGGCGTCGCGGGGCAGGCGGTACCTTCGCAACAGGCCCTGGGGGCGGCGCGTCAGACGACGCCCCGGCCGCGCAACCCGTGGATCTGATCCTCCGTCAATCCCGCAACCTTCGCCAGCACTTCGGCGGTGTGCTCGCCCAACGCCGGTGGCGGGGCGTACCCCTCGACCGGTGTCGCCGAGAACCGGATCGGGTTGGCGAGCAGCGGCAGCCGCCCCGACACCGGGTCCTCGACCTCGACCAGCATCTCCCGGTGCCGTATCTGCGGATCGGCGAAGACCTCGGGCATCTCGTTGTACGGCCCCGCGGGGACGTCGTGTTCGTCGAGCACGGCCAGCCACTCGTCCCGGGCCCGGGTGCGCATGACCGCCTCCAGCACCGGCAGGATCTCCTCGCGGTGGGCGATGCGCGCGGACGTGGTGGCGAACCGGGGGTCCTGGAGCAGATCGGTGCGGTCGGCCGCCGCGCAGAAGGCGGCGAACTGCTTGTCGTTGCCGGCCACCAGGAAGAGCGGCTTGTCCGCGCACTGGAACGCCTGGGAGGGGATGCCGCCGTAGCCGCCGTTGCCGCGCCGGGCCGGTACCTCACCGGAGACCAGGTAGTTCATCGCGAAGTGGGAGAGCGAGGCCAGTCCGCAGTCCAGCAGGGAGAGGTCGATGAACTGGCCCTCGCCCGTGACGTCCCGGTGCCGCAGGGCCGCCAGCACGGCCGTCGCGGCGTACAGGCCGGTGAGGATGTCGACCATGCTGACGCCGACCTTCATCGGTTCGTCGGGGTGCCCGGAGACGCTCATCATCCCCGACATGGCCTGGAAGATGCCGTCGTAGCCCGGGCGTGAGGCGTACGGACCGGTCTGGCCGAAGCCCGTCACCGAGAGGTAGACGAGCCGGGGGTTCAGCTCCCGCAGGCTCTCCGCGTCGAGGCCGTACTTCGCCAGCGTGCCCGTGCGGAAGTTCTCGACCAGCACGTCCGACCGGGCGGCGAGGGCACGGATCACCTCCTGCCCCTCGGCGGTGGCGTGGTTGACGGTGACCGACCGCTTGTTGCGGTTGCAGGAGAGGTAGAAGGCGGCGGTGTCCGTGCCGGGGGCGAACGGGGGCCCGTACGTACGGGAGTCGTCACCCGTACCGGGGCGCTCGACCTTGATCACCTCGGCGCCCAGGTCGGCCAGCAACTGGGTGGCCAGGGGAGCGGCGAGGACGCGGGACAGGTCCAGGACGCGGATCCCGGCCAGGGCGGTCGACGGCATCGAGGTCCCCCTCTGTTCACAGACAGTCAATGAGTTATATAAATAATACATCTGGCGGTTGAAGTGATACCCGCTTGATTGCTCAAATATCCAAATCATGTAACTATATGGATCGGCCGACCGGCCGGGACCGGAGGGCGTGCTGATGACCGTCGCGGCGAGGACCCTCACCGAACAGGAACAGCGCGAACGCCGGGTGTGGTTCCGGGCCCGCTGGGAGCGCGGGGTCGCCTTCAACCGGCACTGCCGCATCCGGGTGACCCGCTGGGACGCGGAGGCCGTGGAGATCGTGCTGCCCTACGCCGAATCCCTCTCCGCCCACGAGGACGTCTTCCACGGCGGGGTCATCTCGGCGCTCATCGACACCGCCGGCGCCGGAGCCGTCATCGCCGGACACGACTTCACCCACGGGAGCCGGCTCAGCACCGTCACGATGTCCGTGCAGTACCTCGCCCCCGCCCGCGGCCAGGAGGCCGTAGCCCACGCGCGCTGCGTGCGGCGCGGCCGCAGGCTGCACTTCGCGGACGTCGACGTGCTGGCCGACGGGCGCCTGTGCGCGCGGGGCCAGGTGGTGGTGAGCATCTCCGGGGAGCGGCCCGGCGTCGGCGACCCGATCGATCCCCTCGATCCCTCCGATCCCCTCGATTCCCTCGACCACCTCGCCCCCATCGACTCCCTGACGGAGGAGTGACCGCATGACCGAGGAGCCCGGCCAGGACGACCTGGTGCTGTACGAGGTCGACGAGGACGGTGTCGCCACCGTGACCCTCAACCGGCCCGAGCGCAGGAACGCCTGGAGCATCCCCATGGAGCGCCGCTTCTTCGCGCTCCTCGACGAGGCCGCCCAGGACCCGGCCGTCCGGGTCGTGATCGTCACCGGCGCGGGCAAGGCCTTCTGTCCCGGCATGGACGTACAGCGCCTGGAACAGAACGCCCAGCCGGGCCAGTCCCTCAACCTCCAGGCCCGTGTCCCCATGTACAGCAGGCGCACCCTGCCCAAGCCGATGATCGCCGCCGTCAACGGCGCCTGTGCGGGCATCGGACTGGTACAGGCCTTGATCTGCGACGTCCGCTTCGCCGCCCGCGGGGCCCGTTTCACCACCGCCTTCACCCGGCGCGGTCTGGCCGGCGAGTACAACCTGCCGTACGTGCTGCCGCGCGTCATCGGCCTGGAGAACGCGCTCGACCTGCTGCTGTCCGGCCGGGTCTTCGACGCCGACGAGGCCAAGGCCCTCGGCCTCGTCAGCCGGGTCGTCGAACCCGAGGACCTGCTGGAGGCCGCCCGCGCCTACGCCCGGGACATCGCCCGCAACTGCTCCCCGCGCGCCATGGCCGTCGTACGCCACCAGGTGTACGGCGACCTGGACCGCACTTTCACCGACGCACTGGCCCGTTCCTACTCCGCCATGGAGTTCTTCGCGGGCTCGCCCGACTTCCGGGAGGGCGTGGCGAGCTTCATGGAGAAGCGGGAGCCGAAGTTCGAGGGCCTGCCGCCGGACTTCGACCCGGACGAGGCCACCCGCGACGCGTTCCTGCCGTACTGACCGAGGAGGTTTTCGAGGATGACAGGGCAGCCGTTCCCCGTCGAGGCCGGGCACATCATGATGTTCGCCCGCGCCATCGGCGACGAACACCCCGCGTACCAGGGCGAGTCGGCCCTCGCTCCGCCCACCTTCACCATGGCGAGCGCGCACTACGACCCCGGCTACCACCTGCGGCCCAAAGCGGACCAGGAGTGGTTCGGCTCCGGCGGCGGACCCGGTGTGATGGCCGAGGGCGGCGGCGGACTCCACGCCGAGCAGCACTTCGAGTACCACCGCCCGGTGCGCGCCGGCGAGACGCTGTACGCGCACACCGTCCCGGGGCGCAGCTGGGAGAAGCAGGGCCGCAGCGGCCGGCTGCTGTTCAGCGAGCGTGTCACCGAGTACCGGGACGCCGACGGGCAACCGGTGGTCAGCGCCGTGACCGTGGCCGTCGTGCCCGAGGGCCCCGCCACCCCGAAGGATGACCGATGAGCCTGAGCAGCAGTGACATCAAGGTCGGCGAGACGCGGGAGAGCGTCCTCGTCGAGGACCTGAAGCGGACCCGGATCGTGCAGTACGCGGGCGCCTCCGGGGACTTCAACCCCCTGCACACCGACGAGCGGTTCGCCGTCGAGGCGGCCGGATACCCCGGTGTCTTCGCCCACGGCATGCTCACGATGGGCATGACCGGCCGGGTCCTGACCGACTGGGTCGGCCCCGAGTCGCTGCTGCGCTACGGCGTGCGCTTCAAGGCGCAGGTCTGGCCCGGCGACACCCTGACCGCCACGGCCACCGTCGAGTCGATCGAGGACGCACCGGACGCCCCGGTCGCCCGCTTCTCCCTGCGCACGGTCAACCAGGACGGCGTCGAGGTGGTCACCGGCACCGCGACGGCCCGCCTGGACCCCTGATCCGGTGACCACCGCGCAGCGGTCCGGGCAGACGGCCACCGTGCGGCAGTCCGGGCAGGAGGCCACCTGGACCGCCATGGTGAGCCGTGCCTACGACCATGATCGCCCCGCCGTCCGGTTCGGTGACCTGGTCTGGAGCGGCCGCGAGCTTCTCGATCGGGCCGGGGGAGCGGCCGACTGGCTGGACTCGCTCGCTCCGGAGCCCGGCACCCCCCTCCCGGCGCTGGTCGCCACCTCCGCCGATGCCCTCGCGCTGGTGATCGGCGGGGCCGGTTGCGGGCATCCGCTCGCGCCGCTCGGTGTCCGTATGACCGCGCACGAGATCGCCGCCGTGGTCAAGGGGATGCCGGCCCGGACGCTGCTGGCGCAGCCCGAGTTCGCCGACCTCGCCGGACAGGTCGCCGAGCTGTCCGGCCGACGGGTCGCCATGGTGCCCGAACTGAGCGGCAGAGCACGGTCGTTGGCGGCCGAGCCCGATCAACTCGCCGCCGTACTCCACACCTCCGGCACCACCGGCCTGCCCAAGCCCGTCCCGATGACCCAGCGGCGGCTGGCCGCCCGGGCCCGGGTCAACGGGCGGCTGTGCGGGCTGGACCCCGACAGCTTCTACGGCGGCAGCGCCCCCTTCCACCACATCGCGGGCCTCGGCAACATCGCCGTCGCCCTCGCCGCCGGCGCGCTGATCACCGGCCTGCCCCGCTTCAGCGTCGGGGGCTGGACCCTGCTGCGAGACCTCGGCACCACCCACACCAGCATGGTCCCGGCGATGCTGGAGACGCTGCTGGCCGCGGGCGAGGCACGCCACCCGAGCCTGCGGACCCTCCAGTACGGGGGCGCGCCCGTGCGTCCCGGCACCCTGCGGCGGACGTACGAGGCGATGCCCGGCGTCCGCATGCTCAACATGTTCGGACAGACGGAGGGTTCGCCGATCAGCGTGCTCACTCCCGAGGACCACCGGGACGCGGTGGCGGGCCGCGCCGAGTTGCTGCGTTCGGTCGGCAGGGCCGCCCCCGGCGTCGAGGTGAGGGTCGACCGCGCCGGACCGGACGGTGTCGGCGAGATCCACGCCCGCGCCGGCCATTTCTTCCGCGTCGACGCCGAGGGCTGGCTGCACAGCGGCGACCTGGGCCGGATCGCGGACGACGGCTACCTCTACCTCCTCGGCCGCCGCACCGACATGATCATCCGGGGCGGCGAGAACGTCCATCCGCTGGAGGTCGAGACGGTCCTGTCCGCGCATCCCGGTGTGGCGGACGCGGCGGTGACCGGCGTACCCGACGAGCGGCTCGGTCAGACGGTCGTCGCCTTCGTCGTGCCGTCCGACCCCGGCGCCCCGCCCGAACCGGCGGCGCTCAGAAGCCATACCCGGGCCCGGCTGTCCGGGTTCAAGGTCCCGGTGCGCTGGTGGTTCGTGGACGACCTGCCGCGCAACGCCAACGGCAAGGTCGTACGTCGTGACCTGCGGGAGCCGTACGAAGGAGAACCCCATGCCTGAGCCCGTCGACCCGAGCCGCCTCGACACCCTGCTGGACCGGATCCGGCGGGAGGTCGAGCACGGCCCCCTGCCGTCCGCGCAGGTCGCCGTCGCCCACGAGGGGCGGCTGGTGGCCTTCGAGACCTACGGCGACGCCCACCCCGGCACCCGCTACGTCCTGCAGTCCGTCGGACGGTCGGTCGTCGCCGGTGCGGTGTGGAAGCTGATCGGCGACGGGCTCCTGGACGTCGGTGAACAAGTGGCCGCGATCATCCCGGAGTTCGCGCCCAACGGGAAGGAGGCGGTGACCGTCGAGCAGGTGCTCACGCACACCGCCGGGTTCCCCTTCGCGCCCCTCGGACTCTCCAAGGCGGTGGACCGGGAGCAGCGGCTGGCCGCCTTCGGACGCTGGCGGCTCGACTACCCGCCCGGCACCCGCTTCCAGTTCCATCTCACCTCCTCCGCCTGGCTGATCGCCGAGATCGTCGAACGGCGTACGGGTCTGGCCTTCGCGGACTACCTGCGTGAACGGATCGTGGAGCCGCTGGGGTTGTCGTCGATCGAGCTCGGCGTGCCCGTGGACCGGCAGCCGGGCTCCGTGGCCCCGATGCTCGCCACCGACCGCACGGACGACACGCAGGAGCCCGACCCCTGGGGGCCGTGGTACCTGTCCGACCCGAAGGTCCTGGCGGCCGGAGAGCCCAGTCACGCCCTGGTCGCCACCGCCGCCGACGTGGCCCTGTACTTCCAGGCGCTCTTCCACTCCGGCCTGTGGAAGCCGGAGGCGGTCGCGGAGGGCATCCGCATCCGGTTCACCGGCCACCCTCACGGGGAGCGGATCTACGGGGGCGGCGGAGGACGTCGTACGAGCATGGGGCTGTTCGTCACCGTGGCCGGTCCCGACGCCGGCAGCAACCTGCCGTCGGCCGGCTCGCCCGCGCTCTTCGGCAGCGCCGGAGCCGCCTACCAACTCGGCTTCATGGACCCGGAGTCGGACCTGTCCTTCGCCTGCCTGTGCAACGGCTACCCGCTCGCCGGCTACGACCACTCCCCGCACGGCACCGCCCTGCTCGACGACATCGCGAACCTGGCGGCGGGCCTGGTCGGTTAGGGTCCTTGTCCTACCGGCCGGGCCCGCCGCCAGGCGGGGTCCAGCGAGGTTCAGCGGCTGATCAGCTGCTGGGCGTTGTTGAACATGATGTCGTCCTGCGCGGACTCGTCCAGCTCCGCGATCAGCTTGCGGAAGTCGGCCGGGGCGGCGAGGCCCTCGGCGTGCGGGAAGTCGGAGCCCATGACGATGGACTCGTGGTAGCCCAGCCGCCGGACGACGTCCACGATGTCGTCCTCCGGGTAGGGCACCACCCGGACGTGCTTGCGGAAGACCTGGCTGGGGCGCTCGTCCAGCTGCCCGCCGACCCAGGGGCCGTTGCGGCCCATGCCCCGGCTCTTGTCCATGTGGCGCACGAAGTGGGGCACCCACTCCGAGCCGAACTCGGAGACCAGGATGTTGATGTCCGGGAAGCGCCCGAAGAGGTTGTCGAAGATCAGCGCGGACAGTGTCTCCTCGATGGGACGCTGGCCGTAGGTGTTCTGCCACTGCCAGGCCGACATCCGGAAGTGGATCGGGTTCGGGTCGAAGCCCCAGGAGGGGGCGACCTGCGAGTTGTAGTAGAACTCGCTGATGTGGTAGCAGACGCTCGCCTTGGCCTCGTTGACCAGCTTCCAGAACGGGTCGAAGTACGGGTCGCCCGGCGAGCGGCCGTAGACCGGTCCGGTGGGCAGCAGGATGAAGCGGGCGCCCTGCTCCAGGACGTACTCCAGCTCCTTGACCGCGCTGGGCAGATCGCGCAGGGAGAGCAGGGCCGGGGCGTAGATGCGGCCCTGGTGGTCGAAGCCCCACACCTCGTTCATGTAGCGGTTGAACGAGTGGTAGTTGGCGTAGAGCGGCTCGACGCCCTTGACGTACTCCTCGGCCACCAGCGCCCAGCCGCCCGGATACATGATCGTCTGATCCAGGCCCTGCTCGTCCATGACCCGCAGCCGTGACTCACGGTTCTGGTACGACTCGTGCATCGGCTCGAACTGGTACGTCTCCTCCGGATTGCCCGAGGCCATCGCCTTGAGCATCTCCTTCAGCGAGCCGGGACGGTAGACCTGCCCGAACTCGGGCTCCAGGCACACGACGATGCGGTCCCCGGCGAGGATCACCTCCCGCCCGTCCGGCAGGGTCACCGGTGCGACCGCCGCGCCGAGGAACTCCTTGGGAAGGTAGCGGGTGAAGGAGTCCCGCTCCTCGTACATGTGCTGGTCGCAGTCGAAGATGCGCTTGCGGTGTTCGGCCATGGCCGTCGCCTCCGGACCCCAGGTTCAGTTCAATGCAGCGTATTCAGTGCTCCTTCTATAATTATCTAACTGTTTCTCGGAGGCAAGGGGTTCTCCCGGACGGGCTCGTCGGGGTGGCCCGGCGGATCAGTCGATGAGCTCCAGCACCGTCTTGGGTCCGGCGGCGTTCACCACGTCGTCCGCGCTGGAGATGTGCCGCTGCCAGAGCTTCTCCGCCTCGTCCGCCTTGCCGGACTCGATCAGGCCGGTGAGCCGCACGTGTGCCCGGTGGCCCTTGAGGGCCTGCGCCTTCTGGGTCTCGGCGTCCGTGGCGGCCGCGGTGTAGGAGGCGTTGGCCCGGTCGATGATGTTGCGCACCATGCCGCACAGCAGGATCAGGGTCTGGTTGCCGGTGAGCTCGACCAGCAGGGCGTGGAAGGCGTCCTGCGCCTCGACCAGGGCCAGCGGGTCGTCCAGGACCGCCTTCTCGGCGGCCACCGCCTCCCGCAGCCGGTCGATGTCGGCCGCGGTGTGCTTCGCGGCGAGCTGGCGGGCGCAGGGCGGCTCGATGAGCGCCGCCGCGCGGTAGAGGTCGCCCAGTGTGGCGCCGCGGTACTCGAGGATCAGGCCGGCGAAGCGGGCTGCGACGTCCGCGTCGGGCGCGCTCACCCGGGCGCCGCCGTGGGCGCCGCGGCGCACCGTGATCAGGGACTCCGACTCCAGGACGCGGAAGGCCTCGCGCAGGGTCGGCCGTGAGATGCCGAACTGCTCCATCAGTCCCGACTCGGGCGGCAGCGCGTCCCCCGGCTTCAGTTCGCCCCGGACGATCTGGCGGCGCAGGTGCGCGGCGACCAGTTCGGCGGTCTTCGGTACCCGCACCTGACGTCCGACGCGGCTGCGGGCGGGGGCGGGCACGGCCGCCGTTTCACTTGCGCGTGCTGCCTCGGCCACGGTGGGCTCCTCATATAGCAAAATGAATCGTCTTAGTGCATCGAGGGTACCAGGTCAAGAGATGGTTGATCATGTCCGTGCGCGACCCGGTCTGGCGCCGACGCCACTCCCTGAGATATAGATGATTCATCTATCTATTAAACGTCTCCGGCCCGTGGGAGTGACCTCGATGACCGAGCAGGCGACCCCGGTGATCCTCACCGAACTCACCGACGACGGGGTCATGATCCTCACCCTGAACCGGCCGGAGCGGCACAACGCCTGGACGCTGGAGATGGAACTGCTCTACAACGAGCTGTTCGACCGGGCGGAGACGGACCCGCGGGTGCGGGCCGTGGTGCTGACCGGCGCCGGACGCAGCTTCTGTCCCGGGATGGACATGAGCGTGCTGGACGGGGCCTCCTCCGGCGCCCGGCCCTGGCCCACCGGACAGCTGCCCCCGCGCACCCGCCCCATGACATTCCCCAAGCCCGTGGTGGCGGCCGTCAACGGTGCCTGCGCGGGCATCGGGTTCAACCAGGCGGTGATGTGCGACGTCCGGTTCGCCGTGCCGCAGGCCAAGTTCGCCGCCGCCTTCAGCGCCCGCGGACTGGTGGCCGAGGACGGGGTGTCCTGGATCCTGCCCCGGCTCGTGGGGCACGGCAACGCCGCCGACCTGCTGCTGTCCTCGCGCCGGATCACCGGAACGGAGGCCCTGGCGATGGGCTTGGTCAACCGCCTGGTCGAGCCCGACGACCTGCTCCCCGAGGCCCTCGCCTACGCCACCGGGCTGGCCCGCTCGGCGAGCCCCTACGCGATGTCCCTCATCAAGCGGCAGCTCGCCGACGACCAGGCGCGGACCTTCGCCGAGAGCAGCGAGAGGGCGGCGCAGCTGCTGGCGGTGGCCAAGCGCGCCCCGGACTACCGGGAGGGCGTGCTCAGCTTCATCGAGCGCCGCCCACCGGCCTTCCCGGCGCTGGGGGAGGACGCGTCGCAGCTGGAGGGGACCTCGTCATGACCCGGACCGAACTGCCGTTGCACCGCCGCACGATCACTGTCACCGCCTTCGAGGAGGGCGTGGGTGAGATCTCGGTCGAGGCGGAACTGCGCGACGAGCGCCCCTGGGAGCGGCCGCCGGGCGGCACCGTCCACCGTATGGTGCTGGCGGTGCGGGTGCGGCTCGCGGACATGGTGGTCGTGGCGGCCGAGGCCGGCATGAAGGACTTCCCGCACGCCGAGTGCCCGCGGATCGCGCCCGCCTTCGAATCTCTGGTCGGGCTCAGCGTGGCCGGCGGCTACAACCGGGCCATCCAGGAGCGGTTCCGGGGCGTGTCCGGCTGCACCCACCTGTACGAACTGACCCGCGCGCTCGGGCCGGCCGTCGTCCAGGCCGCCATCTCGGCCCGCAACCGCGCGGGCGGCCCGGCCTCGCACGATCCGCGCGCCACCGCCTGGGTGCTGAACAGCTGCCACGTCTGGGCGCCGGACGGTGTGGGCCTGCGCAAGATCGAGGCGGGCTGGACGCCGGGCCCCGGTCCGCGCCCGGTCCCGGAGCTCGGCGTCTTCGAGGCGTCTAGGGACTCGTGAGCCGGGGCTCGCGCGGCAGCCCCAGCACCTTCTCCGCGAGGATGTTGCGCTGCACCTGCGAGGTGCCCGCGTAGATCGTGCCGGAGCGGGCGATCAGATACGTCGTCGACCAGGACGCGGAGGAGTTCGCCGCGCCGGGGTCGTCCGTGCGGTACGTCCGCAGGGGCGGCCGGCCGGCCGGCACCTGTCCGTGCATGCCCATGATGTCCATCGCCAGATCGGTGACCTCGGTGTGGTACTCGCTCCAGTACAGCTTGGCGATCGAGGACTCGGGACCCGGCTGAGCCCCCTTGAGCCAGCCGGTCAGGATCCGGTAGCCGAGGCAGCGCATGATCTCGACCTTGGACCAGCACCAGGCGATCCGCTGCCGGACGACCGGGTCCCGGTCCTTGCCGTACTGTCGCGCGAGCTCCACGAGGCGTTCCACCTCGGCCCGGAACAGGATCGGGTTGGTCGCCGCCTCCTCCCCGCGCTCCACGCCCAGCAGGCTCTGGGCGACCGTCCAGCCGTTGTCGACGCCGCCGATCACGAGGTCGGCGCGGGTGCGGGCGCCGTCGAAGAAGACCTCGTTGAAGTGCAGCTGCCCGCTCATCATGCGGAACGGCCGTACCTCGACGCCGGGCTGGTCGAGCGGGACCAGCAGGAAGGAGATGCCCCGGTGTTTGGGGGCCTCGGGGTTCGTCCGCGCCAGGACGAAGATCCAGTCGCTGTGGTGGGCGCCGGAGGTCCACACCTTCTGGCCGTCGATCACCCACTCGTCGCCGTCGCGTACGGCCCGGGTCTTGAGGGAGGCCAGATCGGAGCCCGCGCCGGGCTCGGAGTACCCCTGGCACCAGGTGTCCTCGCCGCTGAGGATGCGGGGCAGGAAACGGCTCTTCTGCTCCTCGGTGCCCCAGCGCAGCAGCGTGTTCGCCAGCATCTTCACGCCGAAGGTGTCCTGCGGCAGCCCGAACGGCACCCCCGCCCGGGCGAGTTCCTCCATCAGGACGACCTGGTGCAGCTTGGACAGGCCACGGCCGCCGTACTCCTCAGGCCAGGTCAGGGAGAGATGGCCGCGCTCGACGAGCCGCCGGCGCCAGGTTCGGGCGAAGGCCCAGGCGGCCTCCTCGTCCAGGGCGCCGATGCCGCTCCAGCCGGCCGGCAGCGACGCGTCGAGGAAGGCCCTGACCTCCGCGCGGAAGGTCTCCGTCTCCGGGGGATAGCTGATGTCCACCTGCGTGCACTCCTCGTCCGGCGCCGCCCGCACAGCTGATCGCTGTATTGATTGTTTCAGCATAATAGGTTATCTATTTAACGCGGAAGTGAAGTGAAGAGGTTCGAGTCGGAAGCGGGCTGACATGGGACTGCTGGACGGCCGGAACGCGGTGATCACCGGCGGCGCACAGGGCATCGGCTTCGAGATCGCCGGCGTCCTCGGCGGCGCGGGCGCGAGCGTCGTCCTCGGCGACATCGACGAGGGCGCCGCGGCCGACGCCGCGAAACGCCTCGCCGACCAGGGCGTGGCCGCCACCTCGCTGCGCTGCGACGTCACCGACGAGGACGAGGTCGCCGCCCTCGTGGCGCACTGCGCCGACACCTTCGGCCCGCTCGGCGTCATGGTCAACAACGCCGGCATCACCCGGGACGCGACCCTGCGCAAGATGCCCCTCGCCGACTTCCGCGCCGTCCTCGACGTCCACCTCACCGGCGCCTGGAACGGCACCCGGCACGCCGCCGAGGCCATGCGCGCGCACGGGCGGGGCGGCAGCATCGTCAACATCTCCTCCATCGCCGGCAAGGTCGGCAACTTCGGCCAGACCAACTACAGCGCCGCCAAGGCCGGCCTGGTCGGCCTGACCAAGGCGTCCGCCAAGGAGCTCGCGAAGGCGGGCGTGCGCGTCAACGCCGTACAGCCCGGCCTGATCCGTACCGCCATGACCGAGGCGATGCCCCGGGCCGCCTGGGACGCGAAGCTCGCCGAGATCCCCCTGGGCCGCGCGGGCGAACCCGCCGAGGTCGCCCAGACCGTCCTCTTCCTCGCCTCCGACATGGCGAGCTACATCACCGGGGCCGTGGTCGAGGTGACCGGTGGCCGGTACATGTGAGCCCGCCGAACCCGCTGACGAAAGGCATGACCGATGCGTGACGCGGTGATCTGCGAACCGATCCGGACCCCGGTCGGCGGCTACGGCGGAGCCTTCCGCGACGTCACCGCGGCCGAGCTCGCCGCCACCGTCGTCCGGGCCCTGCTGGACCGCACCGGAATCCCGCCCACGGCCGTCGACGACGTGCTCCTCGGCCAGTGCTACCCCAACGGCGAGGCCCCCGCCATCGGCCGCGTGGCGGCACTGGACGCCGGACTCCCCGTGGAGGTGCCCGGGCTCCAGGTCGACCGCCGCTGCGGCTCCGGACTGCAGGCGGTCATCACCGCCGCGATGCAGGTGCAGACGGGCGCGAGCGACCTCGTGCTCGCCGGGGGCGTCGAGTCCATGAGCCGGGCCGAGTTCTACACCACCGACGTCCGCTGGGGGGTGCGCGGTGCGGGCACCACCCTGCACGACCGGCTGGCCCGGGGCCGGGTCACCTCCGGCGGCGTCAACCACCCCGTCCCCGGGGGGATGCTGGAGACCGCCGAGAACCTGCGCCGCGAGTACGGCATCCCGCGCGAGGAACAGGACGAACTGGCCCTGCGCTCGCACCAGAAGGCCGTCGCCGCCCAGCGGGAGGGCCGGTTCGCCGACGAGATCGTGCCGGTCGCCGTGCGGACCCGGCGGGGCGCGACGGTGGTCGACACCGACGAACACCCGCGCGCCGACTCCTCGCTGGAGAAGCTCGGCGGGCTGCGACCGGTGCTCGGCCGCCAGGACCCGGAGGCCACCGTCACGGCCGGCAACGCCAGCGGCCAGAACGACGGCGCCGCGCTCTGCGTGGTCACCCACCCCGAACGCGCCGCCGAACTCGGCCTGCGCCCGCTGGGCCGCCTGGTCTCCTGGGCCGTCGTCGGCGTACCGCCCGAGACGATGGGCATCGGACCCGTGCCCGCCACGGCCCGGGCCCTGGAGCGTGCCGGTCTGAAGCTCGCCGACATGGACCTGATCGAACTCAACGAGGCCTTCGCCGCGCAGGTCCTCGCCTGCACCCGCGAATGGGCCCTCACCGAGGCCGACTTCGAGCGGCTGAACGTCAACGGCTCCGGCATCTCGCTGGGCCACCCCGTCGGCGCCACCGGCGGCCGCATCCTCGCCACCCTGCTGCGCGAACTCGACCGCCGCCAGGCCCGCTACGGCCTGGAGACCATGTGCCTCGGCGGCGGCCAGGGCCTGGCAGCCATCTTCGAACGCACCGGCAACGCCACTGGAGGACGCTGACATGGCCGGACTGATCGCTTACGGCGCCCATGTGCCGTACCACCGCCTGGCCCGCGCCGATGTCGCCGCCGCCCTCGGGACGGCGCCCGGACGCGGCACCCGCGCGGTCGCGGGCTACGACGAGGACACCACGTCCATGGCCGTCGAGGCGGCCCGCACCGCCCTGGCCCGCGACGGGCTGCGCGCCCGCATCGGCCAGCTCTTCCTCGCCACCGCGGCGCCCGCCTACCTCGACAAGACCAACGCGACCGCCGTGCACGCCGCGCTCCGCCTCGACGAGCACGTCCTCGCCGCCGACATGGCGGGTTCGGTCCGCTCCGGCCTCGGCGCGCTGGTCACCGCCGCCCGCTCCCCGATCCCCACCCTGGCCGTCCTGTCCGACCTGCGCACCGGCCTGCCCGGCGGCGGCGAGGAGGTCCTGGGCGGCGACGGCGCGGCGGCGTTCGTCTTCGGCGGCCACCGCAACGGGGCGCCGGTCATCGCGGAGCTGCTGGCCCACGACACCGTCAGCGACGAACTCCTCGACCGCTGGCGGCTGCCGGGCGCCCCCGCCTCCCGCGTCTGGGAGGAACGCTTCGCCGAGGAGATCTACGTGTCCCTCGCCGACAAGGCCCTGAGCGCCGCCCTCGACCAGGCCGGACTGGACCGGGGCGCCGTCGACCATCTCGTCGTCTCCGGCCTGCACGCGCGAGCCTGCGCGACGGTACGGCGGAGCGCCGGCACCCGTCCCGAGGCGGTGGTTCCGGACCTCACCGACGCCATCGGCAACGCCGGCACCGCCCAGCCCGGCCTGCTCCTCGCCGACGTCCTCGACCGCGCGGCGCCCGGCGAGGTCATCGCCCTCGTCGTGCTCGGCGACGGCGCCGGAGTCCTGCTGCTGCGCACCACCGACGCGCTGCCGGTGCACCGCAGCGCCCGCCCGGTCGCCGCGCAGATCGCCGCGGGCAGCGCCCCGATGCCGTACGCCACCTACCTCTCCTGGCGCGGCCTGCTCGACCGCGAACCGCCCCGCCGCCCGGACCCCGAGCCGCCCTACGCCCCGCCCGCGCACCGCCGCACCGCCTGGAAGTACGGCTTCGTCGCGGCCCGTTGCGAGAAGTGCGGCACCCGGCATCTCCCGCCGGACCGGGTGTGCACCGGCTGCCACAGCGTCGACGCCATGGCCGACGAGCCGATGGAGCACGTACGCGGCACGGTCGCCACGTTCACCGTCGACCGGCTGGCCCACACGCCCAGCCCGCCGATGCTCGTCGTGGTCGTCGACTACGACGGCGGCGGACGCTTCCGCTGCCAGCTCACCGACGCCACCGAGGCCGACGCCGTCATCGGCGCCCGGGTGGAGATGACCTTCCGGCGCACGGTCACGGCATCCGGCATCCACAACTACTTCTGGAAGGCCCGCCCGGTGCGCACCGGCGAGACCGAGGAGACACAGGGATGAGCTCACACGGAATCCGGGACCGGGTCGCGATCGTCGGCATGGGCTGCACGCCCTTCGGCGAGCACTGGACCCGGTCGGCCGACGACCTGCTGGTCGACGCGGTGGGGGAGGCGGTGACCTCGGCCGGCGTCACTCTCGACGACATCGACGCGTTCTGGTTCGGCACCCAGGCCTCCGGTGTCTCCGGCCTGACCCTCAGCCGCGCCCTGCGCCTGCCGAACAAGCCCGTCACCCGCGTCGAGAACATGTGCGCCACCGGCTCGGAGGCTCTGCGGGGCGCCTGCTACGCCGTCGCCTCCGGCGCCTACGACGTGGCCATGGCGGTCGGCGTGGAGAAGCTCAAGGACTCCGGCATGTCCGGGCTGTCCGGGACCGCGATCCCGGGCGCGGGCGACGACAGCCGCGGCGAGATCACCGCCCCCGCCAACTTCTCCCTCCTCGCCCCCGCCTATGCCGCCAAGTACGGCCTCGCGGAAGAGGAGTTGAAGGACGTCATCACCCGCATCGCCTGGAAGAACCACGTCAACGGCGCCCGCAACCCCCGCGCGCAGTTCCGCAAGGAGGTGCCGCTGGACCGCATCCGCTCGGCCCCGATCGTGGCGGGCATGCTCGGCGTGTTCGACTGCTCCGGCGTCTCGGACGGCTCGGCGGCGGCGATCGTCGTACGGGCCGAGGACGCCTACCGCTACACCGACAAGCCCGTCTTCGTGAAGGCGCTGTCCTTCGTCGCCGGCCCCGCGGACGGGCTCCTCGACCCGGAGTACGACTTCACCACCTTCCCCGAGGTCGTCGCCTCCGCCCAGGAGGCCTACCGGCAGGCGGGCGTGAGCGACCCGCGCACCGAACTCGCGCTCGCCGAGGTCCACGACTGCTTCACGCCCACGGAGCTGGTCCTGATGGAGGACCTCGGCTTCTCCGCACGCGGACAGGCCTGGAAGGACGTCAGCGACGGGGCGTTCGACCTCGACGGCTCGCTGCCGGTCAACCCGGACGGCGGTCTCAAGGCCTTCGGCCACCCCATCGGCGCCTCCGGCCTGCGGATGATGTTCGAGGCGTGGCTGCAACTGCGGGGCGAGGCACCCCCGGAGCGCACGGTGCCGTCCGTGGCAAGCGGGCGCTCGCTGGCCCTCACCCACAACCTGGGCGGCGGGCCCGGCGAATGCGTCTCCTTCGTGTCCATCGTCGGCAGTGAACTCACCGAGTAGGAAAGGCGGTTCGGGACATGGGACGACTCGACGGCAAGGTGGCCGTCGTGACCGGGGCGGCGTCGGGCATCGGCGCCGCCTCGGCGCGTCGGGTGGCGGCCGAGGGTGCGCACACGGTGGTCGCCGATCTGAACCTCGACGGCGCGCAGGCGGTGACGAAGGAGATCCGCGCCGCCGGCGGGTCCGCGACGGCGGTCGAGGTCGACCTCGGTGACGTCGACAGCGTACGGGCCATGGTGGCCGCGGCGGCCGACACCTACGGCGGCCTCGACGTGCTGCACAACAACGCGGCCGCCACCCGTCTGGCCGCCCACCGGGACCTCGCCGTCGCCGAGGCCGATCCGGCCGTGTGGGACGACACGATGCGGATCAACCTGCGCGGCACCATGGTCGCGATCCAGGCCGCCGTCCCGCACATGATCGCCCGGGGCGGCGGCTCCGTCATCAACACCTCGTCCGGGTCCGGCCTCGCGGGCGATCTGCGCAACCCCGCCTACGGCGCCTCGAAGGCCGCGCTCATCAACCTCACCCAGTACGTCGCCACCCAGTACGGCAAGCAGGGCGTGCGCTGCAACGCCATCGCGCCCGGCTTCATCGTCACGCCCGCGAGCGCCGGTTCGGCCCACGGCGCGATCCGTGAGGCGATGCTGCGCCACCACCTCACCCCGCGCCTGGGCCGGCCGGAGGACGTCGCCGCGGCGGTCGTCTTCCTCGCCTGCGACGAGTCCGCCTTCATCACCGGGCACACCCTGCGGGTGGACGGCGGACTGCTCTCCCACCAGCCCTACGTCGCCGACCTGCGGGACGCCTGACGCCCGGGCCCGCGGCCGGAGGGGCTCCTCACGCGAGCGCCTCCGGCTCCAGGTCGCCCAGGTACGCCGCCCGCACCGCCGGGTCCCGGCGCACCTCCTCGGGCGTGCCGGCGCAGATCCGGCGTCCGAAGTCCAGCACCACGATCTCGTCGCAGACGCTCATGACCATGTCGACGTCGTGCTCGACGAGCAGGACTCCCATGCCCCAGTCCTCGGCCAGCCGCCGTACCAGATGGGCGAGTTCCCGCGTCTCGTCGTCGGACAGCCCGGCGGCCGGCTCGTCGAGGAGCAGCACCGAGGGGGAGGCCGCCACCGCGCGGGCGATGGCCAGCAGCCGTCGCTCCCCGTACGACAGCTCCGCCACGGGCCGGTCGAGGCTGTCCTGGAGCCCGAATTCCCTTACCGCGACCAGCACATGACCGGGGAGCGGACGGCTGCCCGGGCGGATCAGGTCCGTGAGGTACGCCCACGGGCCGGGCCGCTCGCAGGCCGCGGCGAGGTTGTCCCGGACGGTCATGTCCTCGAACAGCTCCAGCGACTGGAAGGACCGGCTCAGTCCGGCCGAGGCCCGCCGGTGCACCGGCAGCCGGGTCACGTCCCGTTCGGCGAGCCGCACGCTGCCGGACACGGCCCGGGTGAAGCCGGTGACGGCGTCGATGGCGGAGGTCTTGCCGGCGCCGTTGGGCCCGATGAGCCCGACGATCCGGCCCGGCTCGACGTCCAGCGAGAGCCCGTCGACGGCGACGACACCGCCGTAGCGCACGGTCAGGTCCCGAACGTGGAGGGCCAGCGGCGCGGCCCGGGAGACGTCCGCCACGGCCGCCGGCTCGCCCTCGCCCGTCTGCGCCGTGTCCCTGCGAGGCAGGCGGTTGCGGACACGTGCCGCGGGCCGGCCGGCGTCCTTGCCGATGCCGTCCTGGTTGCCCACCAGCGTGAGCACCAGGACGACCCCGCCGATCAGCGGCATCCACGCGCTCAGCCCGGGCAGCACCCAGTCCCCGATGCGCGCGCCGACCGTGCCCACGGCGAACATCGCCCCGAACAGCGGCCCCACGAGGAAGCCGACACCGCCGATGACGGCGAGCCCGAGCGCGGTGATGGAGTCGAAGCTGGCGAAGTCGGAGAAGACCACCGAGGTGGAGCGGAAGCCGATGAGCACACCGGCGAGGGCGGCGATGGCCGCGGACAGGCCGAAGGCGTAGAGCTTGGCCGCGCGGACGTCGATGCCGAGCGCGGCGGCGGCCCGCTCGTTGGCCCGTACGGCGACGAGCCGGCGACCGGTCCTGCCGCGGCGGACGTTGGCGACCACCAGCGTGGCGGCGAGGAACAGCACCAGCACCACGGCGGCGTAGCGCTGCGGATGGTCGACTCCGGAGATGCTGATCCCGAAGAGGGTCTGGTGGCCCACCGCGATGCCGTCGCTGCCGGGGGTCGTCGACAGACCGGTGTTCTGGAAGACCATCGCCTCCAGCGTGGTGCCGAGGCCGAGCGTGATGATCGCCAGGTTGACGCCACGGGTGCGGACCGCCGGCAGGGCGAACAGCAGGCCGATCGGCACGGTCCCCAACACGCCTGCCACCAGGGCCAGTTCGAACGGCCAGCCCCAGTCCGCCGCCGCGTGCCCAGCGATGAAGGCGCCGGTGCCGGCGAGGGCGTAGGCCGCGAGCGAGACCTGTCCCGCGTACCCGGTGACCACGACGATCGACAGGATGATCAGCGAGAGCACCAGGGTGCTGGTGATCGCGTCGGCCCACAGCGGGGTGGACACGCCCACCAGGATCAGCCCGGCCACGGCGGCGAACGCGAGCGGCAGGGGGCGGACCCGTCCGCTGCCCAGCGCCGGCAGCCGGTCCAGGAAGGTGCCGCGCAGCGGCAGCGCCCGGCCGCGGGCCACCAGCACCAGGGCGATGAACAGGAACGGCACCGACGAGGCGAGTCCCGTCACGCCGGAGCCGAACCGGGTGAGCTCGGACTGCACGAGGCCGATGACCAGACCGCCCGCCAGCGTGACGGGGAAGGAGGAGAACCTGCCGACCAGCGCGGCGGCCAGCGCGCTCAGCAGCAGGGTGGTCAGCCCGGAGACCGACAGGCCGATGACCGGCACGATCAGGATGCCGGTGAGTCCCGCGAGGGCCGAGCCGAGGGCCCAGTTGCCGGTGGCGATCACGTCGGGGGACCAGCCGAGCGAGGCGGCGGCGTGCTCGTTCTCGGCGACGGCGGTGGTGCCCAGGCCGAACAGGGTGCGCCGGTAGAGGAGATGGAGGAGCGCGGTGACGGCGAGCGCGATGCCGAGCAGCCAGACGCGGTCCTCGGAGATGGTGGCCCCGGCGATCGTCAGCAGTCGGGTCGGCAGCTTGCCCGGCACCAGTTGCAGGCTGTCGCCGTAGCGTTTGACGGCCACGGCGGTGAGCACGATGAACACCGCGAGCGTGCCGACCAGCCGGGCCAGGGTGGACGCCCGGCGCAGCGGCCGCAGCACCAGCAGATGGGTGAGCACGCCCAGCAGCGCGGAGGCGAGCACCCCGCACGCGACGGCCGGCCAGTACGGCACGCCGTGGTTGACGGCGAGCTCCCACTGCACATAGGCGCCCGCCATCCCGATCGCGCCGTGCGCGAGGTTCAGTACACCGGAGCCCCGGTAGACCAGCACGATGCCGTGCGCGGTGAGTGCGTACAGGGCGCCGAGCCCCAGGCCGAGCAGGGCGAAACGCAGGATGTCGTCCATCGGGGAACCTCCCGGAGGTCAGCCAGACAGCGCATTTATTTAAATAATTATGCCGAGAGTACTTCACTAACCCAAAAACGCACCCCATGCTGTTCGCCATCTCGACGACGAGCCCGCGGAGGGGCCATGAACGACTCACACCGACGCAGAAGTGCCGCAGCGACCTGTCTCGCGGTGACCGCAGCCCTGCTGGCGGCAGGCTGCGGGGGCAAGGCGTCCGGCAGCTCGACCCAGACCTCCCTGAAGGGCGCGCCCGTCAAGGTGATGGTCTGGAACCCGGAGGACACCCAGGGCAGCGCCCAGCCGGGGGTGCGGCTCACCGCCCAGGCCTACGAGAAGTGGATCAACACCAACGGCGGGATCAAGGGCGGTCCGCTGAAGGTGCTGACCTGCAACGAGAAGAACGACCCCGACGAGGCCGAGAAGTGCGCCCAGCAGGCGGTGGCCGACAAGGTGGTCGCTGTCGTGGGGTCGTACAGCCTCGCGGGCGACCGCTACATGCCGATCCTGCAGAAGGCCGGCATCCCCTACCTCGGCGGGACCGGCGTCTCGGCCGCGGAGTTCTCCAACCCGCTGTCCTTTCCGGTCAACGGGGGCACCCCGGCGGTGTTCGCCGCGCACGGCCGGCAACTGGTGCAGGAGGGCTGCAAGAAGATCGCCGGCGTCCGCTACGACCTCGCGGCCGCCGCGATCGTCTCGCAGTTCCTCACCCTCGGGGCCACCTCCGCCGGAGGCGCCGTGCCCAAGGACATCAAGGTGCCGCTCACCGCCACCGACCTCGCCCCGCAGGTCGCCGCCGCCACCAAGGGCAGCGACTGCGTGAGCGTCATCCTCGGTACCGCCTCCGGCCTGTTCGTGAAGTCCTACGTCCAGTCCGGCGCGAAGACGAAGCTCGGCAGCGTCGTCGGCAACCTCACCCCGCAACTGGCCGCGAGCACCGGCGGAAGCGGCGGCCCGCTGGAGGGGGCGGCCATCACCGGCTACTACCCGCCGACCTCCGACCCGGCCTGGAAGGACTTCCTCGCGGCCGCCAAGGGCGACAAGGGCATCGACACCAGCAACGGCGCCAACGAGACGACCTGGGTGGCGTTCAAGGTCTTCACCGAGGCGGTCAAGCAGCTGCCCACGATCTCGGCGGGAGCCCTGGTGAAGGAGCTGAACACCACCTCCGGCATCGACACCGGCGGACTGACCCCCGCGCTGACCTGGAACGCCTCGACAGCCCTGCCGATCAAGGGCCTCGACCGCATCCACAACACGACCGCCACCGAACTGACCATACGGGGCGGGCAGATCGAATGGGCGAAGGCGGGGTCGACCTTCGTCGACGTCCGGAAGGTGCTGACGTCCACACCGGCCGGCTGACCGAAGGGGAAGGTCCGTGCACGACACCGAGCCCTTGATCCAAGCCCGTGCCCTGAGCGCCGGTTACGGCAGCCAACCCGTCCTGCGCGACCTCGACCTGGAGGTCCGCCCCGGCGAGGTCGTCGCCCTGCTCGGACCCAACGGCGCGGGCAAGACCACCACGCTTCGGGCGCTGTCCGGGGAACTCGCCCCGATGGGCGGCGAGGTGCGCTGGCTGGGCGGCACCGCCCGCGCACCCCTGCACCGCCGCGCCCGCCAGGGCCTGGCCTACGTCGGGGAGCGGGCGGTCTTCACCGGCCTCGACACCGCGGACAACCTCCGGGTCGGCCGGGTCACCCCCGAGCAGGCGCTGGAGCTCTTCCCCGAACTGGAGAAGCGCCTGAGGACCGGCGCGGGCATGCTCTCGGGCGGCGAGCAGCAGATGCTGTCGCTGGCGCGCGCGCTGAGCCGCTCGCCCAGGCTGCTGCTCGCGGACGAACTGTCCCTCGGGCTCGCCCCCCTCGTCGTCGACCGTCTGCTGCGCGCCGTGCGCGGGGCGGCCGACCGGGGCCTCGGGGCGCTGCTGGTGGAACAGCACGTGCGCAGGGTGCTGGACATCGCCGACCGCGTGTACGTCCTGCACCGCGGCCGCGTCGCCATGACCGGTACCCCGGCGGAACTCCGCGGCGACCTCGACGCGATCGAGTCGTCGTACCTCACCGCAGGGACGACTACGGAAAAGACAACCTATGCAACCGATTGAGGTGGGTGCAGTGTCCGGCGCACGCGCGCAGATCCGATCCCTGGTCCTGTCCGGCGACACCTTCGACCAACCAGCGGAAGAGACGAGGGAGTTGCAGCTCGAAGCCGCGCGGGAGGCCTTCACCGCCCACCGCGAGCGCATCCCGCTGCTGCGCACCCGCGCGGAGGAGACCGGCGTCGGCGATGTCACGGCCCTCGACGATCTCGTCCCCCTGCTCTTCTCGCACACCAGCTACAAGTCCTACCCCGTCTCCCTCATCACCGCCGGCCGATGGGACCGGCTGCTGCGCTGGTACACGACCGTCTCCACGGTCGAACCCGGGGAGGTCGACCTCGACGGTGTGCGCGACATCGACGAGTGGACCGAGCGGATCACGGCCGCCGGCCACCGCCCGTACATCACCAGCGGCACCTCCGGGAAGGTCTCCTTCCTCAACTGCGCGGCGAGCGACCTGAGTTTCCTGCACGACATCCTGGAGCACCTCACCTGCTGGCCCGACCCCCTGCCGCCGAAACCCACCCGCCGCGGTTATCTGCTCGCCCCCGCGAGCGGCCCCATGCGCTCCATCGACGGCTTCCGGTGGCACGCCGAGGTCTTCGCCCGCCCCGGTGAGACCCGACTGCTCACCGACGAACCGCTTCGGGTGTCGGAACTGATGAGCAGCGCGCTGCTGCGCCGCAGGATCGCGGAGGGCACCGCCACCCCGCAGGAGATCAGCTCCCACGAGACCGCCTCCGAGGCCCGCGAGGCGGAGATGGACGCGGCCGTGAGCGCGATCGTCGACGACATCGCCGCCCACCGCGACGAACCGCTGCTCATCGCCGGCATGAACAACCAGCAGTTCGCCCTGATCCAGGCCCTGCGCGCCCGTGGCGTCCCGGACGGCGGCCTGCACCCGGACACGCTGGTGCTCAGCGGCGGCGGCAACAAGGGCCGTGCCCTGCCCGAGGACTACCAGCGGCAGTTCGCCGCCTTCTACGACGGCGTACGGCGGGTGCGCAGCTACGGCATGACGGAACTCCAGGGCTCCTGCCTCGCCTGCGAGAAGGGCCACTACCACGTGCCGCCGTGGGTGATCCCGCTGGTCCTCGACCAGCAGGGCGAAACCCTGCTCAACCCCGAACACGGCGTGGTGGAGGGCCGGTTCGCGTTCCTGGACGTCTCCCTGGAGGGCCGCTGGGGCGGACTGATCAGCGGCGACCGGGTCTTCGTCGACTTCTCGCCCTGCGACTGCGGCCGGCCGGGCCCCGCCGTCCTGCCGGACATCCAGCGCTACGGCGACCTCGGCGGCGACGACAAGATCACCTGCGCGGCGACACTCGACTCCTATGTGCGAGGGATGATCCACGGATGACCGGCACGGCCCTCGACAGCACCGCGACCGCCCCGGTGGCCGTGGTCCACGTCATCCGCGGCGAGGTCGACGAAGGCCCGCACATCGCCCACGGCCGCCCCGGAGCCGCCTTCACCGCCCCCGCCCTCGACCTCGACCGCCTCGTATGGCCCCGCACCGAACCGGGACCCGCCTTCCAGACACCCACCGCCGAGATCGTCGACCTGCTGGTGGCGACCGGCGACGCCCTCAAGGCGGACCGGGACGGGCTGCTCGCCGAAGCGCTGGAGCGGATGACAGCCGTCAGCCCGCTCCCCGCCGAGGTCCTCGAACGCGCCTACGCCGTGCTGTGGCGCAGCTTCCGCAGGCCCGCCCTGTACGCCCAGATCGACCATGAACTCGGCGGCGCCGACGTCCTCGACGGCTGGCGCGAGGTGCGCCTGCCCGAGGGCCGCATCGCGGCCACCCGCGCCTACCCGCCACGCCTGGTGCACATCATCGCCGGCAACGCGCCCGGCGTCGCGGCGATGTCCGTGGTGCGCGGCGCCCTCACCAAGGGCGTCAACCTGCTGAAGCTGCCCTCGAACGACCTGTTCACGGCGACCGCGATCCTGCGCACGATGGCCTCCGTCGCCCCTGGCCACCCCGTGGTGCGCTCGTTCTCCGCCGCCTACTGGCGCGGTGGCGACGAGGCGGTGGAGAGCGTGCTGTTCCGCCCCCAGTTCTTCGACAAGCTCGTCGCCTGGGGCGGCGAGGGCACGATCCGCGGGGCGCTGCGCTACGTCGGCCCGGGCTTCGAACTGGTCTCCTTCGACCCGAAGACCTCCATCTCGCTGATCGGCCGCGAGGCCTTCGCGTCCCCCGAGAACCTGGCCGAGGCCGCGGAGGCGGGAGCCGCCGACGCCACCTTCTTCAACCAGCAGGCGTGTGTGGCCAGCCGCTTCCAGTTCGTCGAGGGATCACCCGAGGACGCCGACCGCTATGCCGCACTGCTGTGCGAACGCCTCGGCGTGGCAAGGGAGTTCAGCTCGGAGCGCGGCCCGCGGGTCGCCTCGGAACTGCGTGAGGAGATCGACGTACTGCGCTCCCTCGCGCCCGACTACCGGGTGTGGGGCGGTTACGACGGCACGGGCCTGGTCATCCGCTCCCCGGAACCGGTGGACTTCCACCCGGACGGAAAGATCGTCAACGTCGTCCCGGTCGTCGCGCTGACCGACGCCGTCGGGCATGCGGGGGTCGCCACGCAGACGGTCGGCGTGTACCCCGACGCCCGCAAGGCGGGCCTGCGCGACGCTCTCGCCTGCGCCGGCGTCCAGCGCGTGGTGTCCCTCGGCGGGGCGGGCGGCATGCCACCGGGCCTGTCCCACGACGGCTTCTACCCGCTGCAGCGGCTCATGCGCTGGGTGAACGACGAGTGACGACCCCGGCGGAAGCCCGCGAGGGCAGCTCCACGGCGACCCGGAGCCCGCCCGCGGAGCGCGGGGTGAGGGCGAGGGTCCCGTCATGGGCCTCGGCGATGGTCCTGACGATGGCCAGGCCGAGACCCACGCCCGAGTGATCGGTGTGAACGCGCTCGGTGCCGCGCTGGAACGGCTCGGTGAGGGTCGAGGCCAGCTCCGGGGTGAGCGTGTCGCCCGTGTTCTCGACCGTGAGGACCACGGCCCCGGGGCGGACATCGGTGGTGACCCACACGGTGCCCTTCTCCGGCAGGTTGTGGACGATCGCGTTGTGCACGAGATTCGTGGTCAGCTGCAGCAGCAGCGCCTGCGAGCCGGTCGCGGGGGCGATCTCGCCGCGGGTCTCGATCGTGACGCCGTGCTTCTCCGCGAGGGGGAGGAGGGTTTCGGTCGCCTCCTCCGCCATGAGGGACAGGTCGACGTCCTCCCGGCTGAAGGACCGCTGCTCGGCGCGGCTGAGCAGGAGCAGTGCCTCGGTCAGGCCGATCGCCCGGGTGTTGACGGCGTGGAGCCGGTCGATGATCTCTTCGGTGTCGTGGTCCGGATCGGTGCGGGCCACGTCGAGCAGGGTCTTGGAGATCGCCAGCGGGGTGCGCAGTTCGTGCGATGCGTTGGCCGCGAATCTGCGCTGTTCGGCGACGTGCGCCTCGAGTCGCGCGAGCATCGTGTCGAAGGCGTCGGCCAGTTCACGGAACTCGTCCGTCGGGCCCGGCAGCCGGATCCGGTGCGAGAGCGACCCGTTCGCGGCCATGCGGGTGGCGTCCGCGATGCGGGTGAGGGGGGCGAGCATACGGCCGGCGAGTATCCAGCCGCCCACGAGGCCGAAGAGCAGCAGGAACGCCAGCACCGCGGCCGCCCGCGGAGCGAAGACCCCCAACAGGGCGGACCGGATGGGGAAGACGCTGCCGTCGAGGCCGTCGTCGGGATTGATGAGCATCGCGCGGTCGGGGACGTACCGCAGGAGGAACACCCACACGGCGGCCATCAGCAGGGCACCGGCCAGCATGAGGAATCCGGCGTAGCTGAGGGTGAGTTTGACGCGAACGCTCAACCCGGGTGCCCTACGCATGCCCGCCCCTCTCGTGTCCGGCCGCCGCCTGCGGGCCGATGCGGTAGCCGACGCCCGGCACGGTCGCGATGACCCAGGGCTCCCCGAGTCGCTTGCGCAGCGCCGAGACGGTGATCCGCACGGCGTTGGTGAACGGGTCGGCGTTCGCGTCCCACGCCCGCTCCAGCAGTTCCTCCGCGCTGACGATCCCGCCCTCGGCGGCGACGAGGACCTCGAGCACCGCGAACTGCTTCCTGGTCAGCGCCACATAGCGGCCGTCCCGGTAGACCTCCCTGCGGAACGGGTCCAGCCGCACACCCGCGATCTCCCGCACCGGGGGCCTGCTGTGCGCGCGCCTGCGGTCGAGTGCTCTGAGCCTGAGCGCGAGTTCCTGGAGTTCGAAGGGCTTCGTGAGGTAGTCGTCGGCGCCCAGTTCGAACCCGGAGGCCTTGTCGTCGAGACGGTCGGCCGCGGTCAGCATGAGGATCGGCATGCCGCTGCCGGAGGCCACGATGCGTTTCGCGATCTCGTCACCGGAGGGGCCGGGGATGTCCCGGTCGAGCACGGCGATGTCGTAGGCGTTGACGCGCAGCATGTCCAGCGCGGTGTCGCCGTCCCCCGCGATGTCGGCCGCGATCGCCGCCAGGCGCAGACCGTCGCGGATGGCCTCCGCCAGATAGGGCTCGTCCTCCACGATCAGCACACGCATGCTCTCGATGCTAGGAGCCGGCGCATATCGCCGGCATATCGAAAACCGCATACGGGCCGGCAACACCGCGCGGCCTTGACTGGCGGCATGACGGAAACGCCACGATCGACGGATCCACGCTCGACAACCCCGCGCTCGACCCACACGCCGCCCCGCCGCATCCACCGGCTCCTCGCCGTCGTCCTCGCGGTCGTCGTCCTGTCAGCGGTCATCGCCGCCCTCTGCTACCAGTTACCGAGGTCCGCCTCATCCTCGTTCTCCTCGCACGCCTCGCTCTCGGCTCCGCGTCGCGGTGGGCACGGCGGTGCGCTGGGCGAGGCGGACGGTGTCGTCCCCGACGGCGTGACGGTCTTCGACGACACGGTTCCCGCGGTGGCCAAGCTCGATCCGGACCTGCTCAGGGCCCTCCGCCGGGCCGCCACGGACGCCGGGGACGACGGGCTCGAGTTCCGTGTCAACAGCGGCTGGCGTTCGCCGGCCTACCAGAACCGGCTGTTCGGCGAGGCGGTCGCCAAGTACGGCTCCGAGACCGAGGCCGCCCGCTGGGTCGCCACCGCGGCCACCTCCCCGCACGTCTCCGGGGACGCGGTCGACATCGGGCCCTCCGACGCGACGGCATGGCTGTCCGAGCACGGCGCCGCGTACGGGCTGTGCCGGATCTACCGCAACGAACCCTGGCACTACGAACTGCGGACCGAGGCCGTCGACGACGGCTGTCCGCACATGTACGCCGACCCCACCCAGGACCCCAGGATGCAGAAGTGACCGACAGCGAGCGAGGACCGACGATGACGCAGGCCGACACGGCCGGGACCGGTCGGACCGGCCCCGACCACCAGGACACCGGCACCGGTCCCTGGCACGCCGGCGTCCGCCGGGCGATCCGCGGATGCACCCGGCCGGAGCCCTGGAAGCGCGGCCCGGTGCTCGCGGCCCTGGCGCTGCTGCTCGGTCTGCTCATGCTGCTGCACGGGAGGATCCCGAACCGGATCGGCCATCTCGGCAGTCTGGCGGAGACGTTCCTGCCGTGGTTCGGCCTGTTCGTCCCGGTGCTCCTCGCCGGCGCCCTCTGGCGTCGCTCCCTCTCGGCGGCGACCGCGCTGCTGCTTCCCGTCACGGTGTGGCTGAGCCTCTTCGGCGGGCTGCTCACCGACAAGTCCCACCCGGGCGGCGACCTCACCGTGGTCAGCCACAACGTCGCCGCCGACAACCCCGACCCGGCCGCCACTGCCCGCGACCTGGCCGCCTCCGGCGCGGACGTGCTGGCCCTGGAGGAGATCACCGAGCAGGACCGGGGCACGTACGAGAAGGAGCTGGCGAAGGCTTACCGGTACCACACGGTGCTGGGCACGGTCGGGCTGTGGAGCAGGCTGCCCCTGTCGGACACCCGGCCGGTCGACATCGCGACCGACTACGGGCCGCTTGCGGCCACCAAGCCGGCCGCCGAGAAACTGACCTACAACCGGGCACTGCGCACCACGGTCACCACCCGGCAGGGGCCGCTGGCGGTGTACGTGGCCCATCTGGGGTCCGTGCGCGTGAACCCCAGGGTCGGCTTCTGGACCGACTCGCGGGACAGAGGCGCGCAGGCGCTCGCCAAGGCCGTCGCCGCCGAGCCCTCCCGGCGGGTGGTGCTGCTCGGCGACCTCAACGGCACCATGGACGACCGCGCCTTCACCGGCCTCACCTCTCAGCTGCGCTCGGCGCAGGAGGAGGCCGGAGCCGGCTTCGGCTTCAGCTGGCCGGCGAGGTTCCCGGTGGAGCGCATCGACCAGATCCTGGTCAGGGGAGTGCGGCCGAACAGCGCCTGGGTGCTCCCGCCCACCGGCAGCG
Source organism: Streptomyces sp. NPDC002144 (assembly GCF_053593695.1). NCBI lineage: Bacteria > Bacillati > Actinomycetota > Actinomycetes > Kitasatosporales > Streptomycetaceae > Streptomyces > Streptomyces sp. NPDC002144. The sequence goes on from NZ_JBSFDB010000027.1 coordinate 74,283, forward strand.
ACCACCTGCCGGTGGCGGCCCGGGTGAGCTGGTGACCGCGGACCGGAGTTCCTCAACGGCCGCAACCCGCAACCTGCCGGGAGACGCCGACGTTCAGCCGCCGCCGTCGAGGTCCGTGCGTTGGCGCAGTACTCGCAGCTCATGGCCGTGCAGCCGCATCTCGTACAGCTTGCCGCGGGCGTTGTCGAAAGGGCGGTGCAGGATCATCATCAGCTCGCCCTCGAAGGTGCGGAAGAGCATGCCGTGCCCGCTGTCGTCCCGGACCAGGGGCCGGCGCTGTTCCCAAGGGCCGGTCAGGTCACCGGACTTGGAGACGGCGTAGGTCTGGACGTAACCGCCGCTGATGTTCCCGTCCGGGCCGACGGAGTTCTTCTCGTACGTCGACCACAGCATGAGCAGCGAGCCGTCGGGCGTGCGGTACAGCTGGGGGCCGTCGGTGATGTACGGCGGGAGCTGGGCGGGCACGCCCGCCGGGATCTGCTCGCCGAGCCAGGACGCGTCCGACGCCTTGAACAGGAAGACCGGGTCCCCGATCGTCCGGGACAGATCGGGGGCCAGCCGGATCGCCTCCATGGTGCCGTCGACCGTCTGCAGCCACTCGTGCGCGTACACCATCCAGGGCTGTCCGGACGGATCGACGTGCAGCGTGCCGTCGAGGGTCATGAGGTGCGTGGGCGGGGTGGGCCGGGCCGCGTCGACGACGGTGAAGGGACCGAGGAGCGAGTCGGAGACGGCGGTGATGGTGCCGCGCAGGTGGTTGGCCAGCTGGAAGGGCGTGCCCCACCGGTTGGGCGGGGGGACGGGAAGGGGCCTGTTCTCGTCGTGCAGGGTGGTGAACAGGTAGTAACGGCCGTTCCATGGATGGACCTCCGGGGCCCAACCGCCGTCGCCCGCCCACATCCCCGGCTGCTCGCCGGCCAGGAAGACCACGACGGGCCGCTGCCACTCACGCAGGTCGCGGCTGCGGTACACCATCGTGCCCACGCCCTCCACACCCGACACCGACGGGTCGTTGGACGTGTACAGGTGGTACGTACGGGACGTGTCGTCGGCGACGACGAACGGATCGTGCAACGGCATGTCGGGAAGCAGCATGGCGGGAAGCAGCGTCACAGCCGCACCGTCATCCGTATCGCCACGTCGTCTCCCGCGGACAGCCCGCTCGGCACGCGCACGGCGTTCTTGAGCGGCAGCAGATAGCCGCCGTCCTTGGGGAACAGCGAGGTGGCGAAGGCCGTCCCGCCGATGCGGGCCTCGACCGGGATCACGCCCCAGCCGTAGGAGGCCAGTGCGGCCACCTCGCGGATGTCGGCGGATTCCTGGTCCGGCACGGGCACGAAGTAGTAGGGCGCCGGACCGCGCCACTCGATCACCCGGCCCGTGAAGGCGAGTTCCACCCGTTCGACTCCGCTTCTCCAGAGGGGGGTCGGATACGCCGAGGTCCCCGTCGGGGACGGGGACCTCGGAGCGGATCAGTCGACGTTGACCGGACCGTCGTCGGACTTGCGCTCGTTCTTCGCGCGCAGTTCCAGCACACCGTTGCCGGCCGGGCGGCTCTCGCCGTCCTGTCCGCCGCTGAGGTTCTGCCGGACGGAGTCCAGGATCGTCAGACCCTGCGAGACCAGACCGGCGGCGATCTCACCGAGGCCGTCCGCGCCGTTGAGGACGTTGACGTTGGCGCCGGCCAGACCGCCCGCGGCCTCCTTCACGATCTGCGGCAGCTGGTCGATCAGCATCCGGTCCAGCGCCACCCGGTCGTACGACGCGGCCGCCTCGGCCTGGATCTTCATGCGCTGCGCGTCCGCCTGGGCGAGCAGCCGGATCCGCTCGGCCTCCGCCTCGGCCGGCTTCACGATCTCCGCCACCAGCTGCTGCTGGCGCAACTTGGCCTGCCGCTGGGCCAGTTCGGTCTGCGCGGCGAGCACCTCCTGCTGGGCGTGCGCCTGCGCCAGCGGTCCTGCCTGCGCGGCCTGCGCCTGCGCGCGGTCCACCTCGGCCGAGTACTCCGCCTTGACCACCGCGGTCTGCCGGGCGTACTCGGCCTGCTTGCGCGCCGCCTCCTGCTGCGCCTCGGCCGCCGTCTGGGTGGCCTGCGCCTGGGCGATCTGGGCCTGCCGCTGGATGGCCGCCCGGTGCGGCGCGGACATGGCGTCGATGTAGCCGGCGTCGCCGTCGTCGATCGACTGGATCTGCAGCGAGTCCACGATCAGACCGATCTTCGCCATCTCGGTCTTGGAGGTGTCCAGCACCTCCGCGGCGAGCTTCTGCCGCTCGGTGACGATCTCCTCGACCGTCATCGAGCCGATGATGGCCCGCAGATGACCGGCGAAGATCCGGCCGGTCAGCACCGACATCTGTTCCTGGTCCGAGAGGAAACGCTGTCCGGCGTTGATGATGCTCTCGGTGTCGTTGCCGACCTTGAACGCGATGACGGCGCGTACGTTCAACGCGATGCCCTGCCGGGTCACACAGGTCTCCGTGACCTCGGACTCGCACATCGCCAGTGTGAGGAAGCGGGTCTTTCGGAAGAACGGCAGCACGAACTTGCCGTGCCCCGTCACCACCCGGAACGGCGCGCCCCCCAGTCCCCGCCTGCCACCCGAGATCAGCATCGCCTCGTCGGGAGCGGGAACGCGGTAACCGAACATTCTGCTACTCCTCAGTCCGCGTCGGCACGGTCGCCGATCGCTCCGAGTGGATCCCTCCACTCGATGACGCCGACCTCACGACACCCACGTGACTCGATCACGAGCACCGTCGCCCCCGTCGGCAAGGGTTCGTCGGACCAGGCTATGAAGGTCTCCGAGCCGCCCCGGACCGGCACCAGGACCTCACCGGGGCCCGCGGTTCCCCGGGTTCCGATGAGCACCTTCCCGATGCAGCCGATCACGGCCTCGTCCTGCGGCATCACCGGCCGACCTCCCATGCTGTGGCCCACGATTCCGACGATAGACCCACCGGTAACCGCTGCCTAACACCAGGACGGATCTCGTAACCAGCGCCATCGGTGTGACGTTGTCCACGGGACCGATTGGAAGATGACGAAGAGGTAACGCTCCCTTTCATGCCCCGTACGCACATCCCCGGAAGGGCGACCCGATGACGACGGCGACCAGGGCGCCCGGGACACCGCCCGCCACCGCCACCGAGACCACCGCCACCGAGACCACCGGCACACCGAAGAACCGGATTCCCCGCCCCGCCGCGGCGCCCACGCTGCCGTCCCTGACCGGACTGCGCTGGATCGCCGCGCTGCTGGTCTTCGGACTGCACGTGCACAACTTCCACTACTTCGACGGCACCGGCCAGCGCGTGATGACGTGGGCCTTCGGCGCCGGAGCCAACGGAGTGTCGTTCTTCTTCGTGCTCTCCGGCTTCGTCCTGATGTGGTCCGCGCGGCCCGGCGACCGCGCCTGGCCGTTCTTCAGACGCCGCGCCGCCCGCATCCTGCCCGTCCACCTGGTCACCGCGGCCGTCGCCCTCGTCATGGCCCTCACCCTGGCCCACCAGCACAGACCGACCCTCACCGCGGGCCTGGCCAACGCCTTCCTGGTGCACTCCTGGTGGCGCCCCTGGTGGCAGACCCTCGACCCCGTCAGCTGGTCGCTGGCCTGCGAGGCGTTCTTCTACGGCACCTTCCCCCTGCTCGCCCTGCTGCTGCGCCGCCTCGGCGCCCGGGGCTCGGCGGCCCTGGCCGGGCTCGCGCTGCTGGCGGTGTTCGTGCTGGCCCGGGCGGACGCGCACCACTGGGCGGACCAGCCGCTGTACTCCTTCCCGGCCGCGAGGCTGCCCGAGTTCGTGATCGGCGCCGCCGTGGCCCGGCTGGTGCTGCTCGACCGCTGGCGCGGGCCCGGTCTGGAGGCCTCGCTGGCCCTGGCGCTCATCGGCTACTTCCTGGTGCCCCAGGTCACCGCCGGATACCCCGCCACGACCTGCACGGTGATCGGCTTCGCGCTGCTGATCCCGGCCGCGGCCGTCGCGGACCTGCGCGGTCAGCCCTCGCTGTGGCGGCGCCGATGGCTGGTGCGGCTGGGGGAGCTGTCCTTCGCCTTCTACATGATCCACCTGCTGGTCCTGCGGGCCGCGACCAGCCTGCTCGGCACCTCCCCGCGCTTCGGTGTGACCGCGGGCCTGGCCACCACGGCCGTCGCGTTCACCGTGTCGCTGGGGCTGGCCTGGGTGCTGTACGAGGCGGTGGAGGTACCGGGGCGCCGCCTGCTGCTCAGCAAGCGGCCCGCCGTCGGGCGGCCCGCACTCGAACGGTAGGGCGCCTACGGCCGCGGGACGGGCCGGGCGGCCGGTCCCGGATGGACGCTGACCTCGGTGGGGGCGAGGGCGGTGTGCTCCTCGGGGCACTCGACCACGACCCGCACCGGGGCGCCGCAGTCGCGGTGCCGGATCTCGATGACGGGGCCCTCCGGATTGGCGACGTACGTCTCGCCCCACTGCCGCAGCGCGACGAGGACGGGCCACAGATCGCGGCCCTTGGGGGTGAGCCGGTACTCGTGCCGGGTCCGGCTGCCCCGCTCCTGGTAGGGCACCGTGTTGAGGATCCCGGCGGCGACCAGCTTGCGCAGCCGGTCGGAGAGGACGGCGTCCGAGAGACCGACATGGCGGCGCAGCTCGTCGAACCGGCGCACTCCGTTGAAGGCGTCCCGCAGGATCAGCAGCGTCCACTTCTCGCCGACCAGGTCGAGCGTGCGCTGGACGGTGCAGTTCTCCGTGCTCATCTCCAGCCACTTCATAGCGGCCATGGTAGGCCCCTGACTCTGTCATTGACAGCCAGCTCGACGCACGGCTAGCTTCGGGGGAAAGAGTCAGGGAGATGGTGCAGGCGCATGGAACGCACGCGGACGTACGACTGGGAGGATCCCGCGATCTCGGCGGGAGCCGTGGGACGCGGCTCGGGGCTGGAGTTCCTGCGGGAGATCCTCGCCGGGCGCCTGCCCGCCGCGCCGATCGCGGCCACCCTGGGCATGGCCCTGGAAGAGGTGGACCACGGGCACGTGGTGTTCTCCCTGGAGCCGGGAGAAGAGCACTACAACCCCATCGGCAGCGTCCACGGCGGTGTCTACGCCACGATGCTCGACTCCGCGACCGGCTGCGCCGTGCAGTCCATCCTGCCGCAGGGCATGGCCTACACCTCGCTGGACCTGACGGTGAAGTTCCTGCGCCCGGTCACAGCGGAGACGGGCAAGGTCCGTGCCGTCGGCAGCATCGTCAGCAGCGGCCGCCGCACCGCCCTCGCCGAGGCGAAACTCCTCGACCCGACCGACCGCCTCCTCGCCCACGCGACGAGCAGCTGCATGCTGTTCCCCGTACCGGCCGCCTGAGAGACAAAGCCTCGCCAGTGACCCCTCCAACGGGCTGACGACGCTCACCGGCACCGATCGGCAGGGGGAAGTCCCCCCTCCGCCGCTCAGGCATTGCGGCGTCGGCCGGGACCGTCGAGGCTGGGTGCGTTGCCCGGTTACGAGGAGGCGGTCATGGCGGCGGACAGCGGTGTGACGGGCGCCGAGCGGCAACGGCTCGCGGACGCCGACGCGTCCCGGGCCGACTGGCGCCGCTGGGGGCCCTACCTCAGCGAACGCCAGTGGGGGACCGTACGGGAGGACTACAGCCCCGGCGGCGACGCCTGGTCGTACTTCACCCATGACCAGGCCCGCTCCCGCGCCTACCGCTGGGGCGAGGACGGCATCGCCGGTGTCAGCGACGACAAGCAGCGGCTCTGTTTCGCGCCGGCCCTGTGGAACGGCCGCGATCCGATCCTGAAGGAGCGGATGTTCGGCCTGACCAACCAGGAGGGCAACCACGGCGAGGACGTCAAGGAGTACTACTTCCACCTCGACTCCACGCCCACCCACTCCTACATGAAGTACCTCTACAAGTACCCGCAGGGCGAGTTCCCCTACGCCGACCTCGTGGACACCAACCGGGCCCGAACCCGCCACGACTTCGAGTACGAACTGCTCGACACCGGGGTCTTCGACGAGGACCGCTACTTCGACGTCTTCGTCGAATACGCCAAGGCGGGCCCGGAGGACCTGCTGATCGAGATCAGCGTCCACAACCGCGGCCCCGACGAGGCGACCCTGCACCTGCTGCCGACCCTCTGGTTCCGGCACACCTGGTCCTGGGCCGGCGGAACCGCCGTACCCAGCCTGACGAAGACCCCCGACGCCATCCGCGCCGACCACGAGGAACTGGGCCCGCGCTGGCTCTACCACGACACCGACGCCACCGCCCTGTTCACCGAGAACGAGACCAACAACGAGCGCATCTTCGGCAGTCCGAACACCACGCCCTACGTCAAGGACGGCATCGACCGCTGCGTCGTCCACGGCGACACCGCCGCGGTCAACCCGGTACAGACCGGCACCAAGGCCGCCCTGCACACCGTCCTGACCGTGCCCGCCGGTGACGGCGTGACCGTCCGCCTGCGACTCAGCGACCGTGAACTCACCGACCCCTTCGGCGACTTCGCCGCGACGATGGACGCGCGGCGGACCGAGGCCGACGCCTTCTACGACAGCGTCCTTCCCGACGGCATGGGCGAGGACGAGCGGCGGGTCGTGCGGCAGGCACTCGCCGGGATGCTGTGGAGCAAGCAGTACTACTACCTGGACGTCGAGCGCTGGCTCGCCGAGCACGGGGTGGACCCCCTGGCCGCCGACCCCCGTCTGCGCAACAGCGCCTGGTACCACATGGTCAACGACGCGGTCATCTCGATGCCGGACACCTGGGAGTACCCCTGGTTCGCGGCCTGGGACCTCGCCTTCCACACCATCGCCCTGGCCATGGTCGACATCGGCTTCGCCAAGTCCCAGCTGGAACTGCTGCTGCGCCGCCTCTACCTGCATCCCAACGGCCAGATCCCCGCGTACGAATGGAACTTCGGCGATGTCAACCCGCCCGTGCACGCCTGGGCGACCCTCTTCGTCTACGAACTGGAGAAGCACCGCACCGGGAACGCCGACCGCGCCTTTCTGGAGAACGCCTTCCAGAAGCTGACGAAGAACTTCACCTGGTGGCTCAACCGCAAGGACGTCGACGGCAACAACGTCTTCCAGGGCGGCTTCCTTGGCCTGGACAACATCGGCGTGTTCGACCGCAGCGCCCCGCTGCCCACCGGCGGTCACATCGACCAGGCCGACGGCACCGCCTGGATGGCGCTGTACTGCCAGAACCTCCTGGAGATCGCCATCGAACTCGCCGTCGACAACCCGGTCTACGTCGAGCAGGCGCAGATGCTGTTCGAGCACTTCGCCTGGATCGCCGTCGCCATGAACCGCATGGGCAAGGACAACGCCAGCCTGTGGGACGAGGAGGACGGCTTCTTCTACGACGTGCTGCGGCTGCCCGACGGCAGCGCGCAGCCGATGAAGGTGCGCTCGCTGGTCGGTCTGATCCCGCTGGCGGCGACCAGTGTGATCGGCGGCCGGGCCCACCGTGTCTTCCCCGAACTGGTGGAGGGAGCGAAGGAGTTCATCAAGCGGCACCCGGCCGTCGAGGCCTTCGTCGACCAGAACGTCCACGCGGAGCCCGATCCGGACGGCCGCTACCTCTTCGCCCTGTTCGGCGAGGACCGGCTGCGCCGCATCCTGGCCCGCATGCTCGACGAGGAGGAGTTCCTCGGCCCGCACGGCATCCGGTCCCTCTCCCGCTACCACGCGGCCCACCCGTACACCTTCGACGTGCACGGCGAGACCTACGGCGTCGGCTATCTGCCCGCCGAGTCGGACTCCGGCATGTTCGGCGGCAACTCCAACTGGCGCGGCCCGGTGTGGTTCCCGATGAACCTCCTGCTGATCCGCGCCCTGCTGAACCTGCACGCCTACCACGGGCCCGACTTCACCGTGGAGTGCCCGACCGGCTCCGGGCGGCAGCTGAACCTCTACGAGGTCGCCCGCGAGATCTCCGACCGCCTCATCGCCACCTTCCTGCGCGGCGAGGACGGCCACCGGCCCGTGCACGGAGCGCAGCCCAAGTTCGCCAAGGACCCGCACTGGAAGGACCTGATCCTCTTCTACGAGTACTTCCACGGCGACAACGGCGCGGGCCTCGGCGCCTCCCACCAGACCGGCTGGACCGGGTTGGTCGCGGCCACCGCCACCGTGTTCCACGCGATCAGCGCCGACGACTGGCGGCGCGGCGGGCGCGACTCCCTGCGGCCCCGGGACGAACGGTTCAGGACCGACGAGGAGGAGCCCTTCTCATGACGGTGATGTACGAGATCAACACCCTCGTCTGGTTGCGCGAGTTGAGCACCCGCTACGACCGTCCGGTGACCCTGGGCGACGTACCGGAGGAGGCCTGGGACGAGGTCGCCGTGCCGGGCGTCGACGCCGTCTGGCTGATGGGCGTCTGGGAGCGCAGCCCCGCCGGACTCGCGATCGCCCTGCGCGACGAGTCCCTGCTCGCCTCCTTCGTCCAGGCCCTGCCCGACCTCACCGATGCGGACATCGCCGGATCGCCGTACTGCGTACGGAACTACGTCGTCGACGCCTCCCTCGGCGGCCCGGAGGGCCTCGCCGAGGCGCGCGCCCGACTCGCCGCGCGCGGCCTGCGGTTGATCCTGGACTACGTCCCCAACCACGTCGCCCCCGACCACCCCTGGCTCGCCGAACGCCCCCACTGCCTGATCCGGGGCAGCGAGGACGACCTGGCCCGGTCGCCCGAGGCCTACTTGGAGGCCGCCGGGCAGATCTACGCCCGCGGCCGCGACCCCTACTTCGCGCCCTGGCCGGACGTCGTCCAACTCGACGCCTTCAGCGACGACCTGCGCGCGGCGACCGTCGACACCCTCGTCTCCATCGGCGACCAGGCCGACGGCGTGCGCTGCGACATGGCGATGCTGCTGATGAACGACGTCTTCGCCAAGACCTGGGGCGAGAAGGCGGGACCGCCGCCCGCCGAGGACTTCTGGCCGTACGTCGTCCCGCGCGTCCGCGCCCGCCACCCGGACCTGCTCCTCGTCGCCGAGGCCTACTGGGACCTCGAATGGGCGCTCCAGCAGCAGGGCTTCGACCACTGCTACGACAAGCGCCTCTACGACCGCCTCCTGCACGAGGACGCCGACGCGGTCCGCGGCCACCTCCAGGCCGGCCTCGACTACCAGCGCGGCCTGGTCCGCTTCCTGGAGAACCACGACGAACCCCGCGCCGCCGCCACCCTCCCCGGCGACCGGGAACGCGCCGCGGCGGTCACCGTCGCCACCCTGCCGGGCGCCACCCTCTGGCACGAGGGCCAGTTCGAGGGCCGCAGGGTCCGCCCACCGGTGTTCCTCTCCCGCCGCCCCGAGGAGCCGGCCGACGAACAACTCCGTGCCTTCTACGGCCGGTTGATCCCGGCGGCCGCCGCCGTGCGCGACGGCGAGTGGCGCCTGCTCCCCGTCACCGGCTGGCCCGACAACGACACCCACCGCAATCTGCTCGCCTGGTCCTGGACCGGCCCCGGCGCCCGCCACCTCGTCGTCGTCAACTACTCCGACGCCCCCGCCCAGGGCCAGATCCCGCTGCCCTGGCCCGACCTGGCCGGAGCCCCGCACCGGCTCACCGACCTGCTGACGGACCTGACGTACGACCGCGACGGCGACGCGCTGCTCGCCCCCGGGCTCTTCGTCGACCTGCCCGCCTGGCACTCCCACGTCCTGAGCGCGGCCTGACGGGGGCCGTGATAGACAGCGACCATGACCTGCTCACGCACGACCGGCGGTGACCTGTGACCGCCGGCATCGACACCCCGGACCGCCGTGGCCGCACCGGGCTGGACAGAACCGGGCTCGACCTGACCGGAAACCCGCGCGTGCGGGTGCGCGAGGTGAAACTGCTTTCCAGCCACTGGTACGTGGAGCGCGCCACCACCTTCGACTTCCAGCACGCCGACGGCACCTGGAGCAGCCAGCAGCGCGAGACGCACGACCGCGGCAACGGCGCCACCATGCTCCTGTACGACACCGACCGCGAAACCGTCCTGCTCACCCGGCAGTTCCGCTTCCCCGTCTATGTCAACGGCCACCCCGACGGCATGCTGATCGAGACCCCGGGCGGACTGCTCGACGACGATGACGAGCACCCCGAACTCACCGCGCGCCGCGAGGTGGTGGAGGAGACCGGGCACACCATCGGCGAGGTCGAGCACGTCTTCGACGTCTACATGAGCCCCGGTTCGGTCACCGAGCGCGTGAGCTTCTTCGCCGCCGCCTACGGACCCTCCACCCACACCCACGAGGGCGGCGGCCTGGAGGAGGAGGGCGAGGACATCGAGATCGTCGAACTGCCCTTCCGCCGCGCCCTGGAGATGATCCGCACCGGCGAGATCAACGACGCCAAGACCATCATGCTGCTGCAGTGGGCCGCCCTCGACGGACCCTTCGCGAAGGGTTGACCTCAAGCGCACTTCAAGAGGAAGACTCCCGTTCGTAACCGCCCATCCGGGCGCGAACGGGAGGACACACCCATGAAGTACCGCACGATCGGGACCGACCCGGCGCACCGCCGGGAGGTCAGCGTCCTCGCGCTGGGCGCCATGCTGTTCGGCTCCCGCACCGACGAGAAGACGTCGTACGCCCTGCTCGACCGGTTCGTCGAGGCGGGCGGCACCTTCATCGACACCTCCGACAACTACGCCTTCTGGGAGGACGGCGGCCAGGGCGGCCAGAGCGAGGAACTGCTCGGCCGGTGGCGGCGCAGCCGCGGCGTCGGCGACGAGATCGTCATCGCGACCAAGCTCGGCGCCCGCCCCCTCGCCCCCGGTACCAGCTACGTCGATAACCCCGAGGGTCTGTCCGCGAAGGTCATCCGCGAGTCCGCCGAACGCAGCCGCGAACGGCTCGGCGTGGAGAAGCTGGACCTGCTGTACGCGCACATCGACGACCCGACGGTTCCGCAGCGCGAGAGTGTCGAGGGCTTCGCCGAACTCGTCGCCGAGGGCACGGTCGGTCTGCTCGGGGTGAGCAACCAGGCCGTGTGGCGGGTGGAGCGGGCCCGGGCGATCGCCGCCGCGGCCGGGCTGCCCGGCTACCAGGTCCTCCAGTACCAGCACAGCTATCTGCGCCCCCGCACGGACGTGCCGAGCGACATGTTCCCCGACGGCAGTCTCGGCGCCGTCGGCCCGCAGCTGCTGAGCTATCTGCGGGCCGAACCCGGCCTGACCCTTGTCGCCTACTCACCCCTGCTGAAGGGCGCCTACGTCCGCCCCGAACGGCTGCCGCACGACTACGACCACCCCGGCACCCCGCCCCGGCTCGCGGCCCTGCGCGAGGTGGCCGAGGAGACCGGCGCGAGCGTCAACCAGGTCGTCCTCGCCTGGCAGTTGGGCGCGGACGTCCCGATCGTCCCGCTGGCCGGCGCCTCCTCGCTCGCCCAGCTGGAGGAGAACCTCACCGCCGTCGACCTGGAACTGACGACGGCTCAGCGCGCGAGGCTGGACGCGGCGCACTGAGCCCGTGCGGCGAGGGCGTTGACGGCGCGCGCGCCGCCCGCGGTGGTGCAGGCGAACGCGCGAGCAGCGCCACGACGGCCGCCAGGGTCAGGCCGGCCGTGAGCGCGTAGCCCGCGAGGGCCGTATACCGACCGCCGGTCTAGCAGGCCCGCGTGGGCCGGCAGGTCGAGGTGGAGGAGCGCGTGCGCAGGAGCCGCCGGCGAAGCCGCCCAGGGACGGGAGCAGCGCGAAGCCGGGCATCGCGGCGGAGCCCACGGCGAACGAGAGGACGAGCAAGAGGACGAGCAAGAGATCGGCCCTCCTGGGTACACGCAGGACAAGTCGATGGTCGTACACGTGACAGCCCCGAAAAATTCACTGAAGCTTTAGCCAAGGGTTATGAACGACCCGCGCGGATTTCCGGTCCATACGGTGGGGGCCGTGCTCGAGAGACGGGGGAATCTTGCTTATCAGGGGGACCGACCTGGTCGAACGGGGTGAGGGACAGCCCCAGGCCGTGTGGTGGTGGCGGACTCTGCTGTTCCTGTGGCGCACACTGCGCGGCGAGTGGAACGGCATCATCGTCGACCCGGTACGGCAGCTGAGACGCCGCGGGCTGCCCGCGCTGTCGCTCGCCTTCCTCGCCGCCTTCGGCGTCATCTTCTTCCACGCGATTGCCCAGCACCCGGCCGGCGCGACCGCCGTGCGGCTGCTCGGCGGCGTCTACGCCGACCTGCCGCTGTGGCTCGCACTGCTGCGCACACCGGTGTCGCTGTACGTGCCCGCCCTCGACCTGCCGGTGTGGGCGGGCATCACCCAGCTGTTCCTGGCCTTCGCCCTGGCCGAACTCGCCCTCGGCCGCGCCAGAACCCTCCTCATCTCCTACGTCACCACCCTGGCCGGCACCCTCACGGTCCGGGTGATGCTCGCGATCGGGCCGGGCTGGCACGGCATCGGACTGCCGCCGGAGATCGGGCAGGTCCTCGACACCGGCCCGTCGGCGGCGGTGGTCGGCCTGTTCACGTACATCTCCGTCGTCCGCCGCGCCCCCATCGTGTTCACGCTGACCGGCGGCTCGATGGTCTGGGAGTCGATCGCCGTCCCCAACCTGGCGGGCCGCGAGCACCTCATCGCGGTCGCGGCCGCCATCGTCCTGGCCCTGGTCCACGAGCACACCCGCCGACGCACCGCCAAACCGTCCTCCCCGACCACCCCCGGCTCCGTCCCGACCCCGTGCCCCACGACCGGCCGCCCCTCACTGCTACCGTGAGGCCGCGGCGGCGCGGTCGCGGCCGCCATCGCCCTGGTCTACGAGCGTGGAGCCGCCTGGTCCCTCGTCCACGAGCGCGGGTGGTCCCTCGCTGCTGGGGTGAGGGACCGGTCGTTACGCGTGCGGACGCGACCTTCTCAGGCCTGGGTCCTCCCGTAGCGGGTGAGGACGGCGGGGCCGGCTCGTTCCACCGAGAGGCACTCCAGGTGGACGGGTGAGGTGTCGGCCGGGAAGAGACGGCCGCCGGTGCCGACCAGCGTGGGGAGGGTGACGAGCCGGTACTCGTCGACCAGGTCCTCGGCCATCAGCGCGCGGGCGACGCCGAGACTGCCCATGACGACCACGTCCCGCTGCTCCCGCTTGACGGTGTCCACCAGGTCGCCCTCCAGGAGACGGGAGTTGGACCAGGCCGAGACGTCGGTGAGGGTGCGCGAGGCGACCAGCTTCGACGCGGCGTTCATCCGCAGCGCGAAGGGGGTGTCGCGCTGCGGCCACAGCCGCGAGAACTGCTCCCAGGTGGTCCGCCCCAGCAGCAGGACCCCCTCGTCCAGGCTGGCCCCCAGCTTGAACCTGTCCCCGGCGACCACCTCCGGGCCGTGTCCGAACAGCCAGCCGCCGCCCGGTGTCCCCTCGGAGCCGTCCGGGTCGGTGACGATCCCGTCCAGGGTGGTGTACGCGATGACGATGACGCTCATGTCCGATGTCCTCTCGATCGGTGTCGCCGGTACGTACCGGCGACACCGGCCGGACTCATCGCCCGCCGGGAAACCCGTCGAAGAAAATCTCCCGGGGCAGGTCGAAGGCATCGAGGGCCCGCGGATCGGCGAACACCACGTTGCGGGCGACCAGACCACCGGTCACCGTGAACACCTGCAGCGAATGCAGCCGGTGCGGCCCGCCCTCCGCCCCGGGCGCGTACGCGGCGAGCGCCGGCTGTCCGTTCGCGGTGAGCGGCCGGCTGAGCCAGCCCGTGCCGCGCATCGCGAACACCCGCTCGATGAACAGCCCGTACCGCTCGCTCCCGCGGTACCACAGCGGCACCGGCGGCATCTCCAGGATCGCGTCGTGCGTCAGCAGCCGGACCAGCCCGGGCACGTCCCCCGCCTCGAACGCCCGCGCGTACCGCCCCACGGCCTCCCGCGCCCCGGCGTCGTCGGGCTCGGTCACCTCGCCGGGATCGCCCACGCCCGCCAGCGCGACCCGGGCCCGCTGCAGCGCGCTGTTCACGGCGGCGACCGTCGTCTGAAGCTGCTCGGCCACCTCGGCGGCACTGAACTCCAGCACCTCCCGCAGCACCAGCACGGCCCGTTGCCGGGCCGGCAGCACCTGCATGGCCGCCACCAGCGCCAGCCGCAGATCGGCCCGCGCCTCGACGTCGTAGCGGCCGTCGGGGAACGGCTGCAGCCAGGGAATGTCCAAGGCCGGGGTCAGCGGGACCCCCGGATCGTCGCTCGGCGCGCCCAGCCCCGAGGGCAACGGGCGTCGCGCCCGCCCCTCCAGTGCGCTCAGACACACGTTGGTCGCGATCCGGTACAGCCAGGTCCGCACCGAGGCGCGGGCGGCGTCGTACCGGTCACGGGCCTTCCAGGCCCGCAGCAGGGTCTCCTGCACCAGGTCCTCGGCCTCGTGGAACGAGCCCACCATCCGATAGCAGTACGCCACCAACTCGCCCCGGTACGGCTCAAGGTCCATGAGGTTCATCATGGACCCATGAGTGGACTCCCCACCGCACAGTCCGTCCGCACCACCCCCGAAGGCCTCCTGTGGGAGCCGAGCGAGCGCAGGGTGCGAGGCCGCAAGGGCGACGTCACCGTCGTCGACAGCCGGCACCCCGTCCTCGTCTGGGAACCGTCACTGCCCGTACCGCAGTACGCCTTCCCGCGCGGCGACGTACGCGAGGACCTCCTGCGCCCCGCGAAACGCCCTCGCACCGGGTCCCACACCGGATCGACGGTCTTCTACGACCTGGAGATCGACGGCGAGCTCCTGGAGAACGCCGCCTGGACCTTCCCCTCCGCCGACCTCGCCGAGTACATCGCCTTCGAGTGGTTCCGGCGCAGCGGCAAGGGCCTCGACCACTGGTACGAGGAGGAGGAAGAGATCTTCGTCCACCCCCGGGACCCGCACAAACGCGTCGACGCCCTCGTGAGCGGCCGCCATGTCCAGGTCGCGGTCGACGGTACGCCCGTAGCCGACACCCGCCGGCCCGTGCTGCTCTTCGAGACCGGCCTGCCGACCCGCTACTACATCCCGCGCGAGGACGTCCGCATGGACCTGCTCACCGCCACCGACCACCACACCGGCTGCCCCTACAAGGGCACCGCCGAGTACTGGTCGACGCCCGGCGGGGCGAACCTCGTGTGGAGCTACCCGGATCCGCTGCCGGCCGTCGGCGCGATCAAGGGACTGCTGGCCTTCTTCAACGAGGCGGTCGACATCACCGTGGACGGGGAGCGGCTGGAGCGCCCCGTCACACCGTTCAGCGCGCTGTTCACACCGAGCAGCCCACGTGGGCCAGCGCCTGCCTGAGCAGCACCCCGTGCCCGCCCGGCATCTCGCTCTGCACCGCCTCCGACACGGCCTCCTGCGGGCTGAACCAGACCAGGTCCAGGGCGTCCTGCCGGGGCCGGCAGTCACCCGTCACCGGGACCACGTAGGCCAGCGACACCGCGTGCTGACGCGGGTCGTGGTACGGCGTGACGCCCTGGGTCGGGAAGTACTCGGCGACGGTGAAGGGCTGCAGCGAGGCCGGGATCCGGGGCAGCGCCACCGGGCCGAGGTCCTTCTCCAGGTGGCGCAGCAGGGCGTCCCGGACGCGCTCGTGGTGCAGCACCCGGCCGGAGACCAGGGTCCGGCTGACCGTCCCGTCCGGCCCGATGCGCAGCAGCAGGCCGACGCTGGTGACTTCGCCGCTGTCGTCCACGCGCACGGGCACGGCCTCGACGTACAGGATCGGCATCCTGGCACGCGCCATCTCCAGCTCGTCGGGGGAGAGCCAGCCGGGCGTGGTATCGGTCATGTCAGACATTGCTTGATCATACTTTCAGGAGGCGCCGGGCAGGCGGTATACCCGGCGTGCGTTGTGTGCTCCCGCCCACTCCGCCAGGCGCAGCGCGTCCGGCAGGTCCAGTTCGTCGTCGTCCACCCGCTCCTGAAGAAGACCGGCCAGCGCCCGGCGGAAGGACAGCGCGCCCAGACAGTGGAACTCGGCCACACCGTACGCGTCCGAGCTGTACAGGAGTTTGCGGAAGGGCGTGATCTCGAGGGCCTCTTCCAGCACGGCCCGTGCCCGCGCCGGGCCGACGTGGTGCAGGGCGAGGCCCACGTCCAGGTACACCTGCTCGAAGACCGCGGCCAGATGGGCTGCCTGGCGCTGGTAGGGCCAGCAGTGCAGCAGCAGCACCGGGATCGTGCCGGCGGTCATATGCAGCCAGTCGGTGAGGTGGGCGGGGTCCGAGCGGTGCAGCCGGATGTCGTTGTCGCCGAGGCCGACGTGGAGTTGGAGCGGCAGGCCCAGGTCGACGGCCGTCCACAGCAGATGCCGTACGAGCACCGGGTCCGCGAGCCGTCCGGAACCGCCCGCGAGCAGGCGCCGGGCCGCCTCGGTGACCTCCGCGTCGGAGGGGCGCGCCGGGTCCAGGTCGAAGCCGGTGCGGTAGGCGGCCACCGATTTCACGCCGACCACGCCCGGCCGCCGTACCGCCTCCAGCGCGGCCACCCGGAAGCGGTCCGCGTACTCGCCGGGCTCGACCCCCTGCGCCGCCACCTCCTCGGCGACGCTCTCCAGCCGCACGATCTCGTACGCCGTCCCGCCCACGGGCTCCACCAGTTCGGCCGGTGTGGTGAGACGCTCCGGGGCGTACCCGGTGTCCACACAGAACACCTCGGTCCCCGCTGCCGCCAGGAACCGGCGGTGCGCCTCGCCGGGGCCCAGCTCGGCGCGCCGGGCGAGGTAGGCGTCGGGCTGCGCGTGGCGCGGGAGGTCCAGCAGGGGAGCGCAGTGGCGGCGGATCGCGACGCCCACCGGGCTGTCGAAGGTGGAGATCCCGGGCCAGACCCCGCCCTCGGTGATCAGCCTCTCGAAGGCCTGCCGGTCCAGGTCGCCGGTGACCACACCGTGGCAGTGGTGGTCCACCAACGGCAGGGCGTCGAGCGCCTCCTCGACGGGACCGGAGGGCATCTCAGTACTTCCAGCGGTAGGCGGCCGCCACCTGTTCGTCGTCGTACCCCTCGACCGCGGCGATCTCGCCCTGGCGTACGGCGATCACGGCGTCCGCGAGGACCGGCCCGAGCGCGGCCCGCAGCCGCTCGTCCTTGCGGAACTCCTCCACGGCCTCCGGCAGCGAGGCCGGCAGCCGGCGCACACCCCGGGCCGCCGCCTCGGCCTCGCCGAGACGGGCCGGGTCGCCGGTGATCTCCTCCGGGAGGGGCGTGGACGAGGTCAGCCCGTCCAGGCCGGCCGCGATCACGCAGGTCAGCGCGAGGTAGGGGTTGGCGGCCAGGTCGACCGGCTTGACCTCCAGGTTGGCGGCCCGCTCGCGCAGGCCCGCGGTGCCGGTGACGATCCGCACCGCGGCCTCGCGGGTCTCGCGGCCCCAGGCGGTGAACACCCCCGCCCACTGGGAGGGTTTGAGGCGCAGATAGCTGGCGGGGCTCGGCGCGGTGACGGCGGTGAGCGCGGGGAGGTGGGTGAGGACGCCCGCCGCGAAGGACTCGGCCTCGGCGGTCATTCCGTGCCGGCCCTGACCGCCGGAGTGCAGGTTGACGCCGTCGCGCCAGGCGGAGAGATGGATGTGGCCGCCGTTGCCGACGCCCTGCGCGAAGACCGCCGGGGCGAACGACACCACGAGCCCGTGGCGCCCGGCGACCGCCCGGATCGTCTGCCGCACCAGCACGCTGCGGTCGGCGGCGGCCACCGGGTCGAGCGCGCCCACCGAGATCTCGAACTGCCCGGCCGCGTACTCGGGATGGAGTTGCTCGACGTCGACGTCCTGCGCCGCCAGCGCGGCCAGCAGATCGGCGCCGTAGTCGCTCAACTCGACCTGCCGGGCCGCCCCGTAGGCCGGTCCGTGCAGCGCCGGCACGAAGTCCCCGGTGGCGGACGGGCCTTGGCCGACGGCCCATTCGATCTCGATGCCCGCCTCGAAGGACAGCCCGTGCCGTTCGGCGGCCTCGGTGACCAGTCGGCGCAGGACCGTGCGTGAGCACCCCGGATGCGGCTCGCCCTCCTGCGTGATCCGGTCGACCGGCGCCCACGCCCACCCGGGCTGCCCTGCCAGGACGACGAGGTGGTCGAGGTCGGGGTAGAGCCGCAGATCGCCGTCGGGGGAGCCGAGGACGTCCGTGGTGACGATGGAGTCGTTCGCCAGGAAGGTGTCGAACACCGGTGACATGCCGACGCCCCAGGCCGCGGCGGAGGCGAGCTTGGCCGTGGGGATCGTCTTCACCCGGCCGATGCCGGCGGTGTCGACGTAGGACAGCACGATGCCGTGCACGCCCTGCCCGGACAGTTCACCGCTCAGGGCCCTGGCCCGGTCGACGTCGCCGGGGCGGCCGCCGGGGACGGGATCGGCGAGGGTGGTCATACGTCCTCCACGGTCGAGACGTCCGTCAGGGTTTCACGGCCACCGCGCCGTACTGCGGGACCGCGGCGGGGGAGTCCGCGTCGGCGCGCCACCGGGAGCACGACACCAGGCCCGGCTCCAGCAGTTCGAGTCCCTCGAAGAAGGCGGCGATGTCGGTGCCGCTGCGGGCGGTGATGGGCGGGGTGGCGTTCTCGTTCCAGAACCTCATCGCCGCGATCTGCCCCTCGCCGCCGAGTTCCTCGTCGGTGGTCGGGTGGGTGAGGGCCAGGTAGCTGCCGGCGGGGACCGCGGCCATGATCTGGCGGGCGATCTCCCGCGCCTTCTCCGTGTCCAGCACGAAGTTGAGGATGCCGAGCATCATCACCCCGACGGGCTTGGTGAAGTCCAGGGTGGCGGCGGCGCGTTCGACGATGGCGGCCGGGTCGTGGACGTCGGCCTCGATGTAGTCGGTGACGCCCTCGTGGGTGCCGGTCAGCAGGGTGCGGGCGTGCGCGAGCACGATGGGGTCGTTGTCGACGTAGACGATCCGCGCGTCCGGCGCGATGCGCTGGGCGATCTGGTGGGTGTTGTCCGCGGTCGGCAGTCCGGTGCCGATGTCCAGGAACTGCCGTACCCCGCGATCCTCGGCGAGGAACCGCACCGCCCGGCGAAGGAACCAGCGGTCCGCCCGGGCGATCTCCCGGATGATCGGGAACATCCCGGCGACCTGCTCGCCGACCTGCTGGTCGACCTCGTAGTTGTCCTTGCCGCCGATCCAGTAGTTCCACACGCGCGCGTTGTGCGCCACACCGGTGTTCAGCCTGGCCGACCCGCCCGAAGGGGTGTGGCTCTCACTCACGACTCAGCTCCTTATCGCACCGCCCGCGGCTGTCGCCGCCATTGTGCCGCCCGGTGATCACACTGTCCCGGGAATCGGCTGATCAGGCGTGCGGAATCGGCCAGTCGCCGTCCGTCAGCGGGTGCGGCCGGGGCCGGGGGCCGGGGTCTTGCCCGCCTGGACCTGCTTGAGCCGCTGGGCACCCTCCCGGACGGCCAGTTCGAGGGAGTCGTGCGCACCGCCGGCCAGACCGCCGGCGGTGACGGTGATCGCGTCGTTGCCCACGCGGACGGCGGCCACGTCGAGGGTGAGCGTGGCGGGTTCGCCGTTCGTGGTGCCCTGCACCGTCACGTGCAGGCCCTGCCGGGCGTCGCCCTGGGTGGGAACCGAGGCGGTGGTCACCTGGACCGTCCGCTTGCCGCCCTTGGCGTCGGTCGCGGTGAACTGGTCGCACTTGACCGGCAGCGTCTTCATCCAGCCCAGTGCGGCGCTCAGCCGGACGGGGTTGTACGCGGCGACCTGGTACAGCAGCCGGGAGTCGCCCTGCTGGAACCCGGCCAGCGCCGAGGCGCCCGTCGGCTTGCCCAGCAGATCGTCGTCGTAGAGGGCGTCCAGGAGCCGCTGGCAGTCGGCGGCGTTCGTCTTCGCGGTCAGGAAGGCGGCGACGTCGACCTTGCCGACGAGGAGGGTGTCGTCCCAGTGCTCGGCGCCCTTGACCGGGGTCCAGCCGCCCTCCAGGTCCGTCATGGTGATCAGCGCCGCCTGCGCGCCGGCCTGGGTGAGCCGGGCGGCCGGCGTCGAGGTGGCCGCGGACGCCCGGGCGAGGGGCGATGCGCCGAGGTCGGTGGGCGTGGCACCCGCGTCCGCCCTGTCGCCGCCGTCCGAGCAGCCCGCGGTGGTCAGCAGCGCGCCCACGACCAGCGCCTGGGCGAGCACACGGACGGGCCGGGACGGACGTCGGATCATGGCGAAGGCCTCCTGAACGGCGAGCGTGTCGCGTCCAGCGCACCACCCCCCACACCGCCCCACCAGCGCACCGGGCCGGACGGGTGAGCGCGACCCGCCGCCTGCCGGCGCACCGGGCGGGACGGTGGATGCGGTTCACCGTCCACGGGGGCTCCGGGCCGGATGGGTGGGTGCCGTCCGCCGCCCGTGGGGGCTCCGGGCCGGATGGGCGAGTGCCGTCCGCCGCTCACGGGTGCCTGGGGCCGGATGGGTGGGTGCCGTCCGCCGCCCGTGGGGGCTCCGGGCCGGAGGGGTGGGGGCCGTCCCCCGCCCACCGGGCCACCGGGTGGGACAGGTGGGTGCCGTCCGCTGCTCACGGGCGCTCCGGGCGGGATGGGTGGGTGCCGTCCGCTGCTCACGGGCGCTCCGGGCGGGATGGGTGGGTGCCGTCCGCTGCCCACTGGCGCTCCGGGCCGGATGGGTGGGTGCCGTCCGCCGCCCGTGGGGGCTCCGGGCCGGATGGGTGGGTGCGGCCCGCCAATCGTGGGGGCTCCGGGCCGCAGGGGTGGGGGCCGTCCCCCGCCCACCGGGCCACCGGGTGGGACAGGTGGGTGCGACCCGTCGCCCACTGGCGCACCGGGCGGGACGGGTGGGTGCCCTCCGCCACCCGCGGGGGCTCCGGGCGGGACGGGTGGGGGCCGTCCGGCGCCCACCGGCACCCCCGGGCCCGACGGGTGGGTGCGGCTCGCCGCTCACGTGGCTCCGGGCCGGACGGGTGGGTGCCCTCCGTTGCCCACGGGGCTCCGAGTCGGACGGGTGAGTGGCGCGCGCCGCCCACCGGGCGGGATGGGATGGGTGCGGCCCGCCGCCGACCGGGCCACCGGGAGGGACGGGTGGGTGCCACCCGTCGCTCACGGGCGCTCCGGGCCGGACGGGTGGGTGCGGCCCGTCGCCCACCGGCGCACCGGGCCGGACGGTGGGTGGTGTTCGCCGCAACCCGAACGCCGCGCCCCGCATGCCCGGACATCCGTGCGCGGCGACACTGACCCCATGCCGACCCCTCCCACGGAGTGATGCGTGCTCCCCGGATTCCTCGCCCGTGCGGTCCAGTTGCTGCTCGGCCGCCAGGGACGCTCGCTGCACCTGCGGGCGGCCGGCGGCGCCACCGTCGTGCTCGCGGTGGTGATGCTGATCGGCTCCTGGGCCGTCGTCGCCGCCGAGGACGGCGCGCGGCGCGCCAACCTGAGGACGTACCCGCAGGCGCTGTGGTGGTCGATCGAGACGGCGACGACCGTCGGATACGGCGACTTCTACCCGGTGACCCTCGGCGGCCGGATCATCGCCGCCGTCGTGATGATCGTCGGCATCACCACGTACGGCATGGTCACCGCTGCCCTGGCCACCTGGTTCGTCGGACGGGAGCAGCAGCGGCGCCACCATCTCGCCCGCGGCGCCGAGGAGTTGGGCGAGCAGACCGCCCATGCCCTGCACGAACGCTTCGACCGGCTGGAGCGGTTGATGGCGGGGAAGGGCGAACGGGGCTGAAAACGCCCGGGCTACCGGCGAGTACCCCACCCTGTGACGGACGGGACACGTGAGGTAAGGTCCCTGCGGTCTACGGGCGACAGTCGTAAAGGGGGCCACGGAGCCATGGAATCCCACCTGGTCGACATAGGCGGCGCGGCCTCGGGCGAGGCGCGGCTCGAGGAACTCGCCCCGCAGCCGCTGCTGACCCGGGACTACGAGACCCGGCCCGCGCTCGTCTACGAGCGGCTGCGGGACCTGCACGGCCCGGTCGCCCCGGTCGACCTGCTGGGGGTGCCCGCCTGGCTGGTGCTCGGCTACCGCGAGTCGCTCGAGGTGCTCCAGGACGACGCCGCCTGGCCCAAGGGGCTGGAGAACTGGCGCGCCCGCTCCGAGGGCCGGGTGCCCGCCGACTGGCCGCTGGGCCCCTCCCTGGAGGTCAACCACGTCCTGATCCAGGGCGGCCCCGCCTACCCCGCCCTCCGCTCCGCCTGGGACACCGCCCTGCGCCCCTTCCAGGACCCGCGCCAGCCGCAGGCCAAGCGCCTGAGGAACGCCGTCACGGGCTACGCCGACGAGCTGATCAGCCTCCTCGCGCAGGGCGGCCGCACCGGCCACGCGGACCTCTCGGCGCAGTTCTCCCGCCCGCTGCCGCTGATGGCGGCGAGCCATCTGCTGGGCTTCCCCGGCTCCCAGGGCGACGACGCCCTGATGGACATGTGGCGGGTCCTCGACGCGGGACCGGACGCCGAACCCGCCCTGGAACGCCTCCTGGTGACCCTAGGCGACCTCGCCGCCGCCAAGATCGAGAAGCCGGGCGACGACTTCCCCTCCCTCCTGGTCGCCGCCCACCCCGACCTCCCGGTCGACGCGCTGGCCCGGGAACTGTTCATGCTGCTCGGCATGACCTCCGACCACGTCGGCATCCTCATCTCCAACACCGTCGTCGAGGTGATCTCCGGCGACCGGGAGGGCGGGGTGCGCACCGCGCTGTCCGCGGGGATGGTCCGCGAGACCATGAACCGGGTGGTCATGCGAAAGCCGCCGCTGGTCAACTTCGTGCCGCGGTTCGCAGCCGAGGACACCCGGCTCGGCAAGTACACGATCCGCGCCGGAGACCCCGTGTGGGTGTCCTCCGCCGCCGCGCACGCCGACCCGCTGTTCGCCGGGCAGATGACCACGGGCTCCAGCATCAGCAGCCGGGCCCATCTCTCCTGGGGCGCGGGACGTCGCCAGTGCCCCGCGCGCGAGCTGGCCTCCACCATCGCGATGGCCGGAGTGAGCCGCGTCTTCGAACGCTTCGACCATCTGGAACTCGCCCTGCCGGTCGACCAACTCCCCTGGCGTTCCTCGCCGTTCATGCGCGGCCTGCGCTCCCTGCCGGTGCGCTACGACCTCGCCGGGCCGGTGCCGACCCGGCCGCCCGCCCCCGTGGCGGACGTCCCGGCGGTTCCGGGAACCCCCGACGTCCCCGACGCGCCTGCGGTGCCGGACCAGGCGGCCAAGCGGCGGTCCTCGCTGTGGCGGTACCTGGCCGGCCTGATCCGCTCGAACGACTGATCCGCCGGGGCCGACGGTGCGGCTCCACCCTCAGCCCCGGGCCCGGGCGCGCACCTCGGCCGAACACCGTCGCCGTCCCGCCGCTCAACCGAACGGCCGATCCCTACGCATGGAACGGTCGCCCCTGGTGCTGTGAGCGGCCGGGGCTGTTCAATGGTGCTGCACATTCCGCGCCCGAGAGGAGCCGCCGTGTCCCCCGCCGCCGTGCCGCCCGTCGGGGCGCGCATCCGGCAGGCACGCCTGGCCAAGGGCGTCAGCCTGCGGGCCCTCGCGCGGGAGATCGGCGTCTCCGCCAGCCTCGTCTCCCAGATCGAGACCGGCAAGAGCCAGCCCTCGGTGAGCACGCTCTACGCCATCACCACCGCACTGTCGATCTCCGTCGAGGCGCTCTTCGACGCGTACGAGGACCAGGGCGCCCTCGCCCCGGCGGCGACCGCGTCCGCCACCCCCGCCACCGTCCTGCACGCCCTCGCCGCCTTCGCCGCCGACCCCGGCCGCCGCATCGGCCCGCTGGTCACCGGCGATGAGCGCGAGACGCTGGAGCTGGACTCGGGCGTGGTGTGGGAGCGCCTCGGCCATGTCCCCGGCACCGACGTCGACTTCCTGCGGGTGACCTACCGGCCCGGCGGTTCCTCCTCCAGCTCCGGCGGTCTGATGCGGCACGCCGGGACCGAGTACGGCTATCTCGTCTCCGGCGAGCTCGTCCTGACCCTCGGCTTCGACGAGCACACCCTGCGCCCCGGCGACGCCGTCTGCTTCGAGTCGACGACCCCGCACCGTTACCGCAATGATGGAGCTGAGCCGGCCGTCGGCGTCTGGTTCGTGTTCAGCCAGGGTGTTCAGTAACACTTGACAGTCGCGGGCGGCGGTCGTCTACTCCCCAGTGGGGGTGGTCGCCATGGCGATCCGCACATATGGACCCAATGCCGTCGACTGGGAAGAGCGCATCGACCTGGAGCGGCTGCGCAGGCAGCGCCTGGCCCGGCTGAACGACACCCTGAACCGCTCCTCGCTGGGCGCGGTGCTCAGTTTCGACTTCGCCAACATCCGCTACATGACCGCCACGCACATCGGCACCTGGGCGATGGACAAGCTGATCCGCTTCGCCCTGCTGGTGCGCGGCGGCGAGCCGATTGTCTGGGACTTCGGCTCGGCGGCCCGCCACCACCAGCTCTACAACCCGTGGCTGGACTACAGCGACGGCAAGGGCGGGCCGCCCACCGGCGCCCGGGCCGGGATCTCCACCCTGCGCGGCGCCTTCCACCCGGGCGCCGGGATCGCCGAGGACGTGGCCCGCAAGATCGCCACCGAGCTGCGCGAGCACGGCCTCGCGGACGAGCCGCTCGGCATCGACGTCGCCGAGATGCCGGTCCTCGCCGCCCTGCGCGCCGAGGGCATCGACGTCGTCGACGGCCAGCAGGTCTTCCTGGAGGCCCGCCGCACCAAGACCGGCGACGAGATCTCCCTGCTCACCCAGGCCTGCGCGATGGTCGACGCGGCCTATGAGGAGCTTTACGGGTATCTGCGCCCCGGGGTGCGGGAGAACGAGTGCGTCGGACTGGTGAG
Organism: Streptomyces sp. NPDC002144; assembly: GCF_053593695.1. Lineage (NCBI taxonomy): Bacteria > Bacillati > Actinomycetota > Actinomycetes > Kitasatosporales > Streptomycetaceae > Streptomyces > Streptomyces sp. NPDC002144. The sequence continues at coordinate 98,971 of NZ_JBSFDB010000027.1, forward strand.
CAAGGTGCTGTACGACCTCGGCAGCGAGTACGTCGAAGGCGTCAACGCCATCTCCGGCGAGCGCTGTTCACCCCACCCGCACGTCTACAGCGACCGTCTGATCCGCCCCGGCGACCCCGCCTTCTTCGACATCCTGCACAGCCACCTCGGCTACCGCACCTGCTACTACCGCACCTTCGCCGTCGGCAGCGCCTCCCGCGCCCAACGGGACGCGTATGTGCGTTGCCGGGAGTACATGGACCAGGCCATCGCCCTCGTCCGCCCCGGCGCCACCACCGCCGACATCGTCCAGGTCTGGCCGCGCGCCGAGGAGTTCGGCTTCGCCGACGAGACCGCAGCGTTCGCGCTGCAGTACGGCCACGGGGTCGGCCTGTCGATCTGGGAGAAGCCCATCTTCAGCCGGCTGGTCTCCCTCGACCACCCCGAAGTCCTCGAAGAGGGCATGGTGTTCGCCCTGGAGACCTACTGGCCGGCCGCCGACGGCTGGTCCGCGGCACGGATCGAGGAGGAGCTGGTCGTCACCGCCGACGGCTGCGAGGTCATCACCAAGTTCCCGGCCGAGGAACTGCTCGTCGCCGGCCGCAAGTACTGGACGGTCGGCGGCGAACTGAACACCCGGCGCGAGTCCCAGTCCCATCTCAACACCGGGGACCGCTGATGGAAGCGACCGAATGATGGAAGCGACCGAATGATGGAAGCGACCGAATGATGGAAGCGACCGAACTCCTCGCGCTGTACGAGCGGATGGCCCTCATCCGCCGTACGGAGAAGGCCGCGCACGACCTCTTCCTGTCCGGCCTGGTCAAGGGCACGACTCATCTGGCCGCCGGGCACGAGGCGATCGCCGTCGGCGCGAGCGCCGCCCTGCGCCCCGACGACTACGTCTTCGCCACCTACCGCGGCCACCACCACGCCATGGCCCGCGGCGCCACCCCGGAGGAGTGCCTCGCCGAACTCATGAGCCGGGCCACCGGGCTGTGCGGTGCCAAGGGCGGCTCGATGCACCTCACCAAGGCGTCCGCGAACATGCTCGGCTCCTACGCCATCGTCGGCGCCCACCTCCCGATGGCCGTCGGCGCCGCCTGGTCGGCCCGGCTGCGGGGCACCGGACAGCTCGCGGTCGCCTTCTTCGGCGACGGCGCCACCAACATCGGCGCCTTCCACGAGGCGCTCAACCTGGCAGCCGTGTGGAAGCTGCCGGTGCTGTTCGTCTGCGAGAACAACCTCTACATGGAGTACACGCCGATCGCCGACGTCACGGCCGTGCCCCGCCCCGCCGCCGACCGGGCGCCCGCCTACGGCGTCCCCGGCGAGGTCGTCGACGGCAACGACGTCGTCGCCGTCCGGGAGAGTGTGGCCGCCCTCGCCGAGCGGGCCCGTGCGGGAGACGGGCCCGCGATCGTCGAGGCCGAGACCTACCGGCACTTCGGGCACAGCCGCGCCGACCCGGCCACCTACCGCCCGGCCGAGGAGGTCGAACGCTGGCTGAAGCACGACCCGTTGGACCTGGCGCGCGGACGGCTCGCGGAGCTGGGCGTGGACGAGGAGACGCTCACCGCCGCCGACGGACGCGCCCGTGACGCCGTACAGCGGGCGGTCGACGCGGCGAAGAACGCGCCGCCGCCCGATCCGCGCGAGGCGCTGACCGACGTGTGGGCGGACGGAGGTGCGGCATGGCGGACGTGATCACCTACCGCGAGGCCGTCGCCGAGGGCATCGCCCGCGAGATGCGCCGGGACCCGGCCGTGGTCTGCCTCGGGGAGGACATCGCCGAGGCGGGCGGGGTGTTCAAGACGACCGTCGGACTGCTGAAGGAGTTCGGGCCCGAGCGGGTGTGGGACACGCCGATCTCCGAACAGGCCATCGTGGGCGCGGCGATGGGCGCCGCGATGACCGGGATGCGGCCGGTCGCCGAGATCATGTTCTCGGACTTTCTGGCCTGTTGCTGGGACTACCTCGCCAACGAGATACCCAAGGTGCGGTACATGACGGGCGGTCAGGTCACGGTCCCGCTCGTCGTGCGCACCGCCAACGGCGGCGGCCTCGGCTTCGGCGCGCAGCACTCCCAGGCCACCGAGAACTGGGCGCTGACCGTCCCCGGCCTGAAGATCGCGGCCCCCGCCACCCCCGCGGACGTCATCGGCATGATGGCGGCCGCGATCCGCAGCGACGACCCGGTGGTGTTCTTCGAGCACAAGGGGCTGCTGGCGAGCAAGGGTGCCCCGCCGCCGCCCGGCCATGTGGTGGAGCTGGGCCGCGCGGCCGTCGTCCGCGAGGGCGCCGACGTCACCCTGGTCGCCCTCGCCTCGATGGTGCCGTTGGCCCTTGCGGCCGCCTCGCGGCTGGCCGAGGAGGGCATCGACGTCGAGGTCGTCGACCTGCGCTGTCTGATCCCGCTGGACACCGCCACCGTCCTCGCCTCCCTGGGAAAGACCTCGCGGCTGATGACCGTCGAGGAGAACCCGTACCAGGGCGGCTGGGGCGCGACCCTCGTCTCGGTCGTCGCCGACGAGGGGTTCGGGCTGCTGGACGCGCCGGTGCGCCGGATCGCGGCGGAGTGCGTCCCGCTGCCGTTCGCGGACGCCCTGGAAGAACAAGTCGTCCCCACCGTGGACAAGGTCGTGGCGGCCGTCCGGAGCCTCGCCGCGTACTGAACACCCCTGAGGAGGAAGCGCGATGACCGATCGGACACTCCTTCGCGCCGGGCACGTCATCTCGATGGACCCCGCCGTCGGGGATCTGCCGCGGGGGGACGTCCTCATCGAGGACGGGGAGATCGCCGCCGTACAGCCGGAGATCAGCGCCGACGCCGAGGTGCTCGACATGACCGGCAGGATCGTGATCCCCGGGTTCGTCGACACCCACCGCCACACCTGGGAGGCGTCGATCCGGGGAGTCGCCCCCGACGCCACCCTGGACGACTACTTCGTCGACATCCTCGACACCTTCGCCCCGCTCTACACCCCCGAGGACGTGTACGCGGGCAATTTCGCCGGCGCACTGGAATGCCTCAACGCCGGGATCACCACCCTCGTCGACTGGTCCCACATCAACAACACCCCCGAGCACCCGGACGCGGCGATCCAGGCCCTCACCGAGACCGGCATCCGGGCCCAGTACGCGTACGGCAGCGCCAACACCTCCCTCGCCGAGTACTGGTTCGAGAGCAAGATCGCGATTCCGGGCGACGACGTCCGCCGGATCCGCGCCAAGTACTTCGCCTCCGACGAGGGTCTGCTCACCATGGCCCTGGCCACCCGCGGCCCCGGCTTCTGCCTGAACGACGTCGTCACCTCCGAATGGGCCCTCGCCCGCGAACTGGACATCCCGATCACCGTGCACGTGGCGATGGGCCGCCTGGCCGGCCGCTTCGGCATGGTGAAGCAGCTGAACGACCTCGGTCTGCTCGGCCCGGACACCACCTACATCCACTGCTGCTACCTCCACGAGGACGAGTGGCGGATGGTCGCCGACAGCGGCGGCACGGTGTCCGTCGCACCGCAGGTGGAGACCCAGATGGGGCACGGCTGGCCGCCCGTGATGAAGGCGATCGAGTACGGCCTGCGGCCCTCCCTGAGCATCGACGTCGTCACCACGGTCCCCGGCGACATGTTCACCCAGATCCGCGCGGCCTTCGGCGCCGAGCGGGCCCGGGTCAACGCGGACTGCTGGCAGGCCAACATGCCGGTCCCGAGCACGATGTTGACGGCACGTCAGATGCTGGAGATCGCGACGAGCAACGGCGCGCATGTCGCGGGACTGGAACAGCGCACCGGTTCCCTGACCCCCGGCAAGCGCGCCGACGTCGTCGCCCTCGATGCCACCGCCCTGAACGTCGCGCCGGTGCACGACCCGGCCGCCGCGGTGACCCTGTCGGCCGATGTCTCCAACGTCGACCTGGTCATGGTCGACGGTGTGATCCGCAAGCGCGACGGCAGGCTGACGGCCGACGTGGCGCGGGCCCGGCGGCTGGTCGAGGAGTCGCGTGACCGGCTGCTGGCCGCGAAGGAGGCGAAGAAGACGGCATGACACGGCACTTGGTGCGCCGGGCCGCCGACCTGCCCACACCGCTCTTCGACCGGCTCGACCACCGGCGGACGACGCTGGTGGGCGAGGAGGACGGCAGCGTGCACACCGGCTTCGGGCTGAACGAACTGCGGCCCGGCGGCCGGGTGCGGGCCCATGTCCACTCGTACGAGGAGAGCTTCCACCTCCTCGACGGAACCGTGATCCTCGACCTGCCCGAGGGCTCGTACCTGCTTCAGGAGGGCGACTACGGACTGCTGCCGACCGGCGTCCCGCACGCCTGGCGCGGCGCCGGGGACACGGTCGCCCGCTGGGCGGACATGCTGGCGCCGGTCCCACGGGCCCGCTACGGGTACGACACCCAGACCGTGCCCGAACTGCCCGCGCGCGACCCCGTCCGCGTCGACGTCCGCGACCCGCGCACCCGCCTCTTCGGTCACTTCGAGCCCGCCCAGATGGACCCGGGCAAGCAGTCGCAGGACCTCCTCGCGGTCTCGGCGAGCATGCGCACCGCCCTGCTCGTCTACAGCGGCATCACCGTGAAGATGATGGTCGACAGCGACCTCGGCGCGGTCGCCTCGACGATGTTCATGGTCCAGTACGCCCCGGACGGGGTCGCCGGCACGCACGACCACCCCTTCGAGGAGACGTACTTCTTCCTGGAGGGGGAGGCCGAGGCGGTGTTCGACGGAGAGATCCACCGGCTCGGTCCCGGCGACTGCGCCTGGGCGGGCGCCGGTTGTGTGCACGGCTTCTCCAACACCGGTGTGGGACCGCTGCGTTGGCTGGAGACCCAGGCACCGCAGCCGCCGCCCCGCCACTCGTACCGGTTCACCCGGGACTGGGAGTATCTGAGGGAGGCCCTGGAGTCATGAGCAGTGTGCTCGTCGTGGGCGGTACGTCGGGCATCGGCCGCGAGTTCGCCCGGGTCCGCGCCGAGCGGGGCGACGAGGTCGTCCTCACCGGCCGGGACGCCGAGCGGGCCGCCACGGTCGCGAAGGAGACCGGCGCGCGCGGTCTCGCCCTCGACCTGTCCCGGCCGCGCGAGATCGCCGAGGCGCTGGCTGACGTCGGCCGCGTCGACCACCTGGTCCTCGCGGGCGTCTCCCGGGACGAGAACCGGGCCACCGACTACGACATCACCGCGGCCCTGCGCCTGGTCACCCTCAAACTGGTCGGCTACACCGAGGTCGTGCACGTGGTGCGGCCCCGGATGACAGACGACAGCGCCATCGTGATCTTCGGCGGCCAGGCCAAGGAGCGCCCCTATCCGGGCGCGACGACGGTGGCCACGGTCAACGCGGGCGTACGGGGCCTGGTGAACACCCTCGCCGTCGAACTGGCGCCCGTCCGCGTCAACGCGATCCACCCCGGTGTGGTCGGCGACAGCCCGTACTGGAAGGCCAAGCCCGCGGAAGTGCTGGCCGCGCTGCGCGCCAAGACCCCGACCGGACGGCTGGCGACCATGGCGGACGTCGTGGACGCCGTCGACTTCCTGCTGCGCAACCGGTCGGTCAACGCGGTGGAGTTGAGCGTGGACGGGGGGTGGCTGCTCGGATGACCGGCACCACGCCCACTGCCCACGTGACCCGCACCGAGCCGGCGGTCGCCGTGACCCGCTCCGGGCCGGCGGTCGCGGTGATCGGCACCGGCCGGATGGGCACCGCCATGGCCGTCCGGCTGCGGGCGGCCGGCTTCCCGGTCACGGCGTACAACCGCACCCGCGCCAAGGCCGAGGCCACCGGGGCTGCCGTCGCCGCCACACCCCGCGAGGCCGCCGCCGCGGCGGACGTCGTCCTCGTCTCGCTGGCCGACGACAGCGCCGTCACCGAGGCGTACGGCGGTCCCGACGGCATCGCCGCCGGTGTCCGTGCCGGCACGGTGGTGGTGGACACCAGCACGGTGGCGCCGGACACGGTGACGGCGCTGGAGCCCTTGGTCGGGAAGGCGGGCGGAACCCTTCTGGACGCCCACGTCTCCGGCAGCGTCGGCGTCGTCGAGCAGGGCGCGCTGACGGTCATGGTCGGGGGTGACACCTCGGCCCTGGAGCGGGCCCGTCCCGTGCTGGACGTGCTGGCGTCCCATGTCGTCCCCCTGGGACCCGTCGGCACCGGTGCCGCGATGAAGCTGGCGGTCAACTCCCTTCTCATGGGCCTGAACCAGGCCCTCGCCGAGGCGCTCGTCCTGGCCGAGCGGGCGGGGGTCCCCCGGGAGTCGGCGTACGAGGTGTTCGCCTCGGGCGCCGCCGGGGCGCCGTTCGTGCGCTACAAGAAGGACGCGTATCTGCGTCCGGGCGGCACCCCGGTCGCCTTCACCCTCGACCTCGTCGCCAAGGACCTCGACCTGGCTCTCGCCCTGGCCGAGCGCGTGGGAGCGCGGGTGCAACAGGCCGCCGTCAACCGGAAGCTGGTGGGGGAGGCCGTCGAGAAGGGGTTCGGCGAGCGGGACCTGAGCGCGCTCGCCGACTTCCTGCGCGGCGGCCTCAGCGCTTGACGCCCACGCCTCCGTACAGCGGCACCGGGCCCTCGCCGTCCGGAGTCTCGTCCACCGCGAGCTCGGGGCGCCAGTCCACCAGGGAGACGATGCCGGGGTCGACGAGCTCGAGTCCCTTGAAGAATCCGGCGGTCTCGTCCTGGGACCGGGCCACCAGGGTCACCCCGCCCGCCGCGTACGCCTCGACGCCCCGGCGCACCCGCTCCGGCTCGAAGTCGGCGGTCAGGGCGGACAGCACCAGGAAGCTGCCCGGCGCGAGGGCGTCGACGAGGGTGCCCACCAGGTCGTAGGCGCCGTCCTCGTCCGCGACGAAGTGCATCAGGGCGATCAGCGACAGGGCGACCGGGCGGCCGAAGTCCAGGACCCGGGCCGCCCGTTCGAGGATCGTGGCCGGATCGCGGGCGTCGGCCTGGAGGTACTCCGTCACACCTTCCGGAGTGCCGTGCAGCAGGGCCTCGGCGTGGGCGAGGACGATGGGGTCGTTGTCGACGTAGACGACGCGGGCGTCCGGCACGCCGCGCTGGGCGATCTGGTGGAGGTTGGGCCGGGTGGGGATGCCCGTGCCGATGTCGAGGTACTGGCGGATTCCCGACTGCTCGGCGAGCAGCCGCGTGGCCCGCCGCATGAACCGGCGGTTGGCCCGCGCCGCCCTGGGGGCACCGCTCTCGATCGAGATGATCTGCCGGCCCAGCTCCTCGTCGACCGGGTAGTTGTCCTTGCCGCCGAGGAACCAGTCATAGACCCGGGCCGGGTGCGGCCTGGTGGTGTCGATGCGCTGGGCGGCCGGCTCGGTCCCCGTCACGTACTGCTCCTCTGCTCGCGTCGTCCGACGGACGTTCGAGCAGTCTGGCACGATCACGCGGCGCGACGGAGACTGTCTTCGGCCACCTCCTTGTCCAGCGCGGCCCGCACCAACGCGACGGCCAGAACGGCCGGTTGGGTGTCCCCGGCCAGCTTCACGAGCCGGTCGGGATCCTTCGGCAGCCCCAGCCGCTCCGCTCCGTCGAGCGCCTTGCGGTCCAGGTACGGTCCCACTTCCGGCCACACCCGCTGGACCTCGCGCAGGAAGATGTCCGCGCCGGCCGGCCCGATACCGGGTATCTCCCGCAGCAGCCGCCGCAGTTCACCGACGTCGCCGTCCGCCTCCTCGCGCATCCGGCGCAGATCACCGCCCCAGCGGTCGAGCAACAGCTCTGCTCCCTCGCCGAGTTGGGTGGCGGTGCGCTCGTCGTAGCGCCGGTAGCCGCCCCGGCCCAGCGCGTCGACCCGCTCCTGCCAGTCGGCCTCGGCGGTCCGCCGCGGATCGCGCAGCCCGGCCCGGGACAGCTCCCGGGCCGTGGCGACGGCGATCGACCCGCGGATACGGGCGCTGAGCAGCAGCGCGAGAACCAGCAGCCGGTACAGCGGCTGCGGGGTGTTCCGCAGTGTGATGCCCGCCTCCTCGGCGAACGTCCGCCCGTGCGCGCCCACCAGTTCCCGCACCAGACGCCGTTGGTCGGTCATGGCCTGAGCGGGTCGTGCCCGAGCGACATCAGCAGGTGCCGGCGGCGGGTGTCCTCCGGCTCCGGCTCGTTCTCCACGTCCGTCTGCGCGGTCACGGTGTCCACCACCTCGTACATCACCTGGATGTCGTCCTCGGTGAGGTCGGTGCGCCGCTTCTGCAGGATCGCGAGGACGTGCTGTCCGGTCGGCGAACCCGCGTGCTCGGGCAGCGGTTCGGGGCTCTCGTCGGCGTCGCTCACCCGCAGCCAGGCGGCGAGCTCCTGTGAGGTCATGTTCACGACGCGGTGGAAGTCCTCCCACAGCGCGTCGAGTTCGAGGGCGTCGGTCATCACGTCCCCTTTCCGTACGTATGTGTTCGACCGCCCCGCTCAGTCCTCGCGGGGGAAGTTCTCGGCCGCGAACATCCACCGCTGCTTCTCCAGGTCGGCGGTGATGGCGATCAGCAGGTCCTGGGTGACCGGATCCGGCTCCTCGGTCGCGGCGATCCGCTCGCGCAGCCGTCCGATGGCCGCCTCCAGCGAATCCACGACCAGCTGCACGACCTCGGTGTCGCGCTGCCAGCCGTCCTTGGAGCCCGGCAGCGTGTAGGACGCGGCGATCGTCTCCGGCCGGCCGTCGGGCGGCAGGCCCAGGGCGGCGGACCGCTCCGCCACCGTGTCGGCGTAGGTGCGTGCCGTGTCCACGACCTCGTCGAGCTGCAGATGGATCGAACGGAAGCGCGGGCCCACGATGTTCCAGTGCGCCTGCTTGCCGATCAGTGAGAGCCCGAGGAGATCCACGAGTGTGCTCTGCAGCGCCTCACCGGCGACCTCGCGGGCCGGCTCGGGCAGCGTGCTCTTCACCACGGTCATACGGTGCTTCTCCTTCTGGCGTCGGTCGTGCCGGTACGGAGCAGTGCGAGGCGTTCGTCCTCGTGGGTGCCGCCCCAGACCCCCGAGAGCTGCCCGCTGCCGAGCGCGTAGTCGAGGCACTCGACGGCCACCGGGCAGCGGGCGCAGACACGTTTGGCGGCGGCGATGTCCCGCAGCGCCGGTCCTTCGGTGCCGACGGGGAAGAACAGCTCGGGGTCCTCACCCACGCAGGCCGCCCTGCGCAACCACTCCATGCGGGCGCGGGTGCCCCGGGGCATGCGCAGCAAACGCCGCGTATGTCCGTCTCAGCCCTTGATCACGCCGTCCAGGAAACGGACGAGTTCCGCGAAGACCTCGGCCCTGTTCGTCTCGTGGAACACCTCGTGGCGGGCGCCCGGGAAGACCCGCTCGGTGAGGTCGCCGCCGCTCAGCCGCTCGACCCCGATCCGGCTCCCGGCGAGCGGTACCAGCCGGTCGTCGTCGCCGTGCAGCCACAGCACCGGCAGCCGGCCGACGTCACCGCCCTCGGCCACCCGCTGGAGCGTGCGCGCGAACGCCTCCACGGTCGGCCGCTTCATCGGTCCGTGCCACACCAGCGGATCCGCCGCGTACGCCGCTCCCACCGCCGGGTCCCGGGACAGCGCGGACGGGCTGATCGGCGCGTCCGGGATCTCGTCGAGCGCCAGCAGCCGCCCCGGCAGCTCCCAGGCCCCGATCACCGGCCCGGACAGCACGAGGGCGGCGAGCTCGTCGCCGTACCGCTGGGCGTACCGGGCGGCGATCAGCCCGCCCATCGAGTGCCCCACCAGCACGAGGGGCAGCCCGGGGTACGCGCCCCGGGCCAGCTCGGCCACCGCGTGCAGGTCACCGACGACGTCCTCGAAGTCCTCGACCAGCACCCGCTCGCCGGCCGACTTCCCGTGCCCGAGATGATCGGGTCCGAAGACGGCGGCCCCGTGCCGCCCGAGTACCCCGGCCGGCTCCTCGTACCGCCCGATGTGCTCCCCGTAGCCGTGCGCGATCAGCGCCAGGTACCGGGGCCGCTCATGGGGCCGCTCATGGGGCCACTCACGGGCGACGAGGGCGCCCCGGCTCCCGGCCAGGACGTGCTCGCGGGCATTGGCCATGTCTCCTCCAGCTGACGGGGCAGGGTGCCCGTCCTCATCGGCGGCATCGAACGTCGGGTGCCAACCAGCGAGACGGTACTTACCGCACCGGTTGTCTGCACATAGCATCGGTCCCCGCATGAACACGATGACGCTCTGGCACATATCCGGCTGGGGGTTCGCCGCCCTCGCCTGCGCCGCCCTCCTCGTCGGCTTCTCCAAGACTGCCGTGAGCGGCGCCAACACGGTCAGCCTCGCCATCTTCGCCGCGGTGCTGCCCGCCCGGGCCTCCACCGGCGTCCTGCTGCCCATCCTGATCGTCGGCGACGTCCTGGCCGTCCTCACCTACCGCCGGCACGCCCACTGGCCCACCCTCTGGCGTCTGTTCCCCGCGGTCGCCGCGGGCGTGGTCGTCGGCACACTGTTCCTGGTGTGGGCCGACGACCAGGTCGTACGGACGTCGATCGGCGCGATCCTGCTGCTCATGGCGGGGGTGACGGTGTGGCGGCGACGCACGGCGGAGACCGAGGACGAACCGGACTCGGTGAGCACCCGCACCGGCCGTCTCAAGGCCCGCTCCTACGGCGTCCTCGGCGGCTTCACCACGATGGTCGCCAACGCGGGCGGCCCGGTGATGTCGATGTACCTGCTCTCCGCCGGCTTCCGCAAGCTCGGCTTCCTGGGGACGTCGGCGTTCTTCTTCCTGATCGTCAACGTCTCCAAGGTCCCCTTCAGTGCCGGTCTCGGCCTGATCGACGGCCACTCGCTGCTCCTGGACGCCGCGCTCGCCGTGTTCGTCGTGCCCGGCGCGTTGATCGGCAAATGGGCTGTGAACCGCATCAACCAGCGCCTTTTCGAGCAACTCGTGATCGCGGCGACGGTCGTCGGCGGCCTCCAGCTGCTCCTGCGCTGACCCGGGAATGCGGCGTGGGCCGGTGCTGTTACACCGCATGTGATTGACATGCCTGGATCAAAGGTCCGGGGCATGGGCGAAGGGAGGACCTCATGGCACGCAGTACCGCGCGCCCCGTCGTCAAGCTGAAGTCGACGGCCGGAACCGGTGTCACCTACGTGACCCGCAAGAACCGCAGGAACGACCCCGACCGGCTTGTCCTGCGCAAGTACGACCCGGTGGCCGGCGCGCACGTCGAGTTCCGCGAGGAGCGCTGAACCAGCCGGAGCGGGCCCGCACCGTCGGGCCCGCGGTTCCCGAGGAGGTAACCCCGTGAAGCCCCGCATCCATCCCGACTCGCGGCTCGTGGTCTTCCGCGACCGCGCCGCGGACGCCGCGTTCCTGACCCGTTCCACCGCCGACTCGTCCCGGACGATCGAGTGGGAGGACGGCAACACCTATCCCCTGATCGACGTCGAGATCTCGTCGGCGTCCCACCCCTTCTACACCGGCAGGGCGCGCGTCCTGGACAGCGCCGGCCGAGTCGAACGCTTCGAGCGCCGCTACGGCCGTACCGCCGCGGCCCGCGCCTGACGCGCCCGACGAGCGACACGAGGAGGACAGTTCCATGAAGGTGCGCAAGTCCCTGCGTTCCCTGAAGGCCAGGCCCGGCGCCCAGGTGGTGCGCCGACGCGGTGTGGTCTACGTGATCAACAAGAAGGAGCCGCGCTTCAAGGCCCGCCAGGGCTGACGCGGACTTCCCGCACAGGACGGCCGTCCGGCACCAGCGCCGGGCGGCCGTTCCGCGTCCCCCGGCCATCTCGTACGCTCCCTCCCATGTCCCCCCACGTCCTCGTCCTGGGCGGCACCACCGAGGCCCGCGAACTGGCCGCCGTCCTCGCCGCACGGCCCGGTGTACGCGTCACCACCTCGCTCGCCGGGCGGGTGAGCCGGCCGGGCGCGCTGGCCGGGGAGGTACGGGTCGGCGGGTTCGGCGGGGCGGAGGGGCTCGCCGAGTGGCTGCGGGAGCAGCGGGTGGACGCGCTGGTCGACGCCACGCACCCGTTCGCCGGGACGATCACCGCGAACGCCGCGCGGGCCGCGGCGGCCACCGGAGTGCCCGCCGTCGTGCTGCGCCGCCCGGGCTGGCGGCCGGCCCCCGGCGACCACTGGCACCCGGTCCCGTCCCTGGCGGCCGCCGCCGACCTGCTGCCCCGCCTCGGCCGCCGGATCTTCCTGACCACCGGACGTCTGGGTCTCGCGACCTTCGCGCACCTGGGCGACCTGCACTTCGTCGTACGCTCGGTGGAACCGCCCGAGCCGCCTCTGCCGCCGCACACCGAAGTACTGCTGGGCCGCGGCCCGTTCACCGTGGCCGACGAGACCACGCTCCTGCGTGAGTACCTGATCGACGTCCTGGTCACGAAGGACAGCGGGGGAGCGGCGACGGCGGCGAAACTCACGGCCGCCCGTGAACTCGCGCTGCCCGTCGTGGTCGTACGACGCCCCCCGCTGCCGGACGGCGTCACTCCCGTGCCCGACGTGGCCGCCGCCCTCGACCGGCTGGACCTCAGCCTGTCGTGACGGACGCCCGCATACGGTCGATCGTGCGCAGCACCTCGGCGCGGTTCTTGGCGTTCTTGATCCAGGTGGGAAGCCGCGCGACCAGCGTCATCTTCGGCCCGGTTTCGTACCAGGGTGCCCGCTCCCTCAGGTCGGCGGCGACGAACCGCCGGATGAGGTCGAGGTGTCCGAGGTTGTACGCCCACAGCTCACCGTGCCTGGTGCCGGCCCGCAGCCACAGCGGCGGCCGGTGGCAGGCTCGGCTCGCGCGCGCCGCCGGGCAGGCGGGGCCGGTGTCGATCCGGCTCAGACCACAGGACCGGCAGACCACACGCCGCTCCGGGTACCTCACCCCACGGGCGTCGGGCGTGCGGCCCGGCCGCCGCTCGAAGTGGGCGACGCGGTCGCAGCGCGGGCAGCGGACGAGCAGCGACGCGCTGAAGTGGTACACCGTGCTGCACGGGTCGCGGAACCGGACGGGTGAGGCGGACATGCGCCGAGTATGACCACCGCCGCGTCCGCGCGGCACATGGTTTTCCGGTGCCGCCGGGCGCGCGGCGCCGGGCGACGGTGTCCGACGTCAAACTCAGCTCCCGCTGCCCCGCCTAACGCTCCCCGGGATGTCTGCGCAGCAGATACGTGTCCATGATCCAGCCCTTGCGCTCCCGGGCCTCGGCGCGCAGCCGCTCGATGCGTGGTGCGGCCTCGGCGATCGGGCCGGAGGCGAGGATCTCGTCGGGGGTGCCTATGTAGGCGCCCCAGTAGATGTCGATGTCCTGGTCCGCGTACTGCCGGAAGGTCTGGTGGGCGTCCAGCATCACCACCACGTCGTCCACCCCCTCCGGGAAGCCCTCGGCGAGCCGTCGCCCCGTGGTGATCTGGACGGGCCGGGCGACCCGGTTGAGCCCGGTCCGGTGGCGGGCGACCAGCGCCGAGACGCTGCTGATGCCGGGCACGACGTCGAACGTGAAATCGACCGCGCCCCGCTCCAGCACCTCCTCGAGGATCCCGATCGTGCTGTCGTACAGCGCGGGATCCCCCCACACCAGGAACGCCCCGGTCTCCTCCTCGCCCAGCTCGTCGGCGATCAGCCGCTCGTAGATGCCGGCCCGGGCGCTGCGCCAGTCACCGACGGCGGGGGAGTAGGCCGCGCCGCCCGCCGTACGGTCCCGGTCCGGGTCCCGCGCCTCGACCACCCGGTACGACGTCCCGTCCGGCAGGTGTGCCTCCAGCATGTCCCGGCGCAGCTGTGTCAGGTCGCTCTTCACCTCGCCCTTGTCCAGGACGAAGAACACGTCCGTGTCACGCAGCGCCCGGACCGCCTGCAGGGTCAGCTGGTCGGGGTCGCCCGCGCCGATACCGATGACATGAATCTTTCGCACGCCCCGAGTCTGCCGCACACCACTGACAACGGGGACACCGCCTCCGCCCCGGTGACCAGGAGGGACGGCGCCCTGCCACGGGACAGCCCCGAGGCCGGGGTCAGCCGCGGAGCCGGGGTGATTGCGCCGCCGCGTCGACGAGTTCACCGCCCCGCTCGACGGCCTCTGCCAGCTCCCGGGCCCAGCCCGCCAGAGACGCCAGATCCATCCCGTACGGCTCCGGCTGCCCCGCACCCGCCGCCCACTCCTCCACGGCGTCGGCACCGCGCCGCAGCAGCCGGGGACCGCCCGTGCGATTGCCCCGGGCGGAGTGGGTGAGCCCGACCGCGAGCTGCGCGAGCCCCCGCCACAGCTGCCGTTCCTCCTCCGGCCCCGACTTCCAGGCGTCCTCGAACACCTCGTGCGCGTGGAACGGCTTCCCCGCGTCCAGCAGCTCCTGCGCCTCGGCGACGGTCTGCGGCGGAGTCCGTACGACTCCCTCCGGCTGCCGCTGCACCCCGGCCGCGCCGTACGGCAGGGGCCGCCCCAGCCCGTCCCGCGGCCGGGCGTTGCGGGCCCGGCCCTCCCTGTCCCGGTCCCGTCCCGTCACCGACCGCCCTGCGGATGCGCTGCCCATACGCCGATTGTGCCGCGCCCCACGGCCCGCTTCGGGGCCGCCCCCGTCGTGGGGTAAAGTGCTGTTCGCGTGATCACGCGGTTCACCGCGCGGCACGCACCGGGACGTGGCGCAGCTTGGTAGCGCACTTGACTGGGGGTCAAGGGGTCGCAGGTTCAAATCCTGTCGTCCCGACCAGCTCTTATGCGGGTCGGAGGCCGTTTCCTCACCATGAGGAAACGGCCTTCTTCATGTCGCCGCCCGCCCCCACATGTCACATTCCCGGGCTCCACGGCGTCTGTCTGGTGTCGGACCCCGTCCTCTGGCTTCCGTGCGGTATCCGCGGGACGCTTTGGTCACGAGCGGTGTGGCTCAGGGCTCCGGCGCGCGCCGGGCGGGTGAGGAGGCCGCGGCATGATCATGTGGAGTTCACGTTTCCGTCGGGGGTACACCATGGACGCACGTGAGGAGGCCGCTCGCGGCCTGGGCGACATCGAGACCTTTCTGTACCGCGAGGCTCATGTGGGAGCGGCGCAGCGGCGCGTGGCGGACTTCACCGCACGGACCGAGGGGCTGACGCCGGAGCAGAAGCGCGACATCGAGCGGTGGTATCTCGCCGAGCAGACGTACGTCGCCCGCATGGTCACCGATCACATCGCCGAGCGCGTCCAGGCGGTGGAGGCGCAGCACCACGTCCGGATCCGGCAGTGGCTGCGCGGCACCCTCATCGCGATGGTCCTCATCACCGTGGCCATGATCGCCTGCGTGGCGGTGGTACTGGCGTCGCGGGGCTGAGCGGACCACGGCCTTCGCCGGGACCGGGGTCTCCGGTCTGCCCCAGGGCCCCGGTCGAGGGGAGACCCTCCCGCCACCTGACTCTGTCATTGACAGCCAGCTTCGGCGCGGGCTAGCTTCGTTGAACAGAGCCAGAGGGAGGCGACGTGACTCCAGACCGCTGCGTCCGGACGGGCGGCCCACCCGCCACGAAGTCCACCGGCGCCATCCGGGTCGATCGAACCGGGGCGCTGGTCAGGATCACCATCGACCGCCCCGAGGCGGGCAACGCCCTGACCCTGGCGATGTACCGGGCCCTGGCCGATGCCGTCGCCGAGGCGGACGCCGATCCCGGCGTACGTGTCGTCGTCCTCACCGGCGCCGGTGAGGACTTCTGCTCCGGCAGCGACCTCGACGACCTTGCCGCCGACCAGGAGACGGCGCTCGGCCTGTGCTCACCGCTCGCCGAGTTCCACAAGGCCGTCCTGCGCAGCGACACCGTCCTCGTCGCCGCCGTGGACGGGGCCGCCGTCGGAAGCGCCGCTACGGCCCTGCTCCACTTCGACCTCGTCTACGCCACGCGCCGCAGCCACCTGAAGTACCCGTTCGTCGCCCAGGGTCTGGCCCCGGACGGCGCCGGCACCCTGCTGCTCCCACAGCGCCTCGGCCCCCAGCGCGCCGCCCAACTCCTGCTGCTGGGCGAGCGCGTGTCCGCCGCGCAGGCGGCGCGGCTCGGCCTGGTCACGGAGGTGGTGGAGGACCGGGAGCACCTGCACACGCGCGTGGCGGAGCAGCTGACCACCCTCCTCGCCGCCCCGGCAGCGGCTCTTACGGCGACACGGTCGCTGCTGCGGCCCGCCGACAGGGACGCGGTGCTGCAGATGGCGGCGGAGGGGGCGACATCGGCGCGGCTGTTCGCGAGCGCAGCTCGTGGCGGGCGCGCCTAGAGTGCACTGACCTGACCTGACCTGACCTGCCTGCTCAGGCGGCCCCGGCGAAACGGTCGAGCAGTGCGTCCAGCCCGGCCGCCAGCCCCTCCGCTCCACCCGGCTCGATGAGGGTGGGCGCGGCTTCCCGCAGGCCGGGCAGTTCCTGGGGCGGCATGCGATGCAGCCCCAGACGGAAGGCGGGATCGGGTTCGTCCGGGTTGTCGATCACCGGCCGCAGCTCCACGGAGACGTAGCCGAGCAGCCAGGCGGTGAAGGCGCGGAAGGCGTTGGCCGTACGGGCCTCGTCCAGCCCGGCCTCCTTGAGCAGCCTGAGCACCCGCTCGTGGTCCTTCAGCACGGCCAGCGGCCGGCGGGCGAGCGGGACGGCCAGCATGCGCGTGGTCAGCAGGGGGACCACCTGGGGATGGGCGAGGCAGACGTCGTACGTCGCCCGGGCGACGCGATGGAGGCCGGCCCGCCAGTCGACCGCCTCGGTCTCGGCGGCCAGCCGCTCCTCCAGCTCCAGATAGAGGGCCTCCACCAGACCGTCCAGCAGACCGTCCTTGCCTTCCGCGTACCGGTAGAGGGCCATCGCCTCCACGCCGAGTTCGGCGCCCAGCCGTCGCATGCTCAGTGCCGACAGGCCCTCGCGGTCCACCAGCGCCAGCGCACTGGCCAGCACCCGCTCCCGGCTCAGCCGGCCGTAGCGACCGCGGTCGCTCGCGCGTCGTGCCTGCCCTGTTCCAGAGTCGCGTGCCATGCGTGCCTCCTCGCCCGTGACCAGGAGGCCACGCGTCCGTATACAGTGTAAATGCGCCTGCCCCCCGGCAGACGCAACCGCGGAGCGACCGCGCGTGTCGTGGGGTGGCGGGCGGCGGCCGACAGGACGACTGGCTCGGCGTCGCGAACGCGACGACAATGGACATGCACAACGTTCACGGACTGTCTGGCTGAGAGGAGAGCCGGATGGGTTTTGCAGCGGAGCTGCGCGGGTTTCTGCCGATCCAGTCCGCCGGTCTGCTGACCCGTCCCGTCGACCTCGTCATCGCCCGTCGGCTGGCGGACTCCCTCCGCGCGGACGGCGCGGCCTACGGCCATCCGCGCGGGCCGCGAAGGACGCTCTCCGATCTCCTGGTGTTCCGTCTCGACGGCGCGGCGCAGGCGCCCGTCCTGGTCAAGCACCCCCGCAGCCGCCGAGCGGCCGTGTCGCTGGCCGGCGAATGCGAGGCCGTACGACGACTGGCCCATGAGGAAGGCCTCGGAACATGGCGGCGACTGCTGCCCGTGGTGGAGGAGTGCCGGCTGGAGGGACCCCTGCCGCTGGTGGTCGAGAGCTGGCTGCCCGGCGTCGAGGGCGACACGCTGCTGCAGCGCTCACCCCGGCTGGCCCGGTCGGTCACCGTGTCCGCGCTCGACGCGATCCGCGAACTGCACCGGGCCACCGGACGGAGGGAGGAGATCACCTCCCGGATTGGCGACTGGGTCGAGCCACGACTGGCCGTCCTCGCCGAAGAGGTCCGCTGGTGCCGCCGAGGGCAGGGCGCGGAAGCCATGATGGTACTGCGCGACCGTCTGGTGCGCGGGCTGGCCGGGCGCAGGCTGCTGGTGGCGTGGACGCACGGCGACTTCCACCCCGGAAACGTGCTGGTGACCCGGCGGCGCGGGGAGCTGTGCGGGGTGATCGACTGGGCCGGTGCCCTCCCGGACGGTCCGTCGGTCCTCGACGAGCACACCTTCGTGCTGACCATGCGGCATCAGCTCGAAGGGCGCCAGTTCGGGCAGGTCGTCGCCGATGTGGTGCGCCGCGCGTCCCTGCTGCCGGAGGACCGGAGCGTACTGGCCGAGGCGGGGGCTCTCGCCTCCGACCCCGAGGGCGAGACCGCTTTCACGTTGCTGACCTGGCTGTGGCACGTCGCCGGAAATGTGGCGAAATCGTCCCGCTACGGGCGCAGTCGGCGGTGGGTCGCCGACAATGTGGTGCCGGTGCTCACCGAGGTGGGGGCGGGCGGTGTGCCCTGAGATGCCCGAGATGCCCGATCTTTTCGTCGCCCCTAAAATCGATGGGTGGACAGGCGCGGGGGTTCGCCCCGTAAGTCGTGCTTGCGGTACCCGCGCCTCTGCAGGAGAAGCCTGTGAACGCACCCGCTGAACTCCTGATCGACGGCGCCGCGGGCCCCGCGCGCATCACCACCCCCGCACCGCGCGAGGTCTGGTGGGAACTCGCGTCGCGGGACGTGGACACGCACGTCACCCAGACCCCGACCTGGCTGGACTGTCTGTGTGCCACGGGGCCGTACCAGGAGGCCAGCCGGCTGTACGAGTTCGAGGACGGCAGCCGGATCGTGCTCCCGCTGGTCAGAAGGCGGCGGCGCCCGCCATGGCTGGGCGCGGAGGAGTCCTGGCCGGCCGAGTGGGGGATCGGAGGGCCGTTGGCCCCCGGGGGCGTCGGCCCGGCGAAGGCGCGGGCGCTCTTCGACGACCTGGCCGGGCGCCACGCGCTCCGGGTCGGCGTGCGGTTTCGGCCGGGGGACACGGAGGTGTGGGAGAAGGCCGCCCCGGCCGACTTCCGGCCGGAGTCCCACATGACGCAGGTGGTGCGTCTCGACGGCGGTTTCGACACCGTGTGGGAGTCCCGGTTCCACACGCGGGTGCGGCGCGACGTCCGCCGGGCCGAGAAGTCGGATGTCGAGGTCGAGGTCGACCGTGCCGGCCGGCTGGTTCCGGTCTTCCACGAGCTGTACGAGAAGTCGATCGAACGCTGGGCCGCGCAGCAGCACGAGCCGCTCACGCTGGCGCGATGGCGCAGGAGGAGAGCCTTCCCCAGTCAACGGCTCGCAGCAGTGGCCGCGGGGTTCGGCGAAGCGTGTTCGATCTGGGTCGCCTGGTACGCCGGCCGGCCCGCCGCGGCGATCGTCGTGCTTCGGCACGGCCGTCACGCCAAGTTCTGGCGCGCGGCCATGGACCGTGAGCTGGCCCATCCCGTCCGGGCCACGTCCCTGCTCAACCGGCTGGCGATCGAGGAAGCGTGTCTGGCCGGCTGCGGCAGCTACGACATGGGTGAGTCCTCCCCGGGCTCCTCACTGGCCCATTTCAAGGAGGGGTTCGGAGCGGACAGTTGTGCCTCCCCTCGCTACGTCCGTGAGCGGCTGCCCGTCTCCGCGGCCGAGCGCGGGCTGCGGACGGTCGTCAAACGCGCCATCCGATTCAAGGACGCCTGACATGTCCCGCCCCCCAGTGGACGCCGGAGGTGCGACCCCGCCCCGGCAGGCGGTTGCCGACCTCTACGCCGACGCGACCGAACTGCATCGCGGACTCCTGGAGGCCGCATGCCGTGGCGATCCGCTGGACGCGTTCCTCTTCGCCGCCGGCCTCACCCAGGTCTGTGAGGATCATCTGGCCGGTACTCCCTGGCTGCTCAGTCGAGCCGCGTCGGAACTCGACGGCACGGCCGCCGGAAAGGTGCTGCGGCTCGCGCTGAACGGCGCGGTGACCGCAGCCGACCTGTCGCCCGCCACACGCCGGCTGCGGGAGTGGCTGTCGGTCACGCGTCGGCTGACGGACGCCCTGGCCGATGCCGTCGCGGCCCGGCCCGACGCCACGACCGAGGGCGACCCGCAGGCGTTCTCCGGGCGGGTCGGCGCGCTGCTGGAGCGTCTGGGCACCGAGGTGCCGCCGTCCGGTGCCGCACTGCTCGACGGCAGCGTCCTGCGTCCCCCTTCCTGCTTCCGCAGCTTCGACCAGCATCCTTGCGACGTCGTCGAACTCGTCACCCGCTTCACCGACCGGTACCCGGACCGCGGCACGCGGATCCTGGTGATCGGCCTGCGTACGTCAGGCAGCTATCTGGCGCCGCTCGCCGGGGCGGCCCTGCGCGCCGACGGGTACGCGCACGTCACGGTCCGCACCACACGACCCGGCGGAGCGTCGTCGCGCGCGGACATCGCGGCCCTGCGCTCCGCGGTGCGGGAGGGCACGCTGGCCGTGCTGATCGACGATCCGCCGTCCACCGGCGGCAGCCTGGTGGCCGTGGCACGCGGGCTGTCGCGGGCGGGCCTGCCCGCGGAGCGCGTGGTGATGCTCTACGCCGCCTTCGCCGACCGGCCGGCCCCCGCGCTCCTGACCCGGTTTCCCAGTGTCGTGCTGCCGCCGGACGACTGGCACATCCGCGACCGTCTGCGGAAGCAGGGTCTGCGCCGGAGTCTGGCGGAACTGCTGCCGGACCACGATGTGCTCAGCCTGTCGGCCGACGAGCCGGGGCTGCCGTCCCGCTGGTCCCACGTCGAGGTGCCGTTCACCGTCCGGACTCGCTCCGCCACCGGGGACGCGGAGCTGCGCCTGGTCGCGCAAGGAGCGGGGACCGGCTACCTCGGGCGCCACGCGCTGTCGGTCGCCGAGGCCCTCGACGGACTGGTGCCCCGGGTCCATGGATTCCACGACGGAGTGCTCCTGAGCGAACGGCCGGCCGAAGAACCGGGCCCGCGTCCGGACCTCGCCCGCACACGGCAGGTTCCGGCCGCGGACGTCGTCCGCTACGTCGTCCAGCGCCGGGCCCGTGTGCCGCTCGCGGCCGACCGCAGCGTCATGCTGAGGGGGTGTCAGCCGGTCTGGGAGGCCGGCGCCCGGCTGTTCGCCGACCGCTGCGGGCGGCTGGCGGCACCGCTGCGGCCACTGCTGATCGACCCGCTGCTGCGCGACCTGCTGCACACCTCGTCCGCCTCGCTGGTGGACGGCCACATGGCGTTCGGACGGTGGTGCCCCGACCCCGGCGGATGGACCAAGGCCGACTTCGACGACGGCTGCTTCAGCCATCTGGACCTCGCCGCCTACGACGCGGCCTACGACCTGGCGGGTGCGGCGCAGGCCCTGCTCCCGCACGCCGACCAGCTGCAGTCCGCCTACGAACGGCTGACCGGCAGCCGGATTCCGGCCGCCCGGTGGTGTGTCTACCAGGCCGTCCACGGCTGGAACGCCGAGCGGCTCGGCCGCTCCGGCGCCCGCACCGGCGTGGACGAGGCCACCGCCCGGCGGGCACGGGCGCGCGCGGTCCAGGAGTATCTGGCCACCCTCTATCTGCGGGACCTCGAGCTCCCCGACCCCGGTCTCGAACCTCCGTCGGCGCACGGGGCGTGGTGCGCTCTGGACGTGGACGGTGTTCTGGAGACGGACCTGTGCGGCGCCCCGGCACCCGCACCCGCCGGGATGCTCGCCCTGCGGGCGTTGCGCGCCCACGGGTACCGGGTGCTGCTCGCCACGGGACGACCGGTACCGGAGGTGCGCGACCGCTGCCGTACGTACGGACTGCCCGGTGGCGTGGCGGAGTACGGCGCCGTCGTCTACGACACCGAACGCGACAGCGTGACCCCGGTAGTGACTGGTCCCGATCCCTCCGCGCTGGCCGGTCTGCTGTCGGGACTGCCGTCCGTGACGCTGGACCCGCAGTACGTGCGGTGCGTGCGGGCCTGCCGAGGCACCGGAGCGGACCGCACGGCGCTCGACGACGCGACCGTGCGAGAGGTGACCGGCCGTCCGGAAGCCGCCGGCTTCACCGTGGTGCAAGGTGAGATGCAGACCGACTTCGTTCCCGCGGGCGTCGACAAGGCCACGGGCGTCGCGACGCTTCTGCGGACACTGGGTGCGCCCGCCGGGACACGACCCGCGCTGGCCGTGGGTGACAGCGCCACCGACATTCCGCTGCTGCGGTGGGCGCGCAACGGTCTCGCCCCGGGCAACGCCGCCCCTGCGGTACGTGCGGCGGGGCTCACCGTGCTGCGCCGGCCCTGCCAGGCGGGGCTGGCCGACGCGGCGGGGCGACTGCTGGGACACCGCCCCGGCGGCTGCCCCCGTTGCCGCCCTCCCTCGCTGTCCCTCGGTGACACGGCCCTGACGGCGCTGTTGGCGGTGCCCGAGGCAGGCCGGGCCGGCATGCCCCTCCGGCTGGCCCGCCTCGCACACGCACGGGCGGCCGTGGCCCGGTACTCGTCCGCGGGCACGGCCGGCTCACCCTTCACAGCGGGCGGGGGACACGCCTCGCCGCTCCACGCCCTGAGGAGGCCGAGGTGACGACAGGACAGAGCGGATCCCGGGTGTGGGAGGTCCCTGCCGGCGACGGGCCGGTACGGGCCGTCAGCCCGATCCCGCGTGAAGCCTGGTCACGGGTGCTCGCGGCCGATCCCGGGGCCATGGCCTTCCATCTGCCGGAATGGGTGGACTGCGTCTGCGCCGTCAGCGGCTGGCACGACGCCGGTCGGCTCTACCGGACCGGTGAGGGACGAGAGCTCGTCCTGCCGATGGTCTGCCGCCCGGCCCGGCCGCACCCGCTCACCGTACGGGCGTCGCTGCCCCCCGGCTGGGGCACCGGCGGCATCCTGGCACCCGGAGGGGTGCGCCCCGACGAGGTCGACCTGGTCCTTGAGGACCTCGTCGCCGACCATGCCCTGCGCACCAGTGTCCGTCCCTCGTTCCGCGCGGCACACGACTGGCCCGCATCGCCACCGGGAGTCGTCCCCGTCCCCCGGACCGTGCACGTCCTCGACCTCGACGGCGGCATGGACGCCATCTGGTCCCAGCGGTGGTCCAAGAACACCCGGGGGAACATGCGCAACGCGGAGCGCAGGGCTGAGCGGGCCGGGATGACGGTGGAGAGCGGGAGTTCGCCGGAGCTGGTCGAGAGCTTCTACGACCTCTACCTCCGGTGGCTCGACCGGCGGGCCCGGGAGCGGAACCTTCCCCCGGCCCTGGTGCGCGCCCGTGGGAAGCGCGCCGAGCCGCTCGCCAAGTTCCACGCGATCGCCGCCGCGCTGCCGGGCGCCTGCCGGATCTTCGTCGCCGGCGTGCGCGGGCGGCCCCTGGCCGCGGTGATCGTGCTCCTGCATCGTGAGGTCTGCGTCTACTGGCGCGGCTTCAGCGACGTGGAGGCCGCCGGCCCGCTGCGGGCGAACCAGATCCTTCTGCTGCGCTCCATCGAGCAGGCCTGCGAGGCGGGTTGTCGCTACTACGAGATGGGCGAGTCCGGAGGAGTCGCCTCGCTGGAGCAGTTCAAGACCCGTGTCGGAGCCGAGCCGCACCGCCTCACCGAGTACCGGCTGGAGCGGACGCTGCTGACCCGGTTGCGGGGCCGGATGGACCACCTTCGCGCAGCGGTCGACCACCGCCCGGGGACGGCCGGCGGCCGGTAGACCCGCCCGGGCGCCGGTCAGGCGGCGTCGCGGTCCTGGGCGGCCTGTGGTGCCGACCGGCCCACAGGCAGCCACAGCGGCTTCTGCCACCACAGCAACAGGGCCACGAAGGTCTGCGCGATGAGCCATCCCGCCCCGACACCGGCGATCCCCAGCACCGGCAGCAGCACCAGTGACAGGCCGGTGGACAGCGAGCAGACCACGGCGAGAAGGCCCATCAGCATGTGCAGCCGACGCTGGGCCCGGCAGGCGCTGACGGCGACGATCACGACCAGGTTCGGGATGGCCGAGAGAGCCACCAGGCGGAGCAGGCCCGAGCCGTTGCGCGCGTAGTCCGGGCCGAACACCCGCAGCAGGAGCGGCGCCGCCAGACAGAGCACCGCGGTGCTCGCCACCAGGAGCATCCCGGTGTGCCGCAGTACTTTGTGGCACTGCTTGAGCAGTTGGGCCGGGTCGTTCGCCGCCTCCACGATGAGCGACTCGCCCATGCTGGCGTTCAACTGGTAGAGCGAGAATCCCGCGAGCCAGGCCAGTGAGAAGTACGCCGCCTGGTCCGGGCCGAGCCGGTTGAGGACGAGGACCGGCAGCAGGGCGGTCGCGCCGAGCCAGAACAGCGCGGCGACGTAGTCCGCCATGATGTAGCCGCTCGTCGGCCTGCTGACGTCGGCCCGCTCGTCCAGCGCGGTCATGGCGTGCCGGGGGAAGGCCCGCGCGTACAGGAACCCGTTGGTGAGGGTGACGGCGACGGCGATGGCGAGCGTCCACGACAGAAGAATCCCGCTCGACGGCAGGACGACGGCCAGCACCCCCACGAGCACGATCTTCACCACGGAGAACACGGCGTTCTCCAGCACCACCCAGTCCGTGCGCCGCAGTCCGGTCAGCACTCCGTCCTGGATGACGAAGACCGCGTACGCCGCGCTGGCCAGCACGAAGCACGGCCCCAGCAGCGGGTCGTGGAGGAAGTGCAGCCCTGGTGAGAGCACCGGCTGCAACAGCAGGAAAGCCCCTGCGAGCAGCACGGTCGTGGCACAGGCCGCCAGATAGGCCCTGGTGACCAGCCGCCGGGTGCGGCCCGCCGCCGTGGGGACGAACCGCAGCAGCACGTTGGTCAGGTTGAGCTGGCCCACGCCGGCGAGCAGCATCATCGCCGACACCGCCGAGTAGTTGC
Organism: Streptomyces sp. NPDC002144; assembly: GCF_053593695.1. Taxonomy (NCBI): domain Bacteria; kingdom Bacillati; phylum Actinomycetota; class Actinomycetes; order Kitasatosporales; family Streptomycetaceae; genus Streptomyces; species Streptomyces sp. NPDC002144. The sequence goes on from NZ_JBSFDB010000027.1 coordinate 123,431, forward strand.
GGCCCACCGTGTCGGCGTCGTAGTTCCGGGCGGCGAACGCCCAGTAGCCCGCCCCCAGGGCGGCGGTCAGCACCGAGTTGAAGGTCAGCACATGGCCGTTGCGCAGCAACTGGTCCTTGGACTGCGGCCCCGCCGCCCCGTCGGCACCCCGCAGGCGTCTGCCCAGGCCCGAACTCATTGTGCGCGCCCGTCTGTGGCTGCTGTCAGCGTCTGCCGTGACTCCATGCGGCGCCTATGCATCGTCGTGCTTCCGGGCTTCGTTCCGCCAGCCTAAGTCGGAAGGGACCGGGCTGCGACCGGAGCGGCGTCGGCGCGAACCGCCACGAACTGCCGGTCGCGGCGAATGAAAGTAACGTGATGTCCAGCTGTTTTTCGGCACACATGTTCCAGCCGCTCTGCGGGAGGCATCCGCATGGGCAGGTACCCGACGCAGACGAGCGGTCATCGAACAGGGCCGCGTACCAAGGCCGACGCCCGACGGTCCGGTCCGGCAGGTGCGCCCACGGCGCGGCAGCGGGGGAGGCCGTACACAACGCGCCAGGTGTGGGTGCGGGTGGCCCTGCCCGTCTCGCTCGGCCTGTGGCTCGCCTCCCTGCGGGGTGTGGACCTCAGCCGCATGAAGGACCTGGGGCTGCTGCAGGTGCTGCCCGTGGTGTTCTGGGTCGCCCTCGGTCTGCTCGCCCTCGGCTTCTGCACGGCGCTTTCCGACCGGCGGACGCCCAACGGCTGGTTCGCGGGCTACGTCCTGGGGCTGATCGCGGTCATCCACGCCACCCCCTCGCTGCTCTATCCGACCCTGCGCTACGGCTGGGCCTGGAAGCACGTCGCGATCGTCGACGCGGTGATCAGGAACGGCGGTACGGTCCCCAACGCGGGCAAGCTCGAGCTCTACAACCAGTGGCCCGGCTTCTTCCAGCTCAACGCGTTCTTCCTCCAGGCGACGGGCCTGGACTCGGCGCTCGGTTACGCGGCCTGGACCCCTCCGGTCTTCAACGCGCTGCTGCTCGCCCCCCTGCTGCTGGTCTACCGGGCGGTGACGCGGGACAGGCGGCTGATCTGGGGAGCAGCGTGGATCTACTACTCGTGCTCCTGGGTGGGACAGGACTACTTCGCTCCCCAGGCGTTCGCGTTCCTGTTCTTCGTGACGCTGATCGCGCTGGTCATGGCGCAGCTGCCCTCCTCGGCGCGCCGGCTCCCCGCCGCCACGCCCATCGGCTGGACCGTCGGCAGGTTCGCCGTCGCGCTGCTGCTCGAGGGTGTGATCATCTGTTCGCACCCCCTCACGCCCCTGATGATGATCAGCTCACTGGTCGCGCTGTCCCTTCCGCGCCGCAACCGGCGCGTGGTGGTGCCGGTCGCGGCCGGCGCGGTGCTGCTGACGGCGCTGTGGGACACCACCGTCGCCAGACCCTATGTCTCCTCCAACCTGCACCAGTTCCTCGGCGCGCTGGTGCAGCCCGACGCCAACGTGGTGTCCGGACTGGCCCAGTTGGGTACCGCGGCGCCCGGCCAGGTGGAGGTGTCCTGGGTCGACCGTGGGCTGTCCGCGGCGGTCTTCCTGCTGGCGGCCGTCGCCTTCCTGACTCGCCGGTGGACCCGCCGTACCGGTCTGCCGCTTCTCGTCCTGGCCCCCCTGCCGCTCCTGGTCGCCAACGCCTACGGCGGCGAGATGATCTTCCGCGCCTATCTGTTCGCGTTGCCCGCGGCCGCCCTCCTCGTCGCCGCGCTGTTCTTCCCGTGGGAGCGCAGACCGCTGTTGCGTGTCCTCGCCGTCACCCCGGTGCTGCTGGCCCTGCTCGGCGGTCTGCTCTTCGGCTACTACGGCAAGGAAGCGGCGAACTACTTCACCAAGGACGAGGTCTCCGCCGGCCGGTTCGTCACGTCCACGCGTCCCGGGTCCCTCATCGTCTCCGTGACGTCCGCCGTTCCGGGTCTGGACGCCCACTACGACAAGCACCCCCATGTCCAGCTCGACGAGCAGGAACTCAGCGACCGGCAGCGGCTGGCCCGGAATCCGCTGGCCGGCCTGGAGCCCTTCCTGGCACACACCACCGCCGCGAAGCCGGCCTACATCGTGCTGAGCAGGGCGCAGGCCGCCGAGTGCTATCTGAACGGGACGCTGCCCGCCGACACCGTGCAGCGGCTCGAGTCCCAGATCGCCGAGGCGCACGGCTTCACGACCGTCTTCCACAACAAGGACGCCGTGGTCTACCGCTACGAGAACCCGGGCGAGGGAGGAGGACGATGACCCTGCTCCGCACCGGCCCCTCGCCGCGCTGGGCGCTCCGGCTCCGGTGCGGTCTCGCGGTGTCCGGCTGGCTGGCCGTGGCCGCGAGCGGACTTCCGGCCGGAAGTGTCCTGCGCGTCCTGGTGGTGACGCCGTTTCTGCTGGTCTGCCCCGGGCTGGCGGCCAGCCGGTGGGCGCGGCCGCCGGTGGGGCGCGAGACCGGTCGGGCGCCCCTGCTGGAGCTGGCGGTCCTGGTCGTGGTGGTCAGCCTGGCGCTGGCGGTCCTGGTCGTCGTGCCCCTCTATCTGAACGGGGTCTTCACGACCCTCCGGGCCCTGGCGACGCTGGCCTTCATCACCTCGGCGCTGGCCCTGTTGCCCCTACCTCGTGGTCGCGGACGCGCCCGGGCCTCGCGGCGGGATCCGGCTCCCGATCCCTCGGTACCCCCGGCCGACCCCTCCCGGCCGCCTCCGCCCGAGGGAGCACCCTCGGGCTCCGCCCCGTCCAGCGACAGCCGGGCCACGGGTCGGCCGGCGCGTCCCGGCGGCCGGCGATAGCCGTGCGGGTCGGCCGGGGCCGGCGGGCGCTCGTCGTGGCCGCGCTGCTGGTGGCGACGGCCTGCGGCCACGGCGGAACGAGCAGGCCTCCGCCCGCGCCGGGTCACTGGAAGCTGGTCTTCCATGACGAGTTCGGCGGTTCGTCCCTCGACACGCGCCGCTGGGCCACCTGCTACGACTGGAACCGTCACGGCTGCACCAACAGCAGCAACCACGAGGAGCAGTGGTACCTGCCCGGTCAGGTCACCGTGGACAACGGCGCTCTCTCCCTGACCGCTGTCCGTCGACCCACCCGGGGCAGCGACGGCAAGACCTACCCCTGGACCTCCGGCATGATCTCGACCGGCCGTGACCACTGGGACGGCCGCCCCCGCAGGACCTTCACCTACGGATACTTCGAGTCCGCCATCAGGATTCCCCCCCAGGCCGGCATGTTCCCGGCCTTCTGGATGATGCCCGCCTCCCGGCACACCCCGCCCGAGCTGGATGTCATGGAGTTCCTGGGAAGCACCCGGCAGGTCCTGATGTCCACCCACTGGCGGGGCGGGGACGGCGCGCGACGCACGGAGCGGGGGACCTACGGCCCGGAGGACTTCCCCGCCGGGTATCACGTGTTCGCGCTGCTGTGGACCAGACATGAGCTGACCTGGTTCGTGGACGGCGTCGCACGGCTCCGGGTGACCGATCCCGAGCGTGTCCCGAACGTCCCCATGGAGGTCCTGGTCGATCTGGCGGTCGGGCTTCCGCACTCTCCGCCGCCCTCGGTGCGGGAGGCCCGCATGAAGGTCGACTGGGTGCGGGTCTGGCAGCAGTGACCGGCCGAGGGCCCCCGCGCGGCCCAGGGACCGCGGCACTCGAGGAATTACCGCCGGACGCACTTGACGCATGCCCAAACCGGTACGAAAGTAGAAATATACGGCGTAAGCATATGGCGTAGTTGCGGAGGTGCGAGATCGTGTACAGCGACTGGATCACCAGCAGTGGGGGCAGGCAGGGGGCCACGGTGAGCCTGGTCGTTCCGGCGCTCAACGAGGCCCGGAACATCCCCTGGGTCTTCGAGCAGATCCCGGCGTGCGTGGACGAGGTGATCCTCGTCGACGGGGACTCCAGCGACGCGACGGTCCCCATGGCCCGCCACTGCCTGCCCGCCGTGCGCTTCGTCCGGCAGAACGGCCCGGGCAAGGGCAACGCCCTGCGTGCGGGCTTTCTCGCGGCGACCGGCGACAACGTGGTGATGATGGACGCCGACGGCAGCATGTCGCCGACCGAGATCCCTCATTACCTGCACTTCCTCCAGAACGGCTACGACTTCGTCAAGGGCTCCAGGTTCGTCGAGGGCGGCGGCTCCCTGGACATCACCCCCATCAGGCGGCTGGGCAACCAGATGCTGCTGGCGGCTGTCAACCGGCTCTACCACGCGTCCCTGACCGACCTGTGCTACGGCTTCTGCGCCTTCCGCAGGAGCTTCCTCGACCAGTTGGACCTGCACGCCACCGGATTCGAGATCGAGACCGAGATGATCGTGCACGCCCTGCGTTCCGGGCTGCGCATCGCCGAGGTCCCCAGCCTCGAACTGCCCCGGCGCAACGGCCGTTCCAACCTGCACGCCATCACGGACGGCCGCCGGGTGCTGCGAACCCTGATCTCGGAGCGGCCGGGTGCGCAGTCCTCCGCCGCGAGCGTGCGCACCGCGTCATGACCTCCGTCGCGGTGCGTCCCGGCGGTGTCCGGTACGGAATCCGTGTCGTCGACGTCGACCTCGGGCGCCCGGGCGAACTGCGTTCCCCCGCCGGTCCGTTGACGGCGGAGCCGCAGGGGCCGGTGCGCGCCCTCGTACGACTCCACGGCCATCCGCTGGGCATGGTCGACGCGGTGAACGCCGCCGGCCCCGGCGGCCTGTGGCGAGCGGTCAGCCGGGCGGCGCACGGGGACCTGGCGGAACAGCTCGCCCGGCATCAGGAGGCGGACCGAGCGCAGGCCTCCGACGCCCGCACCGCCGCGTGGCCCCCGTGCCAGGCCGCGAGGCGCCGCGCGCTGGCGCAGGCGCCCTTCATCAGCGTGGTCGTGGCCACACACGACCGCCCGGAGCAACTGCGTCACTGCCTCCGTTCGCTGCTGCGGCAGGACTACCCCGGGTTCGAGATCGTCGTCGTCGACAACGCTCCGGCCGACGGCGCGGCCGAAGCCCTGGTCCGCCGGCAGTTCCGGGGACAGGTCCGTTACGTCCGCGAACCCGTCGCCGGACTGGCCCGGGCCCACAACCGGGGACTCGCCCACACAGCCGGATCGGTCGTCGCCTTCACGGACGACGACACACTCGTCGACTCCGGATGGCTCGCCGCCCTGGCCGAGACGTTCGTGCGGGAACCGCGAGCCGGGTGTGTCACCGGACTGATCGTCCCCGCCGAACTGGAGACGCCGGCACAGGCCGCGCTCGAACGCCAGGGAGGCTTCGCCAAGGGCTGCACGCCGTGCGCATGGTCACTCTCGGAGCCCCCGGCCGATCCGCTCTTCCCCTTCACCGCCGGGCGTTTCGGCTCCGGCGCCAACATGGCCTTCCGGGCCGGCGTACTGCGCTCCCTGGGCGGCTTCGACACCGCCACCGGCGCCGGAACCCCTGCGCGTGGCGGCGACGATCTGCTCGCCTTCTTCGAGGTCCTGAGCGCCGGTCACACACTGGCCTACCAGCCGGATGCCGTCGTCTGGCACCGGCACCGCCGGACACCGGACGCCGTGACCGCACAGGCCTTCGGATACGGGGCAGGACTCACCGCCTACCTCACGGCGGCGATGGCGGGGGATCCGCGCAGGCTGCCGACCCTGCTGCGCAGGCTCCCCGGTGGCATCCGCCACGCCCTGGCCCGATCGCATGCACGCGGCGCCGACCCCGAGGCCGGCTGGTCACGACGCCTCGCACTCCTCGAACTGCGCGGAATGGCGTACGGACCCCTCGGCTATCTGCGCGGACGTCTCACCGGCGACCGCCCCTGACTCCGCACTCCGCCCGGACCGGACAAGAGGTCCTCATGAACGACGCGATGCCCCCCTCCCGACCCTCCGTAACCCTCACGGTCGTCGTCTGCGCCTACACCCTCGAGAGGTGGGACGACCTGCGGGCCGCCGTCACCTCTGTGCGGACCCAGCACAACCCCCCGGACGAGATCGTGCTGGTCGTCGACCACTGCCGGCCGCTGTACGAGCGGGCGGCGAGGGAGCTGCCGGGTGTCCGGGTGGTGCCCAGCAGCGGCCCCCGCGGCCTGTCCGGGGCACGCAACACGGGCGTCGCGGTCTCGCACGGCGACGTGGTCGCCTTCCTCGACGACGACGCGGCGGCGGAACCGGAATGGACCGACCGCCTGCTCGCACCGTACGACGACCCGAGGGTGGTGGGAGTGGGCGGACTGGTCAGGCCGCGCTGGTCCACCCGGCGCCCGGTGTGGTTCCCGCCGGAGTTCGACTGGGTGGTGGGCTGCTCGTACCAGGGACTGCCCGAACAGGCCGCTCCCGTGCGCAACTTCATCGGGGCCAACATGTCCTTCCGCAGAACGGAGCTGCTCGCGGTCGGCGGATTCCTCGACAGCCTGGGCAGGGTGAGCGACCGGCCGACCGCGGGCTGCGAGGAGACGGATCTGTGTCTGCGCATCACGGCCCGCCGACCTGACGCCGTCCTGCTGTACGAGCCGGCGGCGGCGGTGCGCCACCGGGTCCCCGAGGCCCGCACCCGCTGGTCGTACTTCCGGTCCCGCTGCTACGGCGAGGGACGGTCCAAGGCGCTGGTGGCGCGGTACGACGGCAGCGGGCCGGCGCTGACCAGTGAGCGCGCCTACCTGCGCTCCACCATTCCGCGGGCCCTGGTCAGAAACCTGCGGCGGACGGGGCGTCCCGGTGCCGTGCGCACTCTGGGGGCGCTGTCCGCGGGGGTCTGCGCGACCGGCACCGGCTACCTCGTCGGACGGCTCCGCTCGTCGGGGACACGGGACGCGGACAGGTCATGAACGCCATACCCGTCTTCCTCTATCACGCCGTGTCCGACGACCCCCCGGCATGGCTCGCGCCGTTCACGGTGACTCCTCGCACGTTCGTGGAACAACTGGACATGATCGCCGACAGCGGTCTGCGCCTGGTCCCGCTGGGGCAGTTGGTGGCGGCGCTGCTCGGAGGACCCCAGCCACCGCCCCGGTCCGCCGTGCTGACCTTCGACGACGGATACGCGGACTTCGCCTCCACGGTGGCTCCGCTGCTCCACGCCCGGGGACTGCCGGCCACGCTGTATGTCACCACCGGCGCCCTGAGGATCCCCGGACAGCGGTCTCGCCGCGGACCCTTTCCGTCGGTCGACATGCTGACTTGGGCCCAGGTCCGGGAACTGGATGCGGCCGGATTCGAGATCGGCGGTCACAGCAGGACCCATCCGCAACTCGACACCCTGCCGCGGAAGGCCGTGCGGGAGGAAGTCGGCGGATGCAAGCGGGAGCTCGAGGACGCCCTCGGTCACGCCCCCGACGCGTTCGCCTACCCGCACGGCTACTCGAGCAGCCGCGTCCGCGCGCTGGTGGGGGAGTCGGGATGGACCTCCGCCGCCGCCATCCGAGCCGCTTCGGCCCACAGCTCGCCCCGGGACGACCCGCTGTGGTTCGCCCGGCTCATGGTGCGGGCCGACACCAGCCGGGAGCGCTTCGGACAGTGGACCCGTGGCGAGGGCGCCCCCGTCGCGCCGTTCGCCGAGGGCGTGCGCACCCGGGGATGGCGGGCGTACCGCCGGCTGAGGGCGTCCGTGGGGCGACCGTACCGGGCTCTTCCGGCCTGACCGGACCGGCGACGGCATCGACAGGGCCGCGGTCACCGGTCCGTGCCCGCGACGACCCCATGGGCGACCCTGCGCGCGGCGAGTCCCGTGCCGGCGACGAACCGCAGAACGGGGCCGAAGGTCGCGGCGGCGGCCAGGCCGGTGAAGAACAGGCCGGGCACGGATGACTCCATCCCCGACGAGAGGTGGGGAGCACCGCGGAAGGTCGCCACCTCCCGGCGGAGTTCGGACGACAACAGGCCCAGCCGGTCGACGTCCACGCGATAGCCCGTGGCGAGCAGCAGATGGTCGGCCCGCAGCGTCTCCCCGCCCCCGGCTGCGTCCACCACATCGAGGCGCACCGTCCCGTCCTCGGCTCGCGCGGAGCGCACCGTACGGCCGCACAGCACCGGGACGCGTCCCTCCACGCGCTGCCGCAGCCACCAGGCGCCGGACGGTCCGAGCACGCGATGGAGCAGCCGTATCCGTACCCCCTCCGGCAGATGCCGGTAGGCGCCTCCGCCGTAGCTGCAGGCCACCAGGGACCATCCGGGACCCAGCGGTGAGCCGGGTTTCGCCAGCCGTACGGGGCGCGGCCGGCCGGCCGGCCGGTCGGTGGCCGGGGGGGATCCGAACGCCAGGGATCCGGCGCGGGCGACCACGGTGGGGAAGGCGCCCGCCTCGTGCAGCAGGGCGGCGCTCTCCAGGGCGGACTGCCCGGCACCGAGGACGGCGACCCGCCGCCCCTCGAAGCGTTTCAGATCACGGTGCTCACAGGCGTGGGAGACCAGGCCGTCGGGGAGGGCCCCGCGCAGTTCCGGCGGCTCGTGGGCGAAGGAGACCTGTCCGGTGGCCATCACCACCTGCTGGGCGAGGAACTGCTCGCCGGAGTCGAGGGTGACACCGAAGAGTCCGTCCACGGCCTGCACGGTGCGTACCTTCCGCCGTTCCACCTCGGGCACCCGGCGCTCCTGGAACCACCGTCCGTAGGCGATGAACTCCTCGACGGGGATGGGGTACCGGTCTCCCACGGGTGCAAGCCCCCGGGAGACACGGAAGTCCTCGAAGCGGTATCCGGACTCCGGCGCGGAGATGGACGAGGCGGTGGGGACCGACTTGAGATACATGCCCTGCGGCATGTGCGTGCACCAGCTCTCCATCGGGTCGCCGAAGACGCGTCGTGGTACCCCGGCCACGCTCAGCCAGGCGGCCGTCGCCAGCCCGTAGGGACCGGCACCGATGACGACGACGGGTTTAGCGGGCATGCGCACGCCTCCTCGGGGCTTGCACGGGGCGCGGTGCGCCCGTTGACGGAATCAGCGATGAAGGTGTGCGTCAGCGACGCGGGCCCATTGGCAGCTCTCCCTCAGGACAGGGGCGACGGTCGCGGTGAGCCACCAGTGACTGCGGCCGAACCTCGGCGACTTGCGGAGGTTGCCTGCCACGTGCCACAGCCAGGTCAGCAGGGCGAGGGCCGACGGGTCGCCGATGTCCCGGTCGGGATCCACTCCGGCCAGTGCGAGAAGCGCCGCGTCGCCGTCGGGCAGCCGGCCGGCGCGCAGCGTGTCGGCGACGATGACACCGTGCGGGCGCCCCGTGAGCATGCTGCGCAGGGCCAGGACGAAGGTGTAGGCGTCGATCTCGCAGGGACCGTCCACCTGCGCGTTGCCCCAGTCGAAGACTCCGCTGACCCGGAGCGGGTCGCCTTCGAGCAGCACGTTGCCCGCGTGGTAGTCGCCGTGGGTCCAGCCCTCGGTGAGCACGGCGCCGGCCAGTGCCGCGTCCAGTCGACGGCGCAGCGCCTGGAGTGCCGCCGCTCCGCGGCCCGCGCCGTAGGCCGGGATCTCCGCGCGGAGGACCGCCAGTTGCGGCGCGCACCAGCAGGCGGTGCGTTCGGCCGCCGAGCGGCGACGACCCGTCGCGCGCCTCAGGTCCGCCACCAGGCGCAGGGCGGGCGCGGCGGCCCGGCCGGGGTCCTGCGGGTCGTCCCGGATCAGCCGCTCCGCCTGGGTACCCGGCAGTCTGCTCTGCACGAGCGTTCCGGACAGCCGCGGTCCGGAGTCGATCGTCCGGGGCAGCAGAGGGCGCCAGGGGCCGAGTCGCTCGTCGGCGCGGAGCTCTTGCAGGGCCCTCCGCTCGCGGGCGACGACGGCGGCCCCCCGTCCGTCTCGCGGATGTTTGACGACGAGGTCCCGCGAGCCCTGCCGCAGCCCGAACACCAGGAGATTCCCCTGGATCCGGGACGGGCGCCGGACCACGGTGATGTCGCACCTGCCCATGCCCCGCACCAGATGCCGGGCCCTGAGGCGGTCGTCCACGCCCCCCAACAGCCGGGGGAAGTACAGGGGCAGCAGACCGCTCAGCCGGGGCATGCCGGGTGGCCTCATGTCGCGCCTCTTCGGCGTTTAGCGGTGTCCTCGCTTTTCGGGATAATGAAAGAAATACGACATATCACCTCCTCATGGTAGAACCCCTCCCGCGCCGGTTCCTTTCGAAAGGAGCGTGGTGGTCCTGTTGCTCGACGACGAGGTGCCCGTGCTTCTCGTCAAAGTCGGCCGCTATCCGCAGCATCACGGCAGCCTGGGCGTCGTCCGCACGGTCGGGCGGCTGAAGGTGCCGGTGTACGCGATCGTCGAGGACCGCTTCACTCCGGTCGCGCTCTCCCGCCATGTGACCCGCGGGTTCGTCCTGCCGACGACGGGGGCGGAGGAGCCGGAACGGCTCAGGGACGCGCTGCTTTCGATCGGACGAGCGATCGGCAGGCGGTGTGTACCGGTGCCGACCGACGACGAGGCGGCGGTGCTGCTGGCCGAGCACGCCGACCGGCTGGCGGAGTGGTTCCTGCTTCCCCCCGTGCCGGCCGGCCTGCCGCGCCTTCTTGCGGGCAAGGCGACCATGCACAGGACCTGTACCGAGAGCGGAGTCCCGACGCCTCGGTCACTGGCCCCGGCCGACCGTGCCGAGATGGTCGACGCGGGGCGAGAACTCGGCTACCCGCTGGTGCTCAAGAACCTGGGCCCGTTCAGCCGTCTGCGCACCCCCGCCGTCTGCGGCACCACGGTGGTGCGCGACGAGCGGGAACTGCTCGACCGCTTCCGGACCGCGCTGCCGCCCGTCCTGATGCAGGAGTACATCCCCAGGCGGCAGGCGGAGGACTGGATCACCCATCTCCACTGTGGGCCGGGCGGTGTGCCGCGGGTCCTGTTCACCGGCCTGAAGATGCGGTCCTGGCCTCCGTACGCGGGAGTGACCACCCGAGCGGTGGCGCTGCGCAACCCGGAGCTGGCCGAGCTGGCGGGCCGTCTGTGCCGAAGGATCGGCTACAGCGGGGTGGCGGACCTCGACTGGCGCTACGACCGCAGGGACGCGCAGTACAAACTGGTGGACTTCAACCCCCGTACCGGCGCCCAGTTCCGTCTCTTCGAGAACGTCCACGGAGTCGATGTCGTCCGCGCGATGCATCTCGATCTGACCGGCCGGGACATACCCGAGGGTCCCCAGGTCGAAGGGCGGATCTTCGTCGCGGGGCAACTGGATCTGCCCTCGGCGGCGGCATGGTTGCGCACGGAGCGCCGGCTGCCCCCCGACCTCCTGCACGTCAGGCCCACGGAGCGTGCCTGGCTCAGCCTGGACGACCCCCTGCCGGCGGTGGTCGAGGCGATCCGCTTCACGGGGGCGGTGGCCCGCCGGCTGGCGAGTTCGAAACACGACCGCACGGTTCCCTGAGCGCCGGGAGACGAGCGGCGCCGGCCCGTGGGAGGCGGGCCGGCGCCTGGGGCAGTGCCGGGTCGGTCAGTGCTGCCAGACCTTCACGTAGTCGACCATCATGTCGGCCGGGACCTGGGTGGGTCCGCCGTGCGTGGAGCTGACGGCGTTGTTGAGGATCAGGTACATCGGAGCGGACGTGATTCCGGTCGTGATGCGTCCGACCTGCTTGCCGTCGTAGTAGTACGTGACAGAGCCCGGCGCCCATTCGGCGCCGTAGGTGTGCCATCCGGTGTACGAGCCGGAGGCGCAGCCGCCCGGACCGCCGGCCGGGGAATGGAAGTGGTAGCAGGCCGAGCCGCCCAGCCCCTCCATGACGTCCATCTCCCCGTCGGTGGGCCAGTTCTGCCCGTCGGTCCAGAAGGCGGGCCAGTTCGCGATCTGTGTACCGGACGCGGGGGTGTAGATACGGGCTTCGAAAGCACCGTAGGTGAACTGGGCCTTGCCGTTGCTCTCGACCAGGCCGGAGACGTACGGATAGGTCGTGCCGTTGACGGTCGCCGACTGCTGGACGGCCTTCAGATGGAGATTTCCGCCGCTGACGCTCACCTGCGAGGGCGAATAGGCGGAGAGTTCGCCTGAGTTGACGGGCTTGGTGGTGCAACCGGAACATCCGAGCCAGTTCGGGTTCCACTTCGAGCCGTCGAGACCCGTGCCGTTGAATTCGTCGTCGAATACGTTGCGCCACGTCCCTGGAACGCCGAGCGGTGCGTCGGAGGCCGAGGAGGACGCCGTGGCCGTGGGTGTGGCCGTGGGGGTGGCCGTCGACGTCGGCGTGGGGGTAGGCGTGGGGGTCGGCGTCGGGACGGTGGGGGAAGGGGAGGCCGTCGCCGTCGGTGTTCCTGACGGAGTGGAGGCCGAACCGCCTCCGGTGGTGAAGGAATTCACCGGGGAAAGGCGGTACCAGCTGCCGTGCACCTTGTAGGAGACGAAATACGTGTAGGTGCCGGCGGGGAACGCGCGACTGCCCGAGGTGTAGGTGGTGGGCGACGTGCTGAGGGTGGCCGGGGCGGCGCCGGGGAAGTCGAAGGCTCCACCGCCGGCGGAACGCGCGGCTACGGCAAGGGCCTGCACCTTGATCGCTTTTGTGGCGTGCACCCTGGTGGTGGCCTTGAGTTGCCCGTCCGGCGTCGCGGAGACGGACAGGGAGTCGACGACGATCGGCGCCGTCGACGCCTTGGCCTGTGCCGCTTGGACGAGTGCGCCGCCGGCGAGGACGGCGGTGGCGAGCAGAAGACCGCCCGCCTTTGTGCGCGCGGCAAACGGGCGGCGGTGTCGCGCAATGACAGCTGTGTGTTTTGTCGGCATATACGGTGTGACCCTTTCGCCCCCCAGGCTTCGGCAGTTGAGCCTGCTCATGCGCGAAGCAATGGCGGGCTGAACGGTCATGGACTCTGCGCGAGGCGGATTTCATGCGCAAGGGCCGTTCCGCGTCGAAGCATGCCGACATTTCGCGGAAATGCTTGTGGTTCCCCCGAGTTGCAGATGCCCGGCCGGTTCCAGTGACGTCTGACACACCGGAGGATAATTCGGTCAAAGGTACTGAATCGCCCCGCGCGGCGTGCAGTTGGAAGGCGGCGGCAATGGTCCGCCGGCGGGGTTGACTCGACGGGATTCCGGGCGGATGATTTACGTATACGGTGTAAACATACGCATTAAAGATCAATCTGGCGGTGATCATGGCGCGGAACAGGACCATCCTTCCGACCCGCATCCTCGTCACCGGCGGAGCCGGTTTCGTCGGCTCGCACTACGTGCGCACGATGCTGGGTCCCGGCGGCCCCCCGGACGTCGCGGTGACCGTCCTGGACAAGCTCACCGGGGCCGGCAATCCCGCCAACCTGGACGACGTCCGTCACACGCGGGGCTTCTCCTTCGTCCGCGGCGACATCTGCGACCGGGACCTCGTCGACGCGTTGGCCGCGGCGCACGACCAGGTGGTGCACTTCGCCGCCGGCGCTCCCGCGGTCCGTACGAACGTCCTGGGGACGCAGACCCTGCTGGAGGCGGCGCTGCGGCACGGGCTGCGCAGGTTCGTCCACATCTCCTCCGCCGAGGTCTACGGCTCCGTGCGCGCCGGCTCCTGGCCCGAGACCGCCCCCCTGCGGCCCAACTCGCCCTACGCCGCCTCCAGGGCGGGGTCCGACCTGCTGGCACTGGCGTACCACCGTACCCACGGCATCGACGTGCGCGTGGTCCGGTGCTCGACCGCCTACGGGCACCATCAGTTCCCCGAGCGGGTCGTCCCGCTGATCATCACCCACGTCCTTCAGGACAGCCCCGTGCCGCTGTACGGCAACGGGCTCACCGTCCGCGACTGGATGCACGTCGACGACCAGGTGCGCGGCATCGAACTGGTCCGCAGGGGCGGACGCCCGGGCGAGGTCTACAACGTCGGCGCCGGCGACGAACTCTCCCACCGGGAGCTCGCCGGGCTGGTGCTGGGCGTCTGCGGGGCCGACCCGGGGATGGTCCGGTTCGTCGATGACGGCCGGCCCGACGGCGACCACCGTCGCTCGGTCGACTGCACGAAGATCCGCACGGAGCTCGCGTTCGCGCCCCGAAAGGACCTGGTCACGGGCCTGGAGGAGACGGTCGACTGGTACCGGACGCACCGCTCCTGGTGGGAGCCGCTGCTGCGGCACGCCCCCGCAGGCCGGTGCGACCACGGGCGCGGCGACTCCGATCGGTGCGACTCCGAGCGGTGCGATTACGAGCGGCTCCCGTCATGAACGCGCCCATCGAGGACTACGCCCTCATCAGCGACCTGGAAACCGCCGCCATGGTCGGCCGGGACGGATCGGTCGACTGGCTGTGCCTGCCCCGGTTCGACTCGCCGGCCTGTCTCGCCGCGCTCGTCGGCACCCGGGACAACGGGTTCTGGCGGGTGGCACCCGTCGCCGGCGGCCGGTGCACCCGCCGGACCTACCGTGGGGACACCCTGATCCTGGAAACGGAGTGGCACAGCGCGGCCGGCGCCGTGCGGGTCGTCGACTTCATGCCCCCGCGCACGCAGTCGCCGTGCCTGGTCCGCATGGTGGAGGGCCTGTGGGGCCGGGTGACCGTGCGCAGCGAACTCCGGCTGCGCTTCCACCAGGGCCGTGTGCTGCCGTGGATCCGGGTCGGCGAGTCCGGCACGGTCGCGGTCGCCGGTCCGGACGCCGTCTGGCTGCACGCCGACGGGCCGGTGCACGGGCCCGACCGGGCGGACCGGACGGTGCACGACTTCGTGGTCACGGCCGGCCGCAGGCTCGCCCTGACGCTCGTCTGGTCCCCGTCGCACCTGACCGAGCCGCCCCCACCGCTGTACGTACCGGCGGAGACGGCGCTGAAGGAGACCAGCCAGTTCTGGCGACGCTGGAGCGCCCGGTGCCGCTACGCCGGACCGTGGCGCGAGGCGGTGATGCGCTCCCTGATCACCCTCAAGGCGCTCACGTACGCCCCCACGGGCGGCGTCGTCGCGGCACCGACCACGTCGCTTCCCGGCTGCGTGGGGGGCGAGCGCAACTGGGACTACCGGTACTGCTGGCTGCGCGACTCCACCGTCACCCTGTCGTGTCTGCTGCGCAGCGGCTACCGGGAGGAGGCCACGGCCTGGCTGGACTGGCTCGTACGGGCCGTCGCGGGTGACCCGGACCATCTGCAGACCGTCTACGGCGTCGAGGGCCAACGGCTCCTGACGGAGACCGAGGCGCCGTGGCTGACCGGTTACGAGGGTTCGCGGCCGGTCCGGTTCGGGACCGCGATGACTCAGTTCCAGCTGGACGTGTACGGCGAGGTCATGGACACGCTCTGGCTGTCGCTGCGCGCCGGGATCCCCATGCCGGCTCATGTGTGGGACCTGGTGGAGGTGCTCATGGGCCACCTCGAGCGGCACTGGCGCCGGCCGGACCAGGGGATGTGGCAGGTGCGGGGAGCGCGCAGGCAGTTCGTCCACTCCAAGGTCATGGCCTGGGTGGCCGCCGACCGTGCCGTGCGCATGGGGGTGCTGCTCGGCAGGAACGGGTCCTCCGGTGTGTGGCGGGCCATGCGGGACGAGGTCCACCGGGACGTCTGCCGCAAGGGGTGGGACAGGGGGCAGAGGTCCTTCGTGCAGTTCTACGGCTCCTCGGCCCTGGACGCCTCGGCGCTGCTGATTCCCCGCCTCGGCTTCCTGCCCGCCGGGGACGAGCGGGTGCGCGGCACCGTGCGCGCCATGCGGCGGCTGGACCACGGAGGGTTCGTGCGACGGTACGCCGCCGAGCACACCCCGGACGGCATCCGCGACCCCGAGGGAACGTTCGTCTCGTGCTCCCTGTGGTACGCCCAGAGCCTCGCCGCGACCGGACATCCGCGACAGGCCCGGGAGGTCTTCGAACGGGTCCTCGCCATCCGCAACGACGTCGGCCTGCTCGCCGAGCAGTGGGACCCGGACGCGGGCCGCCAGCTGGGCAACGCGCCGAAGGCGTTCAGCCACGTCGCGCTGGTGGAGACGGCGTTCGCCCTGTCGTCCCTCGCTCCGACCCGTCCCTGAGGGCTCCCGGCCCTTCGCCGAGGGCCCCCGACCCCTCGCTGAGGGCGCGTCCGTCCCGCACCACCGCCGCCCCCTCCTGCACCGTCATCGGCCGCGCGAACAGGAAACCCTGTCCGTACCGGCAGCCCATGGCGGTCAGCAGGTCGCGCTGCCGCGACACCTCGACGCCCTCCGCGATCACCTGCACCTCCAGCGTGCTCGCGAGGCGGACGATCCCCTCCACGAGTTTGACCTGCCGGGCGTCCTCGGGGATGTCGTCGATGAACGACTTGTCGATCTTGAGGACGTCCACGGGGAAGTCGTGCAGATAGCGCAGCGAGGAGAACCCGGTGCCGAAGTCGTCCACGGCGATGCGCACACCGAGGTCCCTGAGCTCCCGGACGAGCCCGTCGATCTGCTCGTCCCGTCGCATCAGCACCGACTCCGTGAGCTCCAGCTGCAGTGAGCCCGGGGCCAGGCCCGGGGTGTCCAGGGCGCGGGAGACCTCGTCCACGAAGCCCTGCTCCTGCCACTGACGACCGGAGACGTTCACACTGACGTACGGCGGCGCAGGGCGCCCGACCTCGTGCTGCAGCCGGGCCATGTCGGCGGCGGCGCTGTGCAGCACCCAGGCACCCAGCGGCGTGATGTGCCCGGTCTCCTCGGCGAGCGGGATGAACTGGCTGGGCGGTACGGGCCCGTGCCGGTGGTGCGGCCAGCGGGCCAGCGCCTCGAAGCCGACCACCTCGTCCGTCACGAGGTCCACCACGGGCTGGTACAGCAGCGCGAACTCGTCCCGGGCGATCGCGTCGTCCAGCCGCACCCGCAGATCCTGGCGCTGCGTCATGCGGGTCCGCAGCTGGGGCCGGAAGCGGCGCCACTGGCGCTTGCCCGCCGCCTTCGCCGCGTACAGGGCCACGTCGGCGAGGGCCAGCAACTCCTGGGCGTCCGTGGTGTCGAGAGCGGTGGCCACGCCCACGCTGGCGGAGACGTTCACGGTCTCGCCGGACAGCCGGAAGGGCCGGCTCAGGGTCTGGATGACCTGCGCCGCCAGCAGTTCGGCGTCCAGCGGCAGCTTGGCGTCCTCCATCAGCACCGCGAACTCGTCGCCGCCGAGCCGCGCAGCCGTGTCGGTACGGCGCAGCGTCCCCTCCAGCCGCTCGCCGACCGCCTTCAGGAGCTGGTCGCCGCAGGAGTGCCCCAGGGTGTCGTTGACGTTCTTGAAGTCGTCCAGGTCGATGAAGAGCAGACAGGTCAGCGCGGGTTCACGTCGCCCGCGCAGCAGCGCGCGGTGGGTCCGCTCCAGCAGCAGGGTGCGATTGGGCAGGCCGGTGACCGGGTCGTGGAAGGCCCGCTGGGTCAGTTCCTGCTGCAGCCGGCGCTGTTCGGTCACGTCCCGCAGGGTGACGACCAGTCCGCCCACGGTCTCGTCCCGCCGCAGATCGCGGCAGCGCACCTCCACCTCGATGTGGCCGCCTCCGCGCAGCACCCGCCAGTGGTCGTGGCTCTCCTGGTGCGCGTCGCCGTCCGGCGCCATGAGGGTGCTCTCCACCCGGTCGCGGTCCCGGGGGTCCACCAGTTCCCGCAGCGCCGTGCCGGTCAGGGCGGCGCTGCCGAGGACGGCCTCGGCGGAGGGGCTGGCGTACCGCACGGTCGTGTCGTCGTTGACGATCAGGATGACGTCCGAGGCACTGCGCACCAGCGTGCGGAAGTACGCCTCGCTCTCCCGGTGCACGATCTCCCGGCGCAGGGCGATGCGGTCCGCGGCCAGTCCCGCGTGCGAGGCGAGGATCTCCACGGAACCCCGTACGTCGGCGAGCCGGCGCTCGGGTCCCGCGGCCAGCAGCATGCTCGGGAGGTCGTCACCGGCCCTGCGGTCGGGCTGGCCGACGGCGCACACCAGGGCGTACGGCAGCTCGCCGAGAGCGGGGGCGAGGTCCGGACCGAGGCGGTCGGCGGGGACCAGGCGGCAGCCGTGGCGAGGACCGGCCCGCGGATCCCCGGGAGCGTCGGCGCCCGCGAGGAGCCCGTGGAGGTGCCGGGACCGCGCGGGCGGCACGAGCAGGGTCAGATGGGGCACGTCCGGTCCCACCAGGGCCGTGACCGCGGTGTCGCAGGCCCGCGCGATCTCGCGCGGGGCCATGGCCGCCACGAGGGAGGCGGTCGCCGCGCGCAGCGCGTGTTCGCGTGACACCGCCTTGCGGTGGGCGACGACCATGCCCGCGAGCCGCAGGATGACCAGCAGGAACAGCATGGCCGAGAACGTGGCCAGCACGGTCGCGTGGCGCACGGTGCCCGTCCGCTCCTCGATGACCAGGATGCCGGGTGCGATCAGCGTGGCGACTGTGAGTACGACGAGCCTGCGCCACTGCGGCCGCAGGGCTTCCGCCCGGGGCTCCGGATCGGTCAGCCGGGCCATCGAGGGGTGCAGGCCGGCCAGCCCCCAGGTCAGGTAGAAGACGATCCAGCCGGCGTCCAGCAGGGTGTCGGGCGGCTGGTTCTCGTCGAGCCGCAGGATCCCGTAGGTGATGTCGAAGGCGAGCAGCGTCAGCATGCCCAGGCCGAGCAGTTGCACGGCTCGGTTGTGGAGGGTGCCCGGGCCGGCCGCGAGCAGCCGGACCAGCATGGCCAGCAGCAGGAGGTCTCCGAGCGGGTAGGCGAGGCTGATCGCGCGCTGCTGCCAGGTGAGCCCGTCCAGCGCGGCGAGCGGCTGCACCAGGTAGATCCACACCGGCAGGCCCAGCCCCGCGGTGACGATCAGGGCGTCCAGCAGACCGGGCAGGTCCCGTCGGCCACAGCTGTACCGGACGAGGCCGGACAGGCCCGCGGCGAAGAGGGGGTACACCGCGAGATAGCAGGCGTCCGCGGGGGAGGGGTCCAGCGCCCGGAAGTACTGGTCCTGCACGTCGTAGTAGGTGTCACCCGCGGTGAACACCAGCAGTCCGGCGGCGAGGGCCAGCCACGGCCAGGAGCGCGCGGGGCGGTGCAGTCGCACGCCGGTGAGGACAGCCGCGGCGCTGCCCAGGCCGATGAGGGCCTCGACCACGACGTGCGCGTCGGCGAGGGTCATGGAGACACAGGTCAGACCCGCCACGACGACGGTGTAGGCGGTCATCGACCGGTGGGTCCGCGTCATCGGCACACGCCTCCGGGCGGGCACCGTCCCCGCATCACTGGGAACAGTCCGCGTAGCCATGGGGATTGAGCTGCTGGAACCGCCAGGCGTCCCGGCACATGTCGGTGAGGTCACGGGTGGGCCGCCAGCCCCAGGCCCGGGTGACGGCGCTCGCGTCGGTGACCAGTCCGGCGACGTCGCCGTCCCGGCGCGGACCGATCCGGTACGGCACCTGCGCACCGCACACCTCGGAGAAGACCGCGACCACGTCCAGGACCGAACTGCCCTGCCCCAGGCCGACGTTGTACACCCGCATGCCGGGGGCGCCGACGAGGTGGTCGAGCGCCACGCGGTGCGCCTCGACGGTGTCCATGACGTGGATGTAGTCGCGGATCGCGGTGCCGTCGGGGGTGGGGTAGTCCCCGCCGTGGATGTCCACCAGGTTCCGGCGGCCGGCGGCGGTCCGGGCGACGGAGGGCATCAGGCTCTCGGGTCCGCCCGGCGGATCCTCGCCGAGCAGCCCGCTGGGGTGCGCGCCGGCCGGGTTGGCGTACCGCAGGCACAGCACCGTGTACTCGGGGCAGCGGCGGCAGACGTCCGCCAGGATCTGCTCGCACAGCCACTTCGAGGCCGCGTCCGGCGTCACCGGCCGGGCGGGTGTGGCCTCGTCGAGCAGACCGGGGCCGGCGTCGCCGTAGACCGCGCAGGAGGAGGCGAACACCAGACGGTGCACACCGTGCTCGTGCATGGTCGACAGCAGGGAGGTGGTGCCGCCGACGTTGGTGTCGTAGCACTCGACGGGCCGCTTCAGGGACCCGCTCGGGGACTTGGCGGCGGCCAGGTGCACCACGGCGTCCACGGAGTGCCGGGTGAAGACCGACGACAGGGCGTGCCGGTCCCGGATGTCCAGTTCGTAGACGGTGCCGACGAAACGGCCGGCGATCCGCTCGACCCGGGAGAAGACCTGCGGCGTGCTGTTGGAGTAGTCGTCGACGACGATCAGCTCGTAGCCGTGGTCCAGCAGGTCGACGCACGTGTGACTGCCGATGAAGCCCGCCCCACCGGTGACCAGGACTGTTGACGGTGCGCTCATGGGCGCTCGGCCCTTCGTAGGCATCGTACATTTACGATGTATCCATACGATTGTTCCGGCCCACCCCCGGTCAGTCAAGGGCGGACGGGCCTCGGACGGGCCCGCCCTCGTGCCCGCTACGCCCGCACCAGCAGCTGGAAGTCGAACGCGTACCGCGACGCCCGGTAGATGTGCGTGCCGTACTCGACGGGGCGGCCGGTGTCGTCGTACGCCGTGCGCTGCATGGTCAGCAGGGCGGCGCCCTCCTTCTCGTCGAGGCGGCCGGCCTCCTCGGCGGTGGCGGAGCGGGCGCCGATGGTCTGGTGGGCGCTGTGCAGGGTGATGCCGGCGGTGCGCATCATCCGGTACAGGCCGGTCGACTCCAGCCGCTCGCTGTCGAGTTCGAGGAGGGTCGCCGGGAGGTGGTTGGACAGCAACGCGACCGGCTGGCCGTGCGTCAGGCGCAGCCGCTCCAGCGCGATCACCTCGCTGCCCTCCGCGACACCGAGCGCGGCCGCGACGTCGGCACAGGCCGCCTCGCGCTCGTTGCGCACCACCCGCGTGGTCGGGCCCTGGCCGGCCGCCTCCAGATCGTCGTAGAGGCTGGAGAGCTCCAGCGGGCGCTTGACCTGGCTGTGCACCACCTGGGTGCCGACACCCCGGCGGCGCACCAGCAGGCCCTTGTCGACCAGGGACTGGATGGCCTGCCGGACCGTGGGTCTGGACAGGCCCAGGCGGGTCGACAGGTCGATCTCGTTGCCCAGGAGGTTGCCCGGGGCGAGCGCCCCGTGCTCGATCGCCGCCTCCAGCTGCTGCGCGAGCTGGTAGTACAGCGGTACCGGGCTGCCCCGGTCCAGCGCGAAGTCCAGGGATTCGAGCGCGGGAGCGGTCGCGGCACGGGTTGCGCCACGGGTCCTCGCCATGGACGCACCTCCCTCCGGTGAATCTGACGTGACGTCAGGAGTGGCTGGGGAAACCGAGGTTGATGCCCGAGTCGGCCGGGTCCGGCCAGCGCGTGGTGATCACCTTGCCCTGGGTGTAGAAGGCGATGCCGTCGTTGCCGTAGACGTGCAGGTCGCCGAAGAGGGAGTCCTTCCAGCCGCCGAAGCTGTGGTAGCCGACGGGGACCGGGATCGGGACGTTCACGCCGACCATGCCCGCCCTGACCTCCAGCTGGAAGCGGCGGGCGGCGCCGCCGTCCCGGGTGAAGATCGCGGTGCCGTTGCCCCAGCGCGAGCCGTTGATCAGCTCGATGGCCTCGTCGTACGACTCCGCGCGCACCACGGCCAGCACGGGGCCGAAGATCTCGTCCCGGTAGGCGTCCGCCGTCAGCGGCACCTTGTCGAGCAGCGACACGCCGAGGAAGAAGCCGTCCTCATGGCCCTCGACGGTGTACCCGGTGCCGTCGACGACGACCTCCGCGCCCTGCTCGGCGGCCGAGGAGACGTACGAGGCCACCTTGTCACGGTGCTCGCGGCTGATCAGCGGGCCCATCTCGGAGGACGGGTCGTCGCCGGGGCCGATCCGCAGGCTCTTCGCGCGCTCGGCGATCCTCGCGACCAGTTCGTCGCCGGTGTCGCCGACCGCGACCACGACGGACACGGCCATGCAGCGCTCACCGGCCGAACCGTAGGCGGCGTTGATCGCCTGGTCCGCCGCGAAGTCCAGGTCGGCGTCGGGCAGCACCAGCATGTGGTTCTTGGCGCCGCCGAGGGCCTGTACGCGCTTGCCGTGCTCCACCGCCTTGAGCTGGATGTACTTGGCGATCGGTGTCGAGCCGACGAAGGAGACCGCCTCGATGTCGGGGTGCTCCAACAGGCGGTCCACGGCGACCTTGTCGCCCTGCACGATGTTCAGCACACCGTCGGGCAGGCCCGCCTCGGAGGCCAGCTCGGCCAGGCGGAAGGAGGCCGAGGGGTCCTTCTCGCTGGGCTTGAGCACGAAGGTGTTGCCGCACGCGATGGCGAGCGGGAACATCCACATCGGCACCATGGCCGGGAAGTTGAACGGCGTGATGCCCGCGACCACGCCGAGCGGCTGACGGATCGAGGCCACGTCGACCCGGGTCGAGACCTGCGTCGACAGCTCGCCCTTCAGCTGCACGCTGATCCCGCAGGCCAGCTCCACGATCTCCATGCCGCGCGCGACCTCGCCGAGCGCGTCGGAGTGCACCTTGCCGTGCTCGGCGGTGATCAGCGAGGCGATCTCGTCGCGGTGCGCGTCCAGCAGTTCCCGGTACTTGAACAGGATCGCGGTGCGCCCGGCCAGCGAGGAGCTGCCCCAGGTCTCGAACGCGGCCTTCGCGGAGGCGACGGCGGCGTCCACCTCGTCGACGGTCGCGAAGCCGACCTGCTTCTCCTGCGCGCCGGTCGCCGGGTCGTAGACGGCTCCGAAGCGGCCGGAGGCGGACTCGAACGGCTTGCCGCCGATCCAGTGGGTGATGGTCTTCATGGTGCACGGGCCTTTCACGGGGCGGGGGTTCAGAGGTGGCGGCGCCGGCCGGCGGCCTGGCGGTCGTACTCCTCGCGCGCCCGTACGGCGGCCTCGCGGGAGGCGGTCGCGGCGACTGGCACGTCCCACCAGGCCTCCGCCGGGGGAGCGCTCGGAGCGGCGGTGTCGGTCTCGACGTACACGCAGGTGGGGCGGTCGGAGGCGCGGGCCGCGGCGAGCGCCTCGCGCAGTTCGCGGACCGTCTTGGCGCGCAGGACGTCCATGCCGAGGCTGCCCGCGTTGGCGGCCAGGTCGACGGGGAGCGGGGCACCGGAGAAGGTGCCGTCGGCGGCCCGGTAGCGGTAGGCGGTGCCGAAGCGCTCGCCGCCGACGGACTCGGACAGGCCGCCGATCGAGGCGTAGCCGTGGTTCTGGATGAGGACCAGGTTGACCGGCAGGCCCTCCTGGACGGCGGTGACGATCTCCGTCGGCATCATCAGATAGGTGCCGTCGCCGACCAGGGACCAGACCGGGGTGCCGGGGGCGGCCTGCTGGACCCCGATGCCGGCCGGGATCTCGTAGCCCATGCAGGAGTAGCCGTACTCCAGGTGGTACTGGCGCCGGCTGCGGGCCCGCCACAGCTTGTGCAGGTCACCCGGGAGCGAACCGGCCGCGTTGATCACCACGTCCTCGTCGCCCACGACCGCGTCCAGGGCGCCGAGCACCTGGGTCTGGGTCGGGACGGCGCTGTCGTCGGCGGCGGTGAAAGCGGCCTCGACGACCTGCTCCCAGCGTTCCTTTCCGGCGCCGTACTCGTCCTCGTAAACCGGGTTCACACGATGACCGGCCAGCGCCTCCGTCAACGCCGTGAGCCCGGCGCGCGCGTCGCAGACCACCGTGCGGGCGGCCAGCTTGTGAGCGTCGAAGGCCGCGATGTTGAGGTTGACGAAGCGGACGTCCGGCCGCTGGAAGAGCGTGTTGGAGGCGGTCGTGAAGTCCGTGTACCTGGTCCCCACACCGATCACCAGATCGGCCCCGCGGGCGATGTCGTCGCTGACCGCCGTGCCGGTGTGGCCGATGCCGCCGAGGTCGGCGGGGTGGTCGTGGCGCAGCGAGCCCTTGCCCGCCTGGGTCGAGGCGACGGGGATGCCGGTCGCGTCCACCAGCGCCTTCAGCGCGTCCTCGGCCCGGCTGTGGTGGACGCCGCCGCCCGCGACGATCAGCGGACGCTCGGCGCCCCGGATCGCCGCCACCGCCTGGGCCAGCTCCTGCGGATCGGGGGCGGGACGCCGTACGTGCCACACGCGCTCGGCGAAGAACTCCTCGGGCCAGTCGTACGCCTCGGCCTGGACGTCCTGGGGGAGGGCGAGGGTGACCGCGCCGGTCTCCACCGGGTCGGCGAGGACGCGCATGGCGTTCAGCGCGGAGGGGATCAGGGCTTCGGGGCGGGTGACGCGGTCGAAGTACCGGGAGACCGGGCGCAGGGTGTCGTTCACCGACAGATCCGCCTCCACCGGGTGCTCCAGCTGCTGCAGCAGCGGGTCGGCGACGCGGGTGGCGAAGTAGTCGCCGGGCAGGAGCAGGACCGGGAGGCGGTTGATGGTGGCGAGGGCGGCACCCGTGACCAGGTTGGTGGCGCCGGGGCCGATGGAGGTGGTGACCGCCTGCGCGGAGAGCCGGTCCAGCTGGCGGGCGTGGGCGACGGCCGCGTGCACCATCGCCTGCTCGTTGCGGCCCTGGTGGAACGGCATGGTGTCCTCGCCCGCCTCCAGCAGGGCCTGGCCGAGGCCGGCGACGTTGCCGTGGCCGAAGATGCCCCAGGTGCCGGCGATCAGCCGCTGTCGTACGCCGTCGCGCTCGGTGTACTGGGCGGACAGGAACCGCACCAGGGCCTGGGCGACGGTCAGGCGGCGGGTGGGGGTGCTCATCAGGACTTCTCCGGTGCCGTGTAGAGGGGGAGGCGGGGGTCGACCGGCCGGCCGGCCCAGGTGTCGCGGATCCAGGCGTGATCGGGGTGGTCGCAGATCAGCCAGGCGCGCTCGGGCTCGGGGCCCGCCATGACGTTGAGGTAGTACATGTGGTGGCCGGGCACGGCCATGGACGGTCCGTGCCAGCCGTCGGGGATCAGTACGACGTCGCCGTCGCGGACCTCGGCCAGGACGTCGGTGCCCCGTCCGTGCCCGGAGGGGGAGACACGCTGGTAGCCGAGGCCGGGGATGCCGTCGTGGCCCGCGAACTCGAAGTAGTAGACCTCTTCGAGGACGGACTCCTCGCCCGGCCGGTGCTCGTCGTGCTTGTGCGGCGGGAACGACGACCAGTTGCCGCCCGGCGTGATCACCTCGACGGCGATGAGCTTGTCGCATTCGAAGACGCCTGCCGCGCCGAAGTTGTTGACCTGGCGGGAGGAGTTCCCGGTGCCGCGCAGCTCCACCGGCACCGAGGAGGCCGGCCCGTAGCGGGCGGGCAGCCGGCGGGTGCAGCGCGCGCCGGTGAGCGCGAACCGTCCGCCGCCGGCGCTCGTGACGGTCGTACGGGCGTCCCGCGGCACGTAGGCGAAGTCGCTGACCGCGCCGAACACGCTCTCGCGGCCGGTGAGTTCGAAGATGTCATGGCCGAAGTCGTCGTCGGACGTCACCGTGCAGCCGCCGCTCAGCGGCAGCACGATCCACTCGCTCTCGCCCGTGTCGAAGGAGTGCGTGCCGCCCGGCGGCAGCTCCAGCACGCGCAGGCTGGAGTAACCCCAGCCGGCCTTCTCGGGGGTGACGTCCACGACGTAGGGGCCGCCGAGGGCCTTTCCGGCGGGAAGGTGGTAGGTCATAGGGCACTCCTCGTCCGTGTCATGACAGCCGCGGTCACAGCAGCCCGACAGCCGTGTCCACCGCGTTCTCCACGCTGCCGTCGGCCGGGTAGAGCAGCGACCGGCCGACGACCATCCCCAGCACCGTCGGCAGTCTGAGCGCCTTGCGCCAGCGCTCGTAGGCGCCCTCCTGGTCCTCGCCCACCTCGCCGCCCAGCAGGACCGTCGGCAGGGTGGAGGTCTCCAGGACCTCGCCCATGGCGTCCGGGTCCTCGGTGACGGGCAGCTTCAGCCAGGTGTAGGCGGAGGTGCCGCCGAGGCCCGAGGCGATGGCGATGGACTTCGTGACGGCCTCGGCGGACAGGTCGTTGTGGACCCTGCCGTCGATCCGGTGGGAGACGAACGGCTCGACGAACAGCGGCAGCCGGCGCTCCGCCATGGCGTCGATCGCGCGGGCGGTGGCCTCCAGCGTGGTCAGCGAGCCCGGGTCGGCGTAGTCGATGCGCAGCAGCAGCTTGCCCGCGTCGAAGCGGAGGCGGGCGATGTCCTCCGGGCGGTGGCCGGTGAAGCGGTCGTCCAGCTCGAAGGCGGCGCCCGCGAGACCCCCGCGGTTCATGGAGCCCATGACAACCTTGTCGTCGAGCACGCCGAGCAGCAGCAGGTCCTCCAGGATGTCGGCGGTGGCCAGCACCCCGTCGACGCCCGGCCGGGACAGCGCCACGCACAGGCGCTCCAGCAGGTCCCGCCGGTCCGCCATGGCGAGGGGGTGGCCGCCGACGCCGAGGGCGCCGCGGGCCGGGTGGTCGGCGGCCACGATCATCAGGCGGCCGCTGTCGCCGAGCAGCGGCCGGCGCCTGCGCCGGGCGGCCGCCTCGGCGATCGCCTCGGGGTGCCGGGCCCGGACCGAGACGAGGTCGGGGATGCTGAGGGTCAAGGAAGGCTCCGTTTCAGGCGACAGGGGCTCGCGCCAGCAGGTCTTCGACCTCGGCCTCGGTGGGCATCGCGGAGGAGCAGGCGAGGCGGGAGGCGACCAGGGCCCGGCCGCGCCCGCGTACCGCATGGTTTCGGCCAACTCCCATCCGGACAGCAGCCCGTGCACCAGCGCCCCGCCGAAGGCGTCGCCCGCCCCGAGTCCGTTGGCCACCTCCACCGGGACCGGCGGGATCTCGGCGGTGGTGCCGTCACGGTGCACCGCCAGCACGCCCTCGGGGCCCTGCTTGACGACGGCCAGCTGCACACCGGCCGCGAGCAGCGCCTCGGCGCAGGCCCTCGGTTCGCGCACGCCGGTGGCGACCTCGCACTCGTCGAGGTTGCCGACCGCGACGGTGGCGTGCCGCAGGGCCTCCGCGTAGTAGGGCCGGGCTTCCCCGGGGTCCTTCCAGGCTGTGTCACCCCAAAGCCGCGGCCGCCAGTCGAGGTCGAAGACGGTGACGCCGGTCCTGCCGCGGGCCTTCAGGGCGGCCAGCGTGGCGGAGCGGCTGGGCTCCTCGCTCAGGCCGGTGCCGGTGATCCAGAAGACGCGGCTCGCCCGAATGGCGAAGAAGTCCAGGTCCCCGGTGTGTATCTCCAGGTCAGGGGCCTTAGGCTGCCGGTAGAAATAAAGAGGGAAGTCGTCCGGCGGAAAGATCTCGCAGAAGGTCACCGGTGTCGGGTACGCGGCGACGGGCGCGACCCAGCGGTCGTCGACGCCGAACTCCTTCAGCGCCTGGTGCAGAAAGGCGCCGAAGGGGTCGTCCCCGGTGCGGGTGATCACCGCGGTGGACCGGCCGAGCCGGGCGGCGGCGACCGCGACGTTCGCGGCCGAACCGCCGAGGAACTTGCCGAAGGTCTCGACCCGCGGCAGGGCCACACCCGACTGCAGGGGGTAGAGATCGACCCCGATACGGCCCATGGTGATCAAGTCGAAGGGCTGGGCTGACTCGGCCATGTGTGCTCCTCGGACGGGACTGGGGACGCGGGTCCCAAGGGGCCTGCCGCCTCCCAGGTGTAGGCCCCGGACGAGGGCGCTGTCAATAGTTTGTACTTACATTCGGACTAGCTCGTGAAATGATGTCTTAACAAAGTATTGACACCGGGCGCGGCCGGGGGTTTGATCCCGTCCCAACGCAACCGCCGCGTTTGCGGCGGACGACCCGAACATGCCAAGATCCCGGGCTCTGGATCTTCGAGATCCCTTCCTTTCCCCCGAAAGCACAGTGAGGTGCCAGGAAAGATGGACCGCTCTTCTCACCCCCGCTCCCGCAGACTCGTACCCGTCGTCGCGGTGGCTGCGGCGGCTGCCCTGACCCTCGCCGGCTGCTCCAGCAGTTCCGGGGGCAAGAAGTCCGAGGACAACGGCGCGGCGGCCTCCGCCGGCAAGGCCAACACCCCCCGCATGACCGTCGCGCTGGTCACGCACCAGTCGCCCGGCGACACCTTCTGGGACATCGTCCGCAAGGGCGCCGAGGCGGCCGCGGCCAAGGACAACATCAAGCTGATCTACTCCGCCGACCCGAACGCGGGCAACCAGTCCAACCTCGTGCAGAACGCGATCGACCAGAAGGTGGACGGGATCGCGGTCACCCTCGCCAAGCCGGACGCCCTCAAGGCCGTCATCGCCAAGGCCAAGTCGTCCAACATTCCGGTGGTCGGCCTCAACTCCGGCGTGAGCGACTGGAAGAAGCTCGGCCTGATGGAGTTCTTCGGCCAGGACGAGACGGTGGCCGGTGAGGCCTTCGGCAAGAAGCTCAACGCGCTCGGCGCCAAGCACGCCGTCTGTGTCGTCCAGGAGCAGGGCAACATCGGTCTGACCCAGCGCTGCGACGGCCTGAAGAGCACCTTCTCCGGCAAGACCGAGGTCCTCAACGTCAACGGCACGGACATGCCGTCCGTGAAGTCGACCATCACCGCCAAGCTGAAGCAGGACACCTCCATCGACTACGTCGCCACGCTCGGCGCGCCCTTCGCGCTGACCGCGGTGCAGTCGGTGTCGGACGCCGGCTCCAAGGCGAAGGTCGCCACCTTCGACCTGAACAAGGACCTCACCACCGCCATCAGCAAGGGCACGATCCAGTTCGCGGTGGACCAGCAGCCGTACCTGCAGGGCTACCTGGCGATCGACTCGCTGTGGCTCTACAAGAACAACGGCAACTACAGCGGCGGCGGTGAGCAGCCCGTGCTGACCGGTCCGGCCTTCGTCGACAAGTCCAACGTCGCCCAGGTCGCGCAGTTCGCCGCGAAGGGCACCAGGTGACGAGTATGACCCAGCACGCCGAGCCGGCGGTGAAGACACCGCCGGCCCCCGGCTCCAAGGAGACCGACGGCCGCACGGCCGAACGTCCCCTGGCCGTACGCCTGTTGGCCCGGCCCGAGGTGGGTGTGTTCCTCGGTGCCGTGGCGGTCTACGTGTTCTTCCTGATCGCCGCCCCGCCGGTGCGCGAGGCCAGCGCCATGGCGAACATCCTCTACCAGTCCTCCACCCTCGGCATCGTGACCATCCCGGTCGCCCTGCTGATGATCGGCGGCGAGTTCGACCTGTCGTCCGGCGTCGGCGTGATCACCTCCGCGCTGACCGCGAGCATGACGGCCTACCAGCTGACCCTCAACGTCTGGGTCGGCGTCGTCGCCGCGCTGATCGTGTCCCTGGCCATCGGCTTCTTCAACGGCTGGATGGTCGTCAAGACCGGTCTGCCCAGCTTCCTGGTCACCCTGGGCACCTTCCTGATCCTCCAGGGCGTCAACCTCGCGGTGACCAAGCTGGTCACCGGCAACGTCGCCACCGACGACATCAGCAACATGGACGGCTTCAACACGGCCAAGGACGTGTTCGCCTCCAGCTTCGACATCGGCGGCGTGCAGGTGAAGATCACCGTGTTCTGGTGGCTGCTGTTCGCGGCGATCGCCACCTGGGTGCTGCTGCGCACCAGGTACGGCAACTGGATCTTCGCGGTCGGCGGCAACAAGGACTCCGCCCGCGCCGTCGGTGTCCCCGTGGCCTTCACCAAGATCTCCCTGTTCATGCTGGTCGGCTTCGGCGCCTGGTTCGTCGGCATGCACCAGCTGTTCTCGTTCAACACCGTCCAGTCCGGCGAGGGCGTCGGCATCGAGCTGATCTACATCTCCGGCGCGGTGATCGGCGGCTGTCTGCTGACCGGCGGCTACGGCTCCGCCATCGGCCCGGTCTTCGGCGCGTTCATGTTCGGCATGGTGCAGCAGGGCATCGTGTACGCCGGCTGGAACCCCGACTGGTTCAAGGCCTTCCTCGGCGTCATGCTGCTCGGCGCCGTCCTGATCAATCTGTGGGTCCAGCGCACCATGACCCGGAGGTGACCCGATGACAGACAACGGAACCGGAACCCACGGAGCGATCCTCGCGGACACCCCGCCGGAGGGCGGGGACGGCCCGATCGTCGAACTGCGAGGCGCGGGCAAGTCCTACGGCAACATCCGCGCCCTGCACGGCGTCAGCCTCCAGGTCCACCCCAGCCAGGTCACCTGTGTGCTCGGCGACAACGGCGCCGGCAAATCCACCCTCATCAAGATCATCTCCGGGCTGCACCAGCACACCGAGGGCGAGTTCCTCGTCGACAACGCCCCCGTCCGCTTCTCCACCCCCCGCGA
>NZ_JBSFDB010000028.1:0-141935 GCF_053593695.1 Streptomyces sp. NPDC002144
CGTCCGTGAGCTCGTGTCGCCGCACCATACGGGCGTCCTGCCCGGCCAACTAGGAGATCCACCCCGCCCACCAAGAGCCATCAGAAACGACCTAGGCGCACTGTGATGGACGGCTTGCCACCGGTCGCGATGGGGGGCGGTGGTGAGGACATACGGGCGGAGGACGCGTCGGCGGCCGGCGGCGGCCGAGGTCGCGGACGCACCGGTCAACGCACCGCCGATCCACTCCTGCACCCTGCGGCGGAGGCCGTACCAGCGGCGGTCACGGAACCGGGCACGCAAGAAGCCCACAGCCGCGCAGCCTCCGGGACACCGACCCGTCCGCTCGGGGGCACGGGCGGGCACGGCACCGGGTTTACAGCGGGGGCCGGTCCTTCGGCATGCCGTGAGGGGCGGGGCGGCGGCGGTCGCGGAACCACACCCCCGAGGACTTCGGGGCCGGGCAGGAACCCGGCGATCGAGAGCTCCGGCCACGACTGGGGCGGAGTGCCTCCGGGCCGTCCTTCGGCATGCCGTGAGGACCGGAGCGGCGGACGTCGCGGAGCCACGCCCCTTAGGAACTCAGGGCCGGGCAGGAACCCGGCGATCGAGAGCTCCGGCCGCGAACGGGGCGGGGTGCCTCCGGGACGTCCTTCGGTGTGCGGTGAGGACCGGGGCGGGGGACTGTCGCGGGGCGCAGCGTATGTCTCCAGGCTTCGGCGGCGGTGTCAGTGGTGGTCGAGGGCTCGGGTCGGGAGTGGGTCGGGTTTGCCGCCGATCCAGTCCTGGAGTCTGCGGCGGGGGCCGAACCAGCGGCGGTCGCGGTGGTAGGCGCGCAGGGTGGCCTTGGCCCGGGCGCGGGGGCGGCGCCGGTAGAAGCGGCGGGCCCAGGGCGAGCCGGGGCGGGCGAGCCGGACCAGGCCGATCAGACCGACCAGCGGGACGATCACGCTGAAGATCGCCATCCGTGGCTTGCCCTTGGTCAGGACGAGCAGGGAGAAGGCGAAGTTGACCACGACCGTCGAGATCACGCTGCCCCGGTCCTGGAGTTCGGCCTGGCTCATGTCGTTGACGCCGAACGGCGCGAACCCGGCGAGGAGCAGCCCGACCAGGGCCGCCGTCAGGACGACGACCTCGACACTGCGGCGGCCCTGCTCGGACCAGTAGACGTCGTCGAGGTGGACGATCAGCGCGAACTCGTCCAGGACCAGCCCGGCCCCCATCCCGAACAGCACCGCGCACACGGCGGCCCCGAAACCGTGCCGGTCACTGGCCACCGCCCCGAACCCGCCCACCACGGTGAGCACGACGCCGGGTACCACGTGGTGGATGTGCAGTCCGCCCGCCTTGACGTTCCCGAAGGGCCCCTTGCCCGCCCGGATGAGCCGGGTGATGAGCCGGGTGATGAAGAACGTCAGTACGAACGAGGTCAGGGCGAGCAACAGCGGCAGCTTGCCCGGCTCGACGATGTTGCGCTGCAGCCAATGTCCCATATGCGCACTTTAGCGACGGCCGCCGCAGGCCTCCTCCCGACCGCCGGGTAACCTGCGCCGGTGCCCGAACCCTCCAAGACGCCCTGGCCGGACGGCCTCCGCTTCGCCTTCGGCACGCTGACCGTGCTGCCCGTGAAAGTGACCCGCTGGGACCGGGACGCGGCACGCGCCGGCATGCTGTGCGCCCCGGCCGCCGGGCTGGTCGTCGGCGGCTGCGCGGCCCTGGCCGGCGTACTGCTGCTCGCCCTGGGCGCCGGCACGCTGCTCGCCGCCGTCGCCTCCGCCGCCGTACCCGCCCTCCTCACCCGGGGTCTGCATCTGGACGGCCTCGCGGACACCGCGGACGGGCTGGGCAGCGGGAAGCCCGCCGAGGACGCGCTGCGGATCATGAAGCAGTCGGACATCGGCCCGTTCGGGGTCATCACCCTGGTCTTCGTCCTGCTGGCCCAGGTGGCCGCGCTGGCGCAGGCGTACGGCGGCTCATGGGGGCGGGGCGCGCTGGCCGCCGTCGTCTCGGCGACCGCGGCCCGGCTGGCCCTCACCCTCGCCGCACGGGAGGGCGTGCCCGCCGCGCGGCCGGAGGGCCTGGGCGCGGCGGTCGCGGGAGTGGTTCCGGTGCGGGGCGCGGTGGCCGCGGCGGTCGTGGTGACCGGGCTCGCGGTGGCCGCCGGCGCGCTGCTGGGGACGTACGACATGGTCCGGACGCCGGTGGCGGTGCTCGCCGCCGTCGCCGGCGCCGAACTCCTCCTGCGCCACTGCACCCGCCGCTTCGGCGGGGTGACCGGCGATGTGTTCGGAGGGCTCGCGGAGACGGCGGCGACGGTGTCGCTGGTGGTGCTGTCGCTGGGGCGTTAGGGCCTGTCGTCGCCGGTCAGCAGGGTCGGCGCCAGGCGTCCAGGTCGTACTTCTTGAGCATCGAGCTGAACCTCAGGCGCCGGGTCTCGGGGCAGAAGCGGCTCGTCGGGAGTTCGTACTCCACGTGGAAGACGGCCTTGTCCGCGGCGATGAAGGGTTTCATGGCGGCGCACTCGCCGTACTGCGCGCACTGTTCGTTGACCGCGAAGTCGAAGTCCTTGACGAGGGCCGGGATCTGGTCGAGGTCGTTCTTCAGGCCGACGGCCATGCCCCGGTCGTGGGCGAGCCGGGCGACGAGCCGGTTGTAGCGGAGCTGGTCGGCGGCCTTGAGGGGGAAGCCGGTGCTGTTCTTGTAGCCGTCCATGTTGTCCGGCTCCACCGCGTCGAAGCCCTTCTCGCGGCACATGTCGAGGCGGGCCGCCATCAGCGGTTCGAGGACGTCCGTCCTGCGGATGTCGAGCCAGCGCTCGCCCTCCCAGCCGTTGCCCTTGCCGATCACCGACTTGGGGAACTTCTTCGCGTCGGGCCGCCAGTCCTCCCAGGCGCCGGTCGAGACGTAGCAGATGACCTTGCGGCCCTCGTCGTGCAGCGCGCCCACCGTGGCCCTGGACTGGTCGAAGCCGTCGATGTCGTAGACGGGCACGTCGACGGAGGTGTCGAGCCGGCCGTTGAGCTGCCACTGCCAGGCCACCCCGGGGCGCGGCTGCCAACGCCCGCCGGAGGAGCCGGAGTCGGAGTCCGGGGCGGAGTCGGTCGCGGTGCCGCAGCCCGTCAGCAGGAGCAGGGTGGCGAGCAGGAGTATCGGGCGTTTCACGGTAGGGCTCCAGAGGTGGGGAGGGTCGCCCGAGGATGATCTCCGATCCCAGGTGAACACGTCCTCAGGAATGAGTGAACGCACGCACGCGCGTAGGCTCAGCGGCAGTGTTCGCCGCACCGGGGAAGGCCCCGCGGAAACCGCACCCTCAGGTCGCATCTAGGGTCGGCTGTCGGGCCCGGTCGACCCACACCGATCGACCACAGCAACCTCACATTCGGAAGCGAGATTTCACCACCGTGACTGCTCTCACTCTCAGCACCGCCGCGGCGCCCGGCCTGCGGGCCGACGCGATCGTGATCGGTGTCGCCAAGGGCGCGAACAACCCGGTCGTCGCGCCGGGCGCCGAGGCCGTCGACAAGGCCTACGGCGGCAGCCTCGCCGGCGTCCTGGAAACCCTCGGTGCCTCCGGCGCCGAGGGCGAGGTGACGAAGCTGCCCGCGCCCTCCGGCTTCAAGGCCCCGCTCGTGCTGGCGGTCGGCCTGGGCGCCGAGCCCGAGAAGGACGCCGGCTACGCCGCCGAGTCCCTGCGCAAGGCCGCCGGCGCCGCCGCCCGCGCCCTCACCGGCACCAAGAAGGCCGCCTTCGCCCTGCCCGTCACCGACGCCGCCGATGTCGGCGCGATCGGCGAGGGCGTGCTGCTGGGCGCGTACTCCTTCGACGTCTACAAGGAGAACGGCAAGGACCCGAAGGCGCGGAACGGCAAGGCGCCCCTCGCCGAGGCCGCGCTGCTCGGCGCCAAGCCCCGGGACAAGGAGCACAAGGCCGCCGTCGAGCGGGCCGTCGCCGTCGCCGAGGAGCTCAACCGCGCGCGCGACCTCATCAACACCCCGCCGAACGACCTGAACCCGGAGGCGTTCGCGGCGATCGCCTCGGCCGCGGCCAAGGAGCACGGCATCAAGGTGCAGGTGCTCGACGTGAAGGCCCTGGAGAAGGGCGGCTACGGCGGCATCCTCGGCGTCGGCGCGGGATCGGCGTCGGGGCCGCGGCTGGTGAAGCTGTCGTACACCTCCTCCAAGGCGAAGAAGCACCTCGCGTTCGTCGGCAAGGGCATCACCTACGACTCGGGCGGCATCTCGCTGAAGCCGGCCGGGCACAACGAGACGATGAAGTGCGACATGAGCGGTGCCGCGGCGGTCTTCGCGGCCGTGGTCTCCGCCGCGCGTCTCGGCCTGGAGGTGAACGTCACCGGGTGGCTGGCGCTCGCCGAGAACATGCCCTCCGGGTCCGCCACGCGCCCCGGTGACGTGCTGCGCATGTACAGCGGCAAGACCGTCGAGGTGCTCAACACCGACGCCGAGGGCCGGCTGGTGCTGGCCGACGCGCTGTGGGCCGCCTCGCAGGAGAAGCCGGACGCCGTCGTCGACGTCGCGACCCTGACCGGCGCGATGGTGCTGGCGCTGGGCAGCCGGACCTTCGGGATCATGTCGAACGACGACGCGTTCCGCTCCGCCGTGCACGAGGCGGCCGAGGAGGTCGGCGAGCCGGCCTGGCCGATGCCGCTGCCGGAGCACCTGCGCAAGGGCATGGACTCCCCCACCGCCGACATCGCCAACATGGGCGAGCGGATGGGCGGCGGCCTGGTCGCCGGTCTCTTCCTGCGCGAGTTCGTGGGCGAGGGCATCACCTGGGCCCACCTGGACATCGCGGGCCCCGCCTTCAACGAGGGCGGCCCCTTCGGGTACACCCCCAAGGGCGGTACGGGTACGGCGGTACGGACGCTGGTGCGGCTGGCGGAGCTGACCGCCGCCGGTGACCTGGGCTGATATCGACCCGGTCGAGGGGGCTCCGCACGCGGGTAGCGCGGAGCCCCCTTTTCCGTGAGCGCTCAACCGAACGTGGGACGTCTCACACACCGGCCCGGCGTCTCGTTCACCCCTGACAAGTGCGAAGATGGGCCACGGCAGGACAGGGCCCCACCACAGGGCCGAAGACAAGAGCGGCCGGACACCAGCCGCCGACCGGTCACCGCTGACCGGCGTGGCGCACATGCATGGAGGACGTGACGTGGCGAACGACGCCAGCACCGTTTTCGACCTAGTGATCCTCGGCGGTGGTAGTGGCGGTTACGCCGCGGCCCTGCGCGGGGCGCAGCTGGGCCTGGACGTCGCCCTGATCGAGAAGGACAAGGTCGGCGGTACCTGCCTGCACCGGGGATGCATCCCCACCAAGGCCCTGCTGCACGCGGGCGAGATCGCCGACCAGGCCCGCGAGAGCGAGCAGTTCGGCGTGAAGGCCTCCTTCGAGGGCATCGACATCGCGGGAGTCCACAAGTACAAGGACGGCGTGATCTCCGGCCTGTACAAGGGCCTGCAGGGTCTCGTCGCCTCCCGGAAGGTGACGTACATCGAGGGCGAGGGGCGTCTGTCCTCCCCCACCTCGGTCGACGTCAACGGACAGCGCGTCCAGGGCCGTCACGTCCTGCTGGCGACCGGCTCCGTGCCGAAGTCGCTGCCGGGCCTGGAGATCGACGGCAACCGGATCATCTCCTCCGACCACGCCCTCGTCCTGGACCGCGTGCCGAAGTCCGCGATCATCCTCGGCGGCGGTGTCATCGGCGTCGAGTTCGCCTCCGCCTGGAAGTCCTTCGGTGCGGACGTCACCGTCATCGAGGGCCTCAAGCACCTCGTCCCGGTCGAGGACGAGAACTCCTCCAAGCTTCTCGAGCGCGCGTTCCGCAAGCGCGGGATCAAGTTCAACCTGGGCACCTTCTTCCAGAAGGCCGAGTACACCCAGGACGGTGTCAAGGTCACCCTCGCCGACGGCAAGGAGTTCGAGGCCGAGATCCTGCTGGTCGCCGTCGGCCGCGGCCCGGTCTCGCAGGGCCTGGGCTACGAGGAGCAGGGAGTCGCGATGGACCGCGGCTACGTCCTGGTCGACGAGTACATGCGCACCAACGTCCCGACCATCTCCGCCGTCGGTGACCTCGTCCCGACGCTCCAGCTCGCGCACGTCGGCTTCGCCGAGGGCATCCTGGTGGCGGAGCGTCTGGCCGGTCTGAAGACCGTCCCGATCGACTACGACGGTGTCCCCCGGGTCACGTACTGCCACCCGGAGGTCGCCTCCGTGGGCATCACCGAGGCCAAGGCCAAGGAGATCTACGGTGCGGACAAGGTCGTCGCTCTGAAGTACAACCTCGCGGGCAACGGCAGGAGCAAGATCCTGAACACCTCGGGCGAGATCAAGCTCGTCCAGGTCAAGGACGGTGCCGTGGTCGGCGTCCACATGGTCGGCGACCGCATGGGCGAGCAGGTCGGCGAGGCCCAGCTGATCTACAACTGGGAGGCGCTGCCCGCGGAGGTCGCCCAGCTCATCCACGCCCACCCGACGCAGAACGAGGCGCTCGGCGAGGCCCACCTGGCCCTGGCCGGCAAGCCGCTGCACGCGCACGACTGACCCTCGGTCGACGAACGCGACGACTCAGACTTCCGCAATTCGTAAGGAGCAACCGAAACCATGGCGGTTTCCGTAACCCTTCCGGCGCTCGGCGAGAGCGTCACCGAGGGCACTGTCACCCGCTGGCTGAAGGCCGAGGGTGAGCGCGTCGAGGCCGACGAGCCGCTGCTCGAGGTCTCGACCGACAAGGTCGACACCGAGATCCCCTCGCCCGCCGCCGGTGTCCTCGCCTCCATCAAGGTCGCCGAGGACGAGACCGTTGAGGTCGGCGCCGAGCTGGCCGTCATCGACGACGGCAGCGGCGCGCCCGCGGCCGCCCCGGCCCCCGCCGCCGAGCCCGCCCCGGCCGCCGAGCCGGAGCCGGCCCCGCAGGCCGCCGCCCCGTCCACCGAGCAGGCCGCCCCGGCGCCCGCTCCCACCGCCGAGGCCGCGTCCGGCGGCGGCTCCGCCGAGGGCACGGACGTCGTCCTGCCCGCGCTCGGCGAGTCCGTCACCGAGGGCACCGTCACCCGCTGGCTGAAGTCGGTCGGCGACTCCGTCGAGGCCGACGAGCCGCTGCTCGAGGTCTCCACGGACAAGGTCGACACCGAGATCCCGGCGCCCACCTCCGGTGTGCTGCTCGAGATCACGGTCGGCGAGGACGAGACCGCCGAGGTCGGCGCCAAGCTCGCCGTCATCGGCGCCCCCGGTGCCGCTCCGGCTCCGGCCGCCCCGGCTCCGGCGCCCGCCGCCGCTGCCCCGGCCCCGGCCGCCCCCGCGGCTCCGGCGCCCGCTCCGGCCCCGGCGCCCGCCGCCCCGGCCGCGCCCGCTCCGGCTCCGGCTCCGGCCCAGGCCGCAGCTCCGGCCCCCGCGCCGGCCGCCCCGGCCCCGGTCACCCCGGCCGCCGCGCCCAGCGCCCCGACCGCCGCCCGGGCGACCGACGACGGCGCCTACGTCACCCCGCTGGTGCGCAAGCTCGCCGCCGAGAACGGTGTCGACCTCGCCTCCGTCAAGGGCACCGGTGTCGGTGGCCGTATCCGCAAGCAGGACGTCGTCGCCGCCGCCGAGGCCGCGAAGGCCGCCGCCGCTCCGGCCCCGGCCGCCGCTGCCGCCCCGGCCGCGAAGAAGGCGCCCACGCTGGAGGCCTCCCCGCTCCGTGGCCAGACCGTCAAGATGCCGCGCATCCGCAAGGTCATCGGCGACAACATGGTCAAGGCGCTGCACGAGCAGGCGCAGCTGTCCTCGGTCGTCGAGGTCGACGTCACCCGCCTGATGCGGCTGCGCGCCCAGGCCAAGGACTCCTTCGCCGCGCGCGAGGGCGTCAAGCTCTCCCCGATGCCGTTCTTCGTGAAGGCGGCGGCCCAGGCGCTGAAGGCCCACCCGGTCATCAACGCCAGGATCAACGAGGCCGAGGGCACGATCACCTACTTCGACACCGAGAGCATCGGTATCGCGGTGGACTCCGAGAAGGGCCTGATGACCCCGGTCATCAAGCACGCGGGCGACCTGAACATCGCCGGCATCGCGAAGGCCACGGCGGAGCTGGCCGGCAAGGTCCGCGCCAACAAGATCACGCCCGACGAGCTGTCCGGCGCGACCTTCACCATCTCCAACACCGGTTCGCGCGGTGCGCTCTTCGACACGATCATCGTGCCGCCGGGCCAGGTCGCGATCCTCGGCATCGGTGCCACGGTCAAGCGCCCGGCGGTCATCGAGACCGAGGAGGGCACGGTCATCGGCGTCCGCGACATGACCTACCTGACCCTCTCCTACGACCACCGTCTGGTGGACGGCGCCGACGCGGCCCGCTACCTGACCGCGGTCAAGGCGATCCTGGAGGCGGGCGAGTTCGAGGTCGAGCTCGGCCTCTGAGGGCCCGCAGTACGCGCGGTGCCCCCGTCCGGAGCGATTCCGGCGGGGGCACCGTCGTGTCCGCTACCGGGGCGTGAGGGTGTGGTCGCTCCAGTTCCACAGCGTCTCCACCCACACGTTGGGGACGTCCAGGTGCGGCGCGTACGTCAAGTGCCGTGTCCGGTAGGCGCGCAGCACGTCGTAGGTGGCGTCGAGGCAGTCCCGGGAGGTCAGTTCGCCCGTGGCCGGGTCGATGCCGACGAGGAAGCCGCGGCCCTCCACGGTGCGGATCATCCGCCGGGCGGCGCCCACGTCACTCGTCGAGGACGGGACGCAGCGGTAACGGCTGTACGGGTGCGTGGACTTGCCCGGGTAGTAGGCGTCCCGGGACATCTCGCTGAGCATGCGGCTGTACGTCCCCTGCGCGTGCCAGGCGCCGATGTTGCCGCCGGGCGGGGTGTAGAGCCTGTTGGTGGGGTTCTCGACGGCGCCGTACACCCACTGGTCGGTCCCCGTGATCCGGAAGCCCCAGCCGACGTGCCCGAACTTCTGGGCGCCGTCCGGCTTGACGAAGACGCAGGCCCCGCCGCTCGCGCCGCCGCCCCGGGCCGCGGCCGCCATGTTCGCGATCTCCGCGCCGTCGGCGCTCGCGGCGCCGCTGTCGCTCGGCGCCCCGGACGCCGCCGTCGGTGTCGGCCGGCACCCCGTGACGCCGACGACCGTGCAGGCGATCGCCGCCGCCACGACCGCCCAGCCGATCCTGCCGCGCTGTCCCCCGATGTTCATGCCTTACCCCCGATGTTCCAGGAGCGCCCCGCGCGGGAACTCCCTGCCGACCGCGACGGCGCGGGCGGCCGGCGGGTTCTGGCGGTGACACGGCGGTGACGACTCCGGGTCCTGTCCGGTACGGGTCTTTACAGGCGGCCTTGCCCTGTGAGGCGTGTAAGTCTCGTCTCACCTGCATGAAAGCGCCCCCGTGCGCCCCTCCCGAAAGCGCTCGCGGCCTTATTGTCTAAACGTCAAACGCCCTTAAGGAGCTCTCATGACCGCGCCCGTCGTCCACTCGCTGCGCGAACAGATCCGCGAGCACATCGTGGAGGGGATCGTCAGCGGGCGCTGGAAGCCGGGCGAGCGGATCGTGGAGCGTCGTATCGCGACCGAGCTGGAGGTCAGCCAGACGCCGGTGCGGGAGGCGCTGCGGGAGCTGGAGTCGCTACGGTTGATCGAGTCCGCGCCGAACAAGGGCGTACGGGTGCGGAACCTGACGGCGGCCGACCTGGAGGAGAGCTACCCGGTGCGGGCCGGTCTGGAGGCGATCGCCGCGGAGCTGGCGGCGGAGCGGCTGGCGCAGGACTGTTCGGCGCTGGAGCCGCATGTCAGCGCGCTGTACGAGGCGGACCGGGAGTCCGACGGCACCGGGCAGGTGCGGCACACGGTCGGTTTCCACCGCGAGCTGGTGCGGGCGGCCGGCAACTCGGTGCTGCTGCACACCTGGGAGGGCCTGGGCATCGAGGTCTTCACGGCCCTGTCCATCCGCTGGCTGGGGACCGTCCAGCAGTCGTACGCGGAGGAGCACGAGGAGCTGGTGGCCGCGTTCCGGCGGCGGGACCCGCGAATCGCCGAGATCGTCAAGGCGCATGTCCTGGGCTGTGCGCCGCGCGCCTGACCGCAGCCGAGCGTAACCTCGCTCACCTGCGAAAACGCCTCATATCGGCGGCACCCGGTGTCTTCGGCCGAGACACTCCGTGCCGACTTTCTCGTAATCGAGATATTTTGCCCTGGAGCCTTTGATCGATCATCGATCAGGGAGTTATTGTCGCCGACGGACCTCCACCGAGGTCCCAGCCCTGTCCTGCCAAAGACCGAGGGCACCCCCGAACCCTTGCCGATGAGGGAACCCCCTTCGACCGAGGAAGGCGGCGACATGACCGACCCCAACGCCATCCAGCCGAGCGAGCTCGACCAGCTCCCGGACCGGGACCCGGAGGAGACCGCCGAGTGGCAGGCCTCCCTGGACGCGGTCGCCGAGGCGGCGGGCCCGCACCGGGCCGCGTACCTGATGCGCCGGACGCTGGAGAGGGCCGAGGGCACCGGCATCGCGCTGCCCAAGCTCCTCGAGACCGACTACGTCAACACCATCCCCACCGCCGCCGAGCCGTCCGTGCCCGGCGACGAGGAGATGGAGCGCCGTATCACCGCGTGGAACCGCTGGAACGCGGCCGCGATGGTGACGCGGGGCTCGAAACACGGCGTCGGCGGCCACATCGCCACCTTCGCCTCCGCCGCCTGGCTCTACGAGACCGGCTTCAACCACTTCTTTCAGGGCAAGGAGTCCGACGGCTCGGGCGACCAGCTCTACATCCAGGGCCACGCCTCCCCCGGCATCTACGCCCGTGCCTTCCTCGACGGCCGCCTCACCGAGGCGCACCTCGACAACTTCCGCCAGGAGGCCGGCGGCAACGGCCTGCCGTCGTACCCGCACCCGCGCCGGCTGCCCTGGCTGTGGGAGTTCCCGACGGTGAGCATGGGCCTCGGCCCGCTGTCCGCCATCTACCAGGCGCGCTTCAACCGCTATCTGACGGCGCGCGGCATCAAGGACGTCTCGTCCTCGCACGTCTGGGCCTTCCTCGGCGACGGCGAGATGGACGAGCCGGAGTCCACGGCGGCGCTCGCCCTGGCCTCCCGCGAAGGCCTGGACAACCTGACCTTCGTCATCAACTGCAACCTGCAGCGCCTCGACGGCCCGGTCCGCGCCAACTTCAAGATCGTGCAGGAGCTGGAGGCCCAGTTCCGCGGCGCCGGCTGGAACGTCATCAAGACGCTGTGGGGCACCGCCTGGGACGAGCTGTTCCGGCTCGACACCACGGGCGCGCTGGTACGCCGGCTGCGCGAGGTACCGGACGCCCAGGTGCAGACGTACCAGACGCGGGACGCGGCCTACATCCGCGAGGACTTCTTCGGCAAGGACCCGGCGCTCGTCGAGATGGCGAGGCTGCTGAGCGACGACAAGATCCTCGAGTGCTTCCACCTCTCGCGCGGCGGTCACGAGGCCCGCAAGGTGTACGCGGCCTACAAGGCGGCCGTCGAGTTCAAGGGCGCGCCGACCGTGATCCTGGCGCAGACCGTCAAGGGCTTCACCCTCGGCGAGGGCTTCGCGTCGAAGAACGCCAACCACCAGATGAAGAAGCTGACGGTGGACGAGTTCAAGAACATGCGGGACCTTCTCGAACTGCCCATCTCCGACAGCCAGTTCGTCGACGGTGTGGTCCCCTACGGGCACCCCGGCGCCGACTCCCCCGAGGTGCGCTACCTCCAGGAGCGCCGCGCGGCCCTCGGCGGCCCGGCCCCGGCCCGCCGTACGCACGCGCTCGCGCCGCTGCCCGCCCCCGCCGAGAAGGCCTTCGCCTCCTTCGACAAGGGCTCCGGCTCGCAGAACGTGGCCACCACGATGGCCTTCGTCCGCCTCGTCAAGGACCTGGTCCGCGACAAGGAGACCGGTAGGCGCTGGGTGCCGATCGTCCCCGACGAGGCGCGCACCTTCGGCATGGAGTCGCTCTTCCCGTCCCTCGGGATCTACTCCCCCAAGGGCCAGACCTACGAGCCGGTCGACCGCGACCAGCTGATGTACTACAAGGAGGCCAAGAACGGCCAGATCCTCAACGAGGGGATCACCGAGGCCGGTTCGATGGCCGACTTCATCGCCGCGTCCACCGCGTACGCGACGCACGGCGAGGCGATGATCCCGTTCTACATCTTCTACTCGATGTTCGGCTGGCAGCGCACGGCCGACCAGATGTGGCAGCTCGGCGACCAGCTGGGGCGCGGCTTCCTGGTCGGCGCGACGGCCGGCCGTACGACCCTGACGGGCGAGGGCCTGCAGCACGCGGACGGCCACTCGCCGGTGATCGCGGCGACGAACCCGGCGGCGCTGTCGTACGACCCCGCCTTCGCCTACGAGATCGCGGTGATCGTCCGTGAGGGTCTGCGCCGGATGTACGGCGAGGCCAAGCCTGGCGAGGACCAGAACGTCTTCTACTACCTGACGGTCTACAACGAGCCGCTGCCGCAGCCCGCCAAGCCGCAGGGCCTCGGCATCGACGAGGGCATCGTCAAGGGCCTGTACCGCTTCAACACGGCGGAGTCCGCGGGCGTGACCGTCCCGGCCAACGCCCCGCGCATCCAGCTGCTGGGCTCCGGCACGGCGATCCACTGGACGCTGACGGCGCAGCGGCTGCTCGCCGAGGAGTGGGGCGTGGCGGCGGACGTGTGGTCGGCGACGTCCTGGACGGAGCTGCGCCGTGACGCGCTGGAGGCGGACGCGGCGCTGCTGCGGGGCGAGGAGCGCGTGCCGTTCGTCCGTCAGGCCCTGCAGGGCGCGGAGGGCCCGGTGCTCGCGGTCTCCGACTACATGCGCCAGGTCCCGGACCAGATCGCGCAGTGGGTCGAGCAGGACTGGTCCTCGCTCGGTGCGGACGGCTTCGGCCTCTCCGACACCCGCGAGGCGGCCCGCCGCCACTTCGGGGTCGACGCCGAGTCGATCGTGGTGGCCGCCCTCGCCCAGCTCGCCCGCCGCGGCGAGGTCAAGGCGACGGCCGTGAAGGAAGCACGCGAGAAGTACGGGCTGTAACACCGGCCGGCCCACCGGCCGATCGCACCGGCCGATCGACGAGGCCCCCGCCACGGCGGGGGCCTCGTTGCATCATGACCCCATGCGCGCTGCCCGTCTCATCAAAATGGTGTTGTTGCTCCAGAACCGGGAGTCGATGACCGCCGCCGAGCTGGCGCGGGAGCTGGAGGTGTCCGAGCGGACCGTTACCCGGGACGCGCAGGCGTTGTCCGAGGCCGGGGTGCCGGTGTACGCCAACCGGGGGCGGGCCGGGGGGTACCGGCTCGTCGGCGGGTACCGGACGCGGCTGACGGGGCTGGCGCGCGGTGAGGCCGAGGCGTTGTTCCTGAGCGGGGTGCCGGGGGCGCTGCGCGAGATGGGGCTGGAGGACGCCGCCTCCGCCGCGCGGCTGAAGGTGTCGGCGGCGCTGCTGCCGTCCCTGCGGGACGCCTCCCGAAGCGCGGCCCAGCGGTTCCATCTGGACGCGCCCGCCTGGTTCCGGGAGCCCGAGACGCCCGAGCTGCTGCCCGTGATCGCCGAGGCCGTGTGGGAGGACCGCCGGCTCACCGCCCGCTACCGCCGCGGGGAGGGCGAGGTGGAGCGGTGCCTGGAGCCGTACGGGCTCGTGCTGAAGGCGGGCGTCTGGTACCTGTGCGCCCGTGTTCCGGACACGGCCGCCCATCGCACCTACCGCCTCGACCGGTTCACCTCCGTCGTCCCCGACAGCGCCCGCTTCACCCGGGACGAGACCTTCGACCTGCCCGGCTTCTGGGCGGCGCACGCCGTGCGGTTCGCGCGGTCGATCCTGCGCGCCGAGGTCGTCGTACGGCTGTCGGCGGCCGGGGCGCGGGCGCTGCCGTACGCCGTCGATCCGCAGGCCGCGCGGGAGGCGCTCGAACAGGCCGGTGCCCCGGGTGAGGACGGGTGGGTGACGGTGACCCTGCCGGTGGAGTCC
Source organism: Streptomyces sp. NPDC002144 (assembly GCF_053593695.1). NCBI lineage: Bacteria > Bacillati > Actinomycetota > Actinomycetes > Kitasatosporales > Streptomycetaceae > Streptomyces > Streptomyces sp. NPDC002144. Next base: position 13,929 of record NZ_JBSFDB010000028.1, read on the forward strand.
GAGGAGGTCGCGCACGGCCAGCTGGCGGGGCTGGGCCCGGAGGTGGAGGTGCTGGCGCCGCCGCGTCTGCGCGAGCGCTTCGCGCGGGACGCGGCCCGGCTCGCCGCTCTGTACGGGACATAACAATCCGCCGCACTCCACGTGCGCCCCACCCGCCCAGGGCCGATGCTGGACCCGTGATGGACGAGACGGAGTTCTGGGAGCTGGTGGACGCCACCCGCGAGGCCGCCGAGGGCGACCCCGAGGAGCAGGCCGACCTGCTGGTGGAACGGCTGCTCCAGCTGGAACCCGACATGGTCCTCGACTTCGCCCGTCATTTCGAGGCCCGCTACAACCGCGCGTACACCTGGGACCTGTGGGGCGCGGCCTGGGTGCTGCTCGACGGCGCCAGCGACGACGCCTTCGACTTCTTCCGCTGCTGGCTGATCGGTCAGGGGCGGGAGGTGTACGAGGGCGCCGTGCACCATCCCGACGCGCTGGCCGACCTCCTGGACGACTTCGACGAGGAACTCGACGGCGACGGCGAGGAGCTGGGGTACGCGGCCGACGACGCCTACCAGCAGCTCACCGGTACCGTCGCCCCCGACCTCGGCATCGCGCCCGCCGCCCCCGAACCGGCGGGCGCGCCGCTCGACTTCGAGAACGAACGGGTGCTGGCGGAGCGGTATCCCAAGTTGTGGGAGCGTTTCCGGGACTGACGTTCACTACCGAGACACGGACTGTGAGGGGGGCCATGGCCCGGATCCCGTACCCGGAGCGCGACGCCGACGCCGTCGCGAGACTTCCCGTACCGCTCAACGCCTTCCGCATGCTCTCCCACGCCCCGCCGCTCACCGGACCCGCGATCGACCTGGGCATGGCCGTGCTCGGCGAGTCCACGTTGTCCGCCCGGCTGCGGGAGCTGGTGATCCTGGCGGTGGCGGCCGGTACGGAGTGCGAGTACGAGGCGGTCCAGCACGGCCCGGTCGCGCTGCACTTCGGGGTGACCCCCGAACAGCTCGCGGCGATCGCGGAACGGCGGGCGAGCGGCGCGGAGTTCGACGCGGCGGAGTCGGCGGCGATCGGCGCGGCCTTCGAGCTGGTCTCCCGGCACACCCTCGCCGAGGAGACCCTGGCGGCGCTGCGGGCCCGCTTCACCGACCGGCAGGTCGTCGAAGTGGTCACGACTGTCGGCTACTACGTGATGCTGGCGGGCCTGATGAACGGGCTCGGGGTGGACGTCGACCCGTCCGGCGAGCGGTTCCTCGGGCTGTCGGGCGACGGGGACGGGTAACGGGGAAGGGTAACGGGGACCGCTCACGGGGTCAGGCCGCGCGGCGGCGGGCGGTGTCCGAGGGGATGTACGCCTGCGTCTGGTCGGCCCTGACGGCGTGGTGCATGGGGGCCGCGTTGGCCTGGTCGAGGGCGGAGGCGGTGACGGCGGCCGGGCCGAGGACGACGGCCGCGGCGGCGCAGAGCGCGGCCCAGGGACCGCGGGCCACCCGGCCTCGACCGGCCGCCCTCTCCCCGGTGTTCGGGGTTTTCGTGATGTTCGTGTGGCTGCTGTTCATTTTCCCCACCTCCAGTCAGTGCGTGTGCATGACCATAGGAAGGCCACCTCGGGGGGATCGGTGAGGCGGCTACGAGAAACCTGTGAGGCCCCATGAGCAGCCCCGAAGTGAGGGAGATCAGCCGTGCGGACCACCTGGCCCACCTCCGGACGCACCCCGACGCGAGCCATCTGCAGCTGCCGGAGTGGGGCGATGTGAAGCCCGACTGGCTGGCGGAGAGCGTCGGCTGGTTCGAGGACGGGGCGCTGGTCGCGGCCGCGCTCGTGCTGTACCGGCCGCTGCCCGGCACCCGGCGCTTCCTCGCCTACCTCCCCGACGGCCCGGCGGTCGACTGGCGCGCCCCGCGTCTGGAACGCCGACTCGACCCGCTGCTCGCCCACGTGGAGCGGCGCGGCGCGTTCTCCGTGCGGATCGGGCCCCCGCTCGTCGTTCGCCACTGGGAACCGGCGACCGTGGCGGCGGGCCTCGCCGATCCCGAGGCACGGCATCTGCGCGACCTCGCCCCCGACGGTGCGGACGGCTACGCGCTGGACGTCGCGGAGCGGCTGGGGCGGCTCGGGTGGCGGCGGTGCGCGGAGGAGGACGAGGGTGGCTTCGGGGTCGGTCAGCCGCGCTACGGCTGCCATGTACCGCTCGCCGGGCGCACGTCGGACGAACTGCGCGCCGCACTCGCCCCGCACTTCGAGCAGTCGCTGCGCACGGCCGAACTGGCGGGTGTGCGGGTCGGCTGGGGTGCGGCCGTCGATCTGCCGGACTTCCACCGCCTGTACACCCGGACGGCCGCCCACGACGGCTTCAAGGCCCGCCCCCTGGACTACTTCCGGAGGATGTGGAAGGCGCTCAACGCCGAGGACGACGACCGGCTGCGGCTGTATCTCGCCGAGTACGACGGCGAGGTCCTCTCCGCCGCGCTCATGATCAACGCGGGTCCCCGTTCCTGGCACTCGTACGCGGCCTCCGGTCGCCGGGGGCGTGAACTGCGGCCCAGCAGCCTGCTGTTGTGGCGGATGCTGTGCGACGCGCGGGCCGCGGGCGCCGACGTCTACGACCTGCGGTCCATCACGCCGGCGCTCACGGAGGACCGGTTGCTGGGCCGGCTGCGCTTCAAGACGGGTGCGGGCGGCCGGGCCGTGGAGTACCTCGGGGAGTGGGAGCTGCCCGTGGGGAGTCAGGGGAAGGTGCTGCAGCGGGCGTTGAACGCCTTTCTCGGGCGCCGGTGAGCTACCCGGTCCGGCCCTGCAGCCGCGCGGCCCGCTCCCTGATCTCCGGGAGGCGGGCCATGAGGGAGGCGCCGGGGCAGCTGGTCATGTAGGCGTCCTTGTGGCCGGCGAGGGCCGGGAGGGTGGCCGTGGTGCCGGCGCGGTAGCGGCTGAGGCTGTTGCTGGAGGTGAGCCGTACCCGGGCGCGGGGGTCGATGTCGGACAGGCCGAGTTTCCAGGCGGCGAGGGCGGCGATGGCCTCGGCCATGGCCGGGGGCACGGGGACGCCGGCGGTGAAGGTGCCGAGGGCGGCGATGCCGGCCGTGCGGTGGTTGAAGCCCTGGGTGTGGGCGCCGGTGACGGCGCGGTCCGTGCCGCCCGCGCGGCCCTCGTAGATGGTGCCGCACCGGTCGACGAGGAAGTTGTAGCCGATGTCGTCCCAGTTCCGGGCGCCGGTCTGGCCCGCGTAGAGGTAGCGGATGATGCGGGGCGCGTCGGCGCAGTCGTAGCCGTTGGGCGAGTCGGTGTGGTGGACGAAGACCGCGAGGACCTTGTCGTCGTAGCGCGGGGGCGGCTGCGCGTGCCGGGCCAGGTCGTCCAGCCAGGCCGAGCGCGGCACGATACGGGGCTTCGGCGCGGAGTGCGCGGGAGCGGCGGGGCGGGCCACGACGGCCGGCGGGGCGGCCGCGCGGTCGGTCGCGCGCTGGACGCCGTCCACGCACAGCACGAGCCCGACGACCGCGGCCAGACCGGGCAGGCAGGCGACGAGGACGCGGGCGGCACGGGCCCACCTCGACCTCCCCGCTCCCCCGGTTCCCCGCGATCCTCGGACACGCATGCGTCCACTCTCGGCCGTATCCCCCGCGCCCGCGATGTGTGCTGTGCCACCCGGTGGAACCATCGTCCTGGTCCGCGACGTTTTTCCGGGTGGAAGGAGCAGGGGGGAGACACACACCCGCGCGGCTGATCATCGGGCCGGTCCCGCGCGTACATAGAGGTCTGAAGAGAAAGGCGGCTCTGTGGACCTGCTCGACATCCTGCTGATGCTGGTGGTTCTGGCCTACGCGGCATCCGGCTACCGGCGCGGACTGGTCGCCGGCTGTGTCTCGTTCGCCGGGTTCGTGGGCGGGGCCGTCATCGGCGTGTGGGTGCTGCCGTGGATGATGGACCTGGTCGAGGCGGGGACGACCCGGGCGACCGTCACCGCGGTGCTGACCGTGCTGATCCCGGCGGTGGTGGGACACGAGCTCGCGGGACGGCTGGCGCTGCGGCTGCGGCGGGAGCTGGACGAGGGGCCGCTCAGGGTGGCCGACGGGATCGGCGGTGCCGCCGCCAACTCGATCGCCGTGCTGATCGTGGCCTGGGTCGCCGCGAGCGTCCTCGGCGCCTCCTCCTCGCCGCTGGTGACCACCGCGATCCGGGACTCGGCGCTGCTGCGCTCGGTGCAGAACCTCATGCCGGACACCACGCCCACCTGGTTCTCCCGGGCCACCACCGCGCTGACGCAGGCCGGCTTCCCGCAGGTGTTCAACCCGTTCGAGAACGAGTCCACGGCCGAGGTGGCCAAGCCCACCGGCGACAGCGTCACCGCCCGCGCCACCAGCGCGGCCAAGCTCAGCACCGTCAAGATCGAGGGAGTCTCCGGCGACCAGGGCCGCGAGGGCAGCGGCTTCGTGTACTCCGACGAGCACGTGATGACCAACGCGCACGTGGTGGCCGGCATCGACGACCCGACCGTCCGCATCGGCGGGGTGGGGCGGTCGTACGACGCGCGGGTGGTGCTCTTCGACCCGAACAGGGACGTGGCCGTGCTGTACGTGCCGGGGCTGAGCGCACCGGTCCTGAGGTTCGACGACGGGGCCAAGCGGGGCGACTCCGCGGTGGTGGCCGGTTATCCGCAGGACGGCGACCTCGATCTGCAGGCGGCGACCGTGGCCAACCGGGTCAACGCCACCGGGCAGAACATCTACAGCGACCGCATGGTGACCCGGGAGATCTACTCGATCCGCTCCACCGTGCGTCCCGGCAACTCCGGCGGGCCGCTGCTGACCACCGACGGCCGCGTCTACGGCGTGGTCTTCGCCCGCTCGACCTCCGACAACGAGACCGGCTACGTCCTGACGGCGGACGAGGTCGCCTCCGACGCGGCCCGGGCGGCCGGCGCGACGGCCCCGGTGGACACGGGCGACCTGGTCAGTTCCTGACCGTCACAGGGCGCACCCCATGAGGACGTCGTCCACGTACTCGCCCTCCAGCAGGAACTCGCCGGGCAGCACGCCCTCCACCACGAACCCCTCGGCCTCGTACAGCCCGCGGGCCGGGGTGTTGTGCCCGAGCACGCGCAGGGTGAGCCGGCGCGCCCCCTGCCGGCGGGCCTCCTCCCGCACCGCCCGCAGCAGCGCCCGCGCGACCCCGGCCCCGCGCGCCTCCTCGGCGACGACGAGCCCCTGGATCTGCCGGACGTGGGAGTTGCAGGCCAGCGGGGTCGGGTAGCCCAGCCGGACGTAGCCGACGACCGCGCCGTCGACCTCGGCGACCAGATGGTCCCGGGGCCCGAACCGCTCGTTGTAGAAGGGCTCGTACGGCGGCCGTGGGCGGGGCTGCACGGAGTGCAGCGGCGACCAGGTGACCCGGTCGAGGCGGCCCAGCGTGTCCTCGTCGTCGAGGGTGGCGTGGCGTATGTGCGGTACCGGCATGACGGCCACCTTACGGCCGACCCGACCGGGGCTTTACGTGCGTGGCCAGCAGAATGGGGTCATGGAACGTGCGCGAATCGCGGTGGCCGGAGCGTCCGGGTTGATCGGGGGTGCGCTGGCGCGGTCGCTGACCGCCGATGGGCACCAGGTGGTGCGGCTGGTGCGGCGGGCCGCGCGCGGCGGGGACGAGGTGTGCTGGGACCCCGAGGGGCGGTACGTCGACACGTCGGGGCTCGCCGGGTGCGACGCCGTGGTCAACCTCGCGGGGGCCGGTGTGGGCAACCGGCGCTGGACGGACGCGTACAAGGCGCGGATCCGGGCCGGCCGGGTGCTCGGCACCGCCGCGCTGGCCGAGGCGATCGCCTCCCTCGACGACCGGCCGCGGGTGTTCGTCAACGGCAGCGCGATCGGCTACTACGGCGAGACCGGCGACCGGGTGGTCGACGAGAACGCGCCCGCCGGGAGCGGGTTCCTGCCGGAGCTGTGCGTGGAGTGGGAGGCGGCCGCGGCACCGGCGCGGGAGGCGGGCGTGCGGACGGCGTTCGTGCGGACGGGGCTGGTGGTGTCGAGCAAGGGCGGTGCCTGGGCCCGTCTGTTCCCCCTCTTCAAGGCGGGGCTCGGGGGGCGGATGGGAGACGGGCGGCAGTACTGGTCGTACGTCTCGCTGCACGACGAGGTGGCCGCGATCCGGCATCTCATCGACACCGACGGGCTGTCCGGGCCGTTCAACGTCACCGCCCCGAACCCGCTGACGAACCGTGAGATCACCGAGGCCATGGGGCGCGTGCTGCACCGGCCCACGTTCTTCACCGTGCCGGCGCCGGCGCTGCGGACCGTGCTCGGCGAGATGGCCGGGGATGTGCTGGGCAGCGCGCGGGTGGTGCCGACGAGGCTGCTGGAGTCGGGGTTCACCTTCGCGTTCCCCGACATCGAGGGGGCCCTCCGGGCGGCGTGAGGCGGGCACGGAGAGGACGCGACGACCACCGGCGACCGTATGCGACCGGTGTGCGACCGTGCCCTGTGCATGCGCGACTCCCCTTGACCGATCACAGCCCTAACCTCGACCCGAACTCGGGTATCCCCGGAGCCAGTTGGGGGCATGACGTCTCCACCGGCCGCGCAACCTCGAGGAGGGGCACGTGCTTGAGCCCGCGTACCAGGCGGACGTCGTGATCGTGGGGGCCGGGGTCGCCGGCCTCTCGGCGGCGCATCGGCTGACCAGCGCAGGAGTGACGACCGCGGTCCTGGAGACCGCCGACTGGGTCGGGGGCCGGATGTCGACCGAGAAGATCGACGGCTTCCGGCTCGACCGCATCGGACAGCTGCTGTCCACGGCGTATCCCGAACTACGCCTCACCCCCGGCCTCGACGCCCTCGTCCTGCGCCCCTTCGCCCCGGGCGTCCTCGTCCACAGCGACGGCCGCCGCCACCTCGCCGGTGCGGTGCCGAGCGCGGGGGGCGCACGGGGCGCACTGCACGCCGTACGTGCGCTGGCGAGTGCGCCGAGGGTGACCTCCCCGTCCTGGGTGCCGTCGCTCGGCCGGGCGGGCGGTCCGACGGCTGCGGACGTGCCCCGGGTGCGCGCCGCGGCCCCGCTGGGCAGCGCCGTCGACCAGGCGCGGCTGACCGCGGCGCTGACCCGGCTCGCGGGCATGCCCGTCGAACGCCTGCTGTCCCGGCCCGAGTTGCCCGCGGCACGGGCCCTTGCCGCACGGGGGGTACCGGCCCGCACCATCGACGGGTTTCTGCGGCCCCTGCTCGCCGCGCTGCTGTGCGACCCGGAGCTGACGACGTCCAGCCGGTGCGCCGATCTCGCGCTCAGGGCCTTCGCGGGCGGGCGGCTGTGTCTGCCGGAGGGCGGCGCCGAGACGCTGCCGGAGCTGCTGGCGCGAGCGCTGCCGCCGGGCACCGTGCACACCGGTGTCCGGGTGACCTCGGTGTCCACCAACGCCGTCGCCACGGCCGAGCACGGGGAGATCCGGTGCCGGGCCGTGCTGCTGGCGACGGACGCGCGGGCCGCGGCCGCGCTGCTGCCGGGCCTGCGTGTGCCGGACTTCCACCGGCTGACGGTGGTCCACCACACCACGGACGAGCCGCCGGCGACGGGGGCGGCCCTTCTCCTCGACGCCGACCGCGGGGGGCCGGTGGCCCACACGGCCGTGGTCAGCGCGGTGGACCCGAGCCGGGCGCCGGGGGGCCGGGTGCTGGTCTCCTCCACGGTCCTGGGGCCGCCCCCGGCCGACCTGGACACCGCCGTGCGCACACATCTGGCGCGCCTGTACGGCATGTCGACGCGCCGCTGGGAGACGCTGGCCGTCCACCACACCGCCGAGGCCGTCCCGGCCATGCGGCCCCCGCACGACCTCCGCCGCCCGGTACGCCTCCTGGCCGGCCTCTACGTCTGCGGCGACCACCGGGACACCAGCACGGTCCAGGGAGCCCTGCACTCGGCCCACCGGGCCGCGACAGCCATCCTGACGGACCTGGGAGCGGCGGGCCCGAGGCAGCAGGCGGATCCCCTCCCATCGGCGAGGGCCGCCTGAAGAACTACCCCAGTGCCGCCACCTTGTCCCGATAGCCCCGCACCGGTGCCGCGTCCTTGTACGGCTCCAGGCGGCGCTCGAAATCCCTCACGTACTCGGTAGCCCGGGCCGACCGCATGTCCGCCGCGGCGCACGCCGCCTCCGCTCCCAGGGCGCACGCCTGGTCCAGCTCGCCCAGGCCCAGGCGGGCGGAGGCGAGGACGACGCGGCAGAAGAGGCGGCTGCGGGCGTACGCCGGCGCGCGCAGCTGCAGGGACCGCTCGGCGTGCTGCACCGCGGCCCGGAACTGCTGAAGATCCCGGTGCGCGTGCCCGAACTCGTCGGCCAGCTGCGCCTCGTCGAAGAACCGCGCCCAGTACGGCACCTCGTCCCCCGGGCGCGCCGCCTCCAGCGCGCGCTCGGCCCGTACGAGTGAGGCCGTGCAGTTGCGGACCTCGCCGAGCACGCCGTGCCCCCGCGCCTCCGCCGCGTGCAGCAGGGCCTGCACCACGGGGGGCGCGTTCGTCCCCACCCCCTGCTGAGCCACGCGGGCGAGCTGCACCGCCTCCCGGCCGTGCCCGAGATAGACGGCCTGCCGGCTCATGGTCACCAGGACGTAGGAGCCGTACGCCCGGTCCCCGGCCGCCTGCGCGAGCCGCAGCGCCTGCACGAAGTACCGCTGTGCGAGTCCGTGCGCGGCGATGTCGTACGAGGTCCAGCCCGCGAGCCGGGTGAGGTCGGCCGCCGCCGCGAACAGCTTGCGGCCGGTCTGCTCGCCGTAGGTGCCGCGCAGCATCGGCTCGCACTCGTGCTCCAGGTACCGCACGAGGGCCTGCCGGGCGTGCCCGCCGCCGTACATGTCGTCGAGGGTGCGGAAGAGCTCGCCGACCGAGCGGAGCGCGTTGATGTCGCCGCCGGTGACCCGCTGGCCGGGTCCGCGGTCGCCCTGTCCGCGCTGGCGCGGTACGGCCGGGCGGCCCTGTGGGGGCAGGCGGGCGGGCTGTTCGGTGCGGGCCACCTTGTCGTCGGGCCGCCCGATCAGCCAGTCCCGGCTCGGTACGACCAGCCCGGCCGGGGTGAAAGCGATCTTGCGCAGCTCGGCGTGCGAGCCGGAGTCCTTGCGCCACAGCCCGCTGACGACGTCGACGGCCTCCTCGGGCGTGCCGGCGAACTCCAGTCCGGCGTACACCGGCGCACACGCGTCGAGGCCGAGGTCCTGGGCCGTTAGTCTGCGCCCCAGGCGCCGGGCGAACACCTCGGCGATCAGGGCGGGAGTGGTGCCGCGCGGCTGCTGCCCGCGCAGCCAGCGCGTCACGGACGTCTTGTCGTATCTCAGATCAAGTCCGTGTTCGAGACCGAGTTGGTCCACGCGCCGGGCGAGCCCCGCGTTGGAGAACCCCGCTTCTGCGATGAGCGCGGCGAGCTGTCGGTTGGGAGTGCGCTGCGCGGGTCGTTCCGTCATCTGCGGTGCGGTCTCCTGCCTTTCGGGCCCTCCCCGGGGCCGAGGTGGCCTCCGAGTGCCCGGATTGCCTGTGAGCAGCCCTTATGGCCTCTGTGAACGGCGCGAATGTAGCGGAGAGTGAGCAGGTGGTCGCTCTCTTCCCCGTTCGTTCATCCGATCGTGTGAGGATTGGCCGCTGGGCTGACGCGTGAGTGTCGGTCGTACAGTGGCGTAGGCACGTTTCGTGCCTTACGACCTTCTAGGGAGGCGCTTGCCGTGAGTGAGCTGCGGTTCGTCCGTATGGGATTCGGTGCCGAGGCCGTGGACTACCAGGTGGCGTGGGACGAGCAGCGCCGGGTGCACGCGGCGCGCTTTGCGGACGAGATCCCCGACACCGTGCTGCTCCTGGAGCACCCGCCGGTCTACACGGCCGGCCGGCGCACGGCGGACAACGAGCGCCCTCTCGACGGCACCCCGGTCATCGACGTGGACCGCGGCGGCAAGATCACCTGGCACGGCCCGGGCCAGCTGGTCGGCTACCCCATCCAGAAGCTCCCGCGTCCGGTGGACGTGGTCGCGCACCTGCGCCGGCTGGAAGAGGCGATGATCCGGGTCTGCGCGGAGTTCGGCGTCGAGACCAGCCGGGTGGAGGGCCGGGCCGGCGTCTGGGTCCTCGGCGACCCCGTGGAGCGGCGCCCGGCCCTGGGCGGGCTCTCCCTCGACTTCGACCCCCGCCTGGCCGACGAGGAGTTCGACCCCCGCCTCAACGGCCCCGAGTACGCCCCCTCCAACGCCGGCCAGCGCCGCGAGGACCGCAAGATCTGCGCCATGGGCATCCGGGTCGCCAAGGGCGTCACCATGCACGGCTTCGCCCTGAACGTGAACCCGGACACCTCCAACTTCGACAAGATCATTCCCTGCGGCATCCGCGACGCGGGCGTCACCTCCCTCGCGCACGAGCTGGGCCGCGAGCTGACCATCGCCGACGTACTGCCGGTCGTGGAGCGGCACTTGACGGACGTACTCGGCAACGCGGACCTGAGGCCGAGGGTGATCGAGAAGACACCGGCGGCCTGAAGGCGGCCCTGGGCTTTCAAATCCACGGGCGTACCCTTGAGCACGCCGAAGAATCAATCGCTAGGGAGCCGGTCGTGTCCGCAGTCAACCCCGACGGACGCAAGATGCTGCGCCTGGAGGTCCGCAACAGCCAGACCCCCATCGAGCGCAAGCCCGAGTGGATCAAGACGCGGGCGAAAATGGGTCCCGAGTACACCAAGATGCAGAACCTCGTGAAGAGCGAGGGCCTGCACACGGTCTGCCAGGAAGCCGGCTGCCCCAACATCTACGAGTGCTGGGAGGACCGCGAGGCGACCTTCCTCATCGGCGGCGACCAGTGCACCCGGCGCTGTGACTTCTGCCAGATCGACACCGGCAAGCCCGAGGCCCTCGACCGTGACGAGCCGCGCCGCGTCGGCGAGTCCGTGGTCACCATGGACCTGAACTACGCCACCATCACCGGCGTCGCCCGCGACGACCTGGCGGACGGCGGCGCCTGGCTGTACGCGGAGACGGTCCGCCAGATCCACGCCCAGACGGCCGGCCGCGAGGGCGGCCACACCAAGGTCGAGCTCCTCGCCCCCGACTTCAACGCGGTCCCCGAGCAGCTGGCCGAGGTCTTCTCCTCCCGCCCCGAGGTCTTCGCGCACAACGTCGAGACGGTCCCCCGCATCTTCAAGCGCATCCGCCCCGGCTTCCGCTACGAGCGCTCGCTGAAGGTCATCACCGAGGCCCGCGACGTCGGCCTGGTCACCAAGTCGAACCTCATCCTCGGCATGGGCGAGACCCGCGAGGAGGTCAGCGACGCGCTGCGGCAGCTGCACGAGGCGGGCTGCGAGCTGGTCACCATCACGCAGTACCTGCGCCCGAGCGTCCGGCACCACCCCGTGGAGCGCTGGGTCAAGCCGCAGGAGTTCGTGGAGCTGAAGGAGGAGGCCGAGCAGATCGGCTTCTCCGGCGTGATGTCCGGCCCGCTGGTCCGCTCCTCCTACCGGGCCGGCCGGCTGTACCAGATGGCCGTCGAGCTGCGTCAATCAGCTGCTCCGCAGCGGGGCGGTGCCTACGTCGCCTCGCAGGCGGTCTGATGGCACGGAGTGCCACTCCAAACGTGTGAATCTGCGCACAAGTTACTACCGCCGAGTAGTGGCCGATTGAACGCGGTCCTGGACGTCCTCGCTGCTAGCGGCGTCGTCAGGGCCGCGTCAATGTTTTCGTGCCCCGGATCAAGGCTTCATTGCTGTTTGACCGGTCGGTCACGCCCTGGTAACACCAATCAGTGACCCTGGTTGTACAGCCCGTGCACCACTCACGACAGCCGCCGACCCCGAGGGGGGACCTCGACCATGCAGGCCGCGCCGGTTCGCGCCACCGCCATCCCGTCGTTCACCGATGCACTCCGTGCCGTCGAGTCGTTGCTCATGAGCGGCGGCCAGCGCACCGCCCGCCGCAACGCCTGGACCTCCGTCCTGGAGGACCGCCGCCGCGCCAAGGACCGGGTCGAGGCGCAGCGCGTCCTCGACCAGTTCCCCTCCGTCCGTCCCTGAACCATCTCCCCCCTCCCGTCCCTTCCCGCTCCTCCTTCCCGGCACTGCCGTCGTCGGCGCTTGTGGGGCCACGTAGACTTCGTGGCATGGCGAGGAAGGACAACGCGGCGGATGCCGCTAACCCCGGGCGACTGAAGCAGATCGCCCTGACGTACAAGATGACCCGCAAGGCCGACAAGAAGATCGGTCTTGTACTCGCGGCTGTCGGCATCGGCATCTTCGGTGTTTTCCTCGCGATCGGCTTCTTGATCGGTCACCCCATCTATCTCGGCATCCTGGGCCTGCTGCTCGCCTTCCTCGGAACGGCGATCGTGTTCGGGCGCCGGGCCGAGCGGGCCGCCTTCGGGCAGATGGAGGGCCAGCCGGGCGCCGCCGCGGCCGTGCTGGACAACATCGGCCGGGGCTGGACCACCACCCCCGCGGTGGCGATGAACCGCAGCCAGGACGTGGTGCACCGGGCCGTCGGCAAGGCCGGCATCGTCCTGGTCGCCGAGGGCAACCCGAACCGGGTCAAGACCCTGCTGGCCGCCGAGAAGAAGAAGATGAACCGCATCGTCGCGGACGTGCCGGTGCACGACATCATCGTCGGCACGGGCGACGGCCAGGTGGAGCTGAAGAAGGTGCGCACCACCATGCTGAAGCTCCCCCGCGTGCTGACCGGCCCCCAGGTGACCGCCACCAACGACCGGCTGCGCGCCCTGGGCGACCTGATGAGCAACATGCCGCTGCCCAAGGGCCCGATGCCGAAGGGCATGAAGCTGCCGAAGGGCGGGCCGAAGGCCCGCTGACTCCCGCATACGACGAAGAGGGGCGCCCGGATGAGTTCCGGGCGCCCCTCTTCGTCGTATGCACGCTAGATCCGGATCTCGACCGTGCGGGCCAGTCGGTCGTGCAGGCCCCTGCCGTCGCGGTCCCAGATGAGGGCCGGGATGGCGACGCACAGCAGGGCCGTGCGCAGGACGCTCCGCAGGAAGGTGGGCTGCCCCGTGCCCAGGTCGACCACGCGCAGGCCGAAGAGGCGCTTGCCGGGGGTGAAGCCGATCGTGCCGACGGTGAGGACGCCGAGGACGAAGAAGACCAGCAGGGCCCAGTTCCCGGTCGCGCCGGGTTGGTAGCCGTGCGTGATGAGACCGTATGCGATCAAGAGGCACAGCCCCCAGTCGACGGCCAGGGCGCCGAACCGGCGCCCGGGGCGGGCGATCGAGCCCGGTCCCCGCTCGGGCAGACCGAGCTGTTCACCTCGGTATCCGAAGTCGACACCGGCGTCCTCGGCGGCCGCCCGGGGGCCCGAGAGCCACGATCCCACTGCTTCCCTCTTGTCCACGCGTCCACGGTACTGCCACCGTTTCGGGATACGGACAGGTGGGGTCAACCGGACCCGCTCCGGTTAACTTGTGCGAAACAAATGGGTCACGCCCGAGAAATCACGCGTCCCTAGGGTCGAGGTCAGCGTGTGCCACCGCACTGGCCGCACGAACGAACTACCACCCCGGCAAGGCGGTCGGGAGTAGGAGGAGCTGGATGTTCCAGAACGCCGACGAGGCCAAGAAGTTCATCGCGGACGAGGACGTCAAGTTCGTCGACGTCCGCTTCTGCGACCTGCCGGGCGTCATGCAGCACTTCACGGTGCCCGTCGAGGCGTTCGACCCGGACGACGAGCTCGCCTTCGACGGATCCTCGATCCGTGGTTTCCAGGCGATCCACGAGTCCGACATGGCGCTGCGCGCGGACCTGTCGACCGCCCGGGTCGACCCCTTCCGCCGGGACAAGACGCTCAACATCAACTTCTTCATCCACGACCCGATCACGGGCGAGCAGTACTCCCGTGACCCGCGCAACGTGGCGAAGAAGGCCGAGGCCTACCTCGCCTCCACCGGTGTCGCGGACACCGCGTACTTCGGTCCCGAGGCCGAGTTCTACGTCTTCGACAGCGTGCGTTTCGCCACCACGTCGAACGAGTCCTTCTACCACATCGACTCCGAGGCCGGCGCCTGGAACACCGGCGCCCTCGAGGACAACCGTGGCTACAAGGTCCGCTACAAGGGCGGTTACTTCCCGGTCCCGCCGGTCGACCACTTCGCCGACCTGCGCGCCGAGATCTCCCTGGAGCTGGAGAAGTCCGGCCTGAAGGTCGAGCGCCAGCACCACGAGGTCGGCACCGCCGGCCAGGCGGAGATCAACTACAAGTTCAACACGCTGCTCGCCGCGGCCGACGACCTCCAGCTCTTCAAGTACATCGTGAAGAACGTCGCCTGGCGCAACGGCAAGACCGCGACCTTCATGCCGAAGCCGATCTTCGGCGACAACGGCTCGGGCATGCACGTGCACCAGTCGCTGTGGGCCAACGGCGACCCGCTGTTCTACGACGAGGCCGGTTACGCGGGCCTGTCGGACACCGCCCGCTACTACATCGGCGGCATCCTCAAGCACGCCCCGTCGCTGCTGGCCTTCACCAACCCGACGGTGAACTCCTACCACCGTCTGGTGCCGGGCTTCGAGGCGCCGATCAACCTGGTGTACTCGCAGCGCAACCGCTCGGCGGCCATGCGTATCCCGATCACGGGCTCCAACCCGAAGGCCAAGCGCGTCGAGTTCCGCGCGCCCGACTCCTCCGGCAACCCGTACCTGGCCTTCTCGGCCCTGCTGCTCGCGGGCCTGGACGGCATCAAGAACAAGATCGAGCCCGCCGAGCCGATCGACAAGGACCTCTACGAGCTGGCTCCCGAGGAGCACGCGAACGTCGCGCAGGTCCCGACCTCTCTCCCGGCCGTCCTCGACTCCCTCGAGCGCGACCACGAGTTCCTGCTCGCCGGTGACGTCTTCACGGCCGACCTGATCGAGACCTGGATCGACTTCAAGCGCGCCAACGAGATCGCCCCGCTGCAGCTGCGTCCGCACCCGCACGAGTTCGAGCTCTACTTCGACGTGTGATCGGCCCCTGAGCCGTCTTCTCGGCCTCGCCCCCGTTCCGGTTTCCCGGGACGGGGGCGTCGTCGTATGGTGTGCAGCACAGCTGTTCGACAGGGGCGGCGGTGTCGAGGGGGAGAGACGGGGATGGCCCAACAGGACGATGCCGAGCGGGAGTTCGACCTCAGGTGGGCGGACCGGGCGGAGCACAAGGAGCCCTCGGCGCGGGCCCGGATGCTGGCCGCGCGCTGGCGGGAGAACCCGCCCGAGCCGCAGCCCTTCCGCGCCGACCCCGGGCCGGTGACCCCGCGCAGGTCCTCGTGGGTGTCGACGGCACTGGTGTTCGGGGCCGTGGCGGCAGTGATCGTACTACTGGGATGGGTGCGTTTCCGGGCCCCCTACTAGGACGGTGGCCTGGCCTCCCACAGGGACCTTTTGCAGCCCCTAGGGCCGTTCAGGACCACTTCATGGGACGCGCCAGGTGCACACTGGCAGTGGGACGAGTGCCTGACTGCGGGGTGATGCACAATGCAGAGCCGTTTCCGGAGCGACCGGCGGCTGACCGTGCGGATGACGGTCACGATGTTCCTGCTCGGATTGCTGTACGTGGCCTTCGTCGCCGCGTTGATCGTGTTGCTGAAGTCCTGGCTGCTGGTCGTGGTGCTGATGGCGGCCATGTTCGTCGCCCAGTTCTGGTTCTCCGACCGGATCGCGATGTTCGCCATGCGCGGGCGGGTCGTGGAGCGCGAGGAGTATCCCGAGCTGCACGCGGTGATCGACCGGCTGTGCGCGATCGCCGACATGCCCAAGCCCGTCGTCGCCGTGTCCGATATGGACATGCCCAACGCGTTCGCCACGGGACGCAACGCCGACCATGCCGTGGTCTGTGTGACGACCGGACTGCTGCGGCGGCTGGAACCCGCCGAGCTGGAGGGCGTCCTCGCGCACGAGCTGTCGCACGTCGCGCACAAGGACGTCGCCGTCATCACCATCGCGTCGTTCCTGGGCGTGATCGCGGGACTGATCGTGCGGTTCGCCTTCTACTCCCAGCTGTTCGGCGGCGGGCGCCGGGACCAGAACACGGCAGCGATCTTCGCCGCCGTCCTGGGTGTGTCGGCCGCCGTCTACGCGATCAGCTTCCTGCTGATCAGGGCGCTGTCCCGGTACCGGGAACTGGCCGCGGACCGGGCGGCGGCGCTGCTGACCGGGCGGCCCTCGGCGCTGGCCTCCGCGCTGACCAAGGTCTCCGGCGACATCGCCCGGATCCCGACCAAGGACCTGCGGACCGCGCAGGCCTTCAACGCCTTCTACTTCACCCCCGCGGCCGGCAAGGAGCCCGGCATCGAGCGGTTCTTCTCCACCCACCCGAGCCTGGAGCAGCGGCTCGACCAGCTGGGCCGGATCTCGGCCGAGCTGGGTGAGGCACCCACCCCCGGAAAGGCGTGATGCATGGGGCTCCTGGACATCCTGCTCGGCCGCACCAAGCCGGCCCTGCCCGACCTCGACCAGCTCTTCGCGCTGCCGTCGGCGGCCGTGACCCTCGAGGCCGCGGCCGGTTTCACACCGACCGGCACCGGCGCGGTGTGCTTCGCCACGGTCGAGGGCGCGGCCTTCGAGCAGACGCACCGGGAGGTCCAGGCCCTGCTGGACGCGGACGCCGACCGGGACGGACCGCCGGTGGAGCTGAGCCAGGACGAGTTCGGCTACTCCTGGCTGGTCTCGCGCCGCTCCCCCGGGCAGCTGTCGGAGCTCGTCAACGACCTCCACGCGGTGAACAGTTCGATGGAGGTCAACGGCTTCGGGCCGCAACTGCTGTGCTCCCTCGCCGCCTTCGAGGGCGAGGGCGGCAAGCGGCTGGCGCTGGTGTACCTCTACAAGCGGGGCACGTTCTATCCGTTCGCGCCGCTGCCCGGTGCCGGACAGCGGCGCGACAACGCGCTCGAACTGCAGATCAAGGCCGCACTCGCCGGTGACCTGCGGATGGAACAGGACCTGAGCCGGTGGTTCCCGGTGTGGGGCGCACCCGGCCTGTAGTTCCGCCCTGTGGCCCTGGTCCTGTGGCCCTACTTGCCGCGCTCCTGCCGACGCGCCTCGAGGGGGTGCTCGCGCCGGTAGCGGCGCTCCCACTTGGCCTGCTGGTCACGGCGCTTGCGGTACGCCTGGTAGGTGGCGGGAGCCGATCCCGACGCGCCGCCTCCCCCGGAGGACGACGGCGAGGAGTCGCGGCCGTACTGCAGGTAGAGGAAGAGGACGCCGGCCGCGGCCAGCCACCACACGTGGTTTCCGAATCCCAAGAGGACCAGGACGACGGTCCCGGCGATCAACATGGTGCCCATCACGGGCCTCCGTGAGCGTGGGTCGATGAGCGATCTGGACGTCCGACGGGGCGCTGGGGGAGGGCGTCCGTCCGTCGGTGCGTAGAGAGTAGCCCTGAGAGCGGGGGGTGATGCCTGCCCGGGGACAAGCGGTGGTGAGCGGCTCCGCAACGCTTGTCCAGCGTAGGGAGACGGTCACTGCGCGTGCATCCCGTTTTTCCTCGGCTACCGTGACCGGGCTACCGCGACCGGAGGTCCAGGCGGTGCTCCACCACCTCGCGGGCCACCTCGCTGAGGCGGCGGCGATGGGAGCGGGCGTGGGCGCGCAGCAGACGGAAGGCCTCGTCGACGGTGACCGAGAGGCGGGCGGCCAGCGTGCCCTTGGCCTGCTCGATGATGACGCGGCTGGTCAGGGCCTCGCCCAGCTGGTCGGCGAGGGCGCGGCTCGCGGACAGGCGCCGCTCCCGGTCCAGGGTCCAGCCGGCCACGTCGGTCAGGGACTGGCCCACTTCCAGGAGCTCGGGGCGCAGCGCGGCGCCGCCGCGGCCCAGCAGCACCAGGGCGCCCAGGGTGTCGGCGCCGACGTGCAGGGGCAGGGCGGCGACCCGGCCGTAGCCCAGCTCCAGGGCGCGGGGGGTGTAGCGCGGCCAGTCGCGGCGCGCCCGCTCCCCGCCGAGTTCGGTGTCCGGCACCGGGTGACCGGTGCGGCGGGCCTGCTGCCCCGGCCCCTCGCCCCAGCCGGCGGCGTCCCGGGCCAGCCGGACGAGGTCGGCGCCGGTGCCGGCCACCTGGGCGGCGGCGTGGTCGTCGGGGACATACACGACGGTCGCGGCGCAGTCGCCGAGCAGTGCGGTGCCGTGGGTCGCGAGGGCCTCCAGGAGACCGGTGGGGTCGGAGGGCTCCGAGGACTCCCCTCCGGCCGCGAGGTCGACGAACGCCTTCGCCAGCCGTTGCTGTGACACGGGGTTGGTCATGACCTCTCTCCGCCTCCTGGGACGCTCGCCTCGACCCTGTCGGTCACACGCGCTCTTTCCGCTGCCTTTACGTGTTCCCACTCCCCCGTCCGGCACCTCAGCCGAGCCGCAGCTCCCCGTCCAGCACCCGCTCGGCCACCGAACGGGCGGAGACGCCCTCGGTGAAGGCACGGGCCTTGATCAGTTCCAGTGCGTCGGCCACCAGGCAGTCGAGCTGCACGGAGACCATGCCGGCGGCCTGGTGCACCTTGGCGCGCAGCTCGGCGGCGCCGTACAGACCGGCGTCGCCGTACGGGCTGAGGATCATCGAGCGGGTGAGCGCCTCCGCGATCTCGGTGAAGGAGTCCGTGCCGACGAAACCGGGAGCGGGGTCGAACACGGCGAGGGCCCCGACGCAGACGCCCGAGAGACTGAGCGGCACGGCGGCCACCTCGTCGATGCCGAGTTCGGTCACCGCGGGACCGTAACCGGGCCAGCGGACGGCCAGTCCCGGGCCGGCCGCCATGACCGGGCGAACCTCGGCGGTCGCGTCCCGGGCCGGTCCCTCGCCGAGCAGGAACTCCAGCTCCTGGGCGGCGCGGGCGGACTCGTCCGAGGCGGCCACGGTGAGCTCGTCCAGGGTGTCCGCTCCGACCAGGGTGAGGGCGGCGCTGCTGGTGCCTCAGGCCTCGGCGACCCCGGTCATGAAGCGGGGCCGGGGAGTACCGCGCTGTCCGGCCCACAGGGCGAGCCGGCCCGCGTAGTCGTCCTGGAGGCGTGCCGCGGTCAGATGGCAGTGCGCCGTCGACCGGTGGAGCTCGGCCATGCGCAGGTACGCCGCGCGCAGGGCCTCGGTGGGCGCCTCGGCGGCCTGGGCCTCGCACCGCTCGGCGCGGATCGTCTCATGCACCGAACGGGCACGCGCCACGGCGGCTTTCCGCTCCGCGGAAATCTTGCTCTGCGCCGCCCCGCCGTCGGTGGCCATACCGGAATCGTACGCCCCGCCCGTCATTCCGAGGCGTCGCCGCGGCCCTCCTCCATGAGCAGGACCACTCCGCCGTTGTGGCCGTCGAAGGGGCTGCGCTGCACCTGACAGGTGATCCTGCGGCCCAGGCGGTTTACCGCGGGCACCGGCAGCGGCTCCCCTCGCTTGCCGGATTCGACGCACTGCTGGATGGTCTCGCGCAGCTTCTCCGTGGGCAGCCCGAACTCCAGACCGTAGAAGAGCTGGTCCAGTACCTCGTCGGGGCGCAGGCCCCACAGGTCCACGGCGCCGCGGTTCCAGCTCTTGACCTTCAACTGCTGGTCGAGGACGACGACTCCGGCGGCGATGGAGGTGAGCACCGCTTCCAGGAAGGCGCGGGCCTCGTCCAGTTCCTCGGTGCGGACCCGCATCTCCTCGTTCATGGTCTCCAGTTCCTCGTTGCCGGACTGGAGTTCCTCGTTGGTGGTCTCCAACTCCTCGTTGGTGGACTGGAGTTCCTCGTTCGTTGTCTCCAGTTCCTCGATGCTCGACTGGAGTTCCTCGTTGGTGGTCTCCAACTCCTCGTTGGTCGACTGCAGTTCCTCGTACGCGGTTTCCAGGTCCTCGCGCACCCGCTTGATCTCGGACTTGAGCTGGGTGGCGACGGTGACGTCGGTGAAGGTGATGTTGGTGGCGACCGTCATGCCCTCGGGGCCGGACAGCGGCTGGACGAGGATGTCGAAGTACTGGACGTCCTCGCCGACCCGGCGCTCGGCGCCGTTGACGCGCAGGGTGCGGCGCTCGTGGGTGGCCTGTTCGATCAGGGAGCGCAGTTCCACCGGCCGGTAGGAGATCTCCAGGTCCTGGAAGGGCCGCCCGATGTCGTTCGGGGTGAGGCCGAACTGCACCCGGGCCTGGCTGTTGACGAGGACGACCGTGCCCATGGAGTCCACGGCCAGGGCGGCGCTCGGGTGGCGTCGAGGATGAGGTCGCGCAGCTGGCGGTTGCGGGCGACGGTGTGCAGCTGGCCGCCGAGCCCCGCCCTGATCTTGACCGGCGCGGGCTGGTACGGCGTCGCGGACTCGCCGGGGCGCCGCCGGAAGACCCGCTGGCGCATGCTCATCACCTCGAACCGCTCGGCGTCGTTGAGCAGCAGCTCCGCCTTGCCGAGGAAGAGACAGCCGCCCTCGCGCAGCGCGAAGTGGAACCGGTCGATGATCTGCGTCTGGGCCTCGACGTTGAAGTACATCAGCGTGTTGCGGCACACCAGCAGGTCCAGCCGGGAGATCGGGGCGTCGCGGGTGATGTCGTGGCGGCCGAAGATGACGCGGCGGCGCAGATCGGGGCGGAAGCTGAAGCGGGCGCCGTTCTGCTCGAAGTACTTGTCCCGCAGCTCGGGTTCCAGCGAGGCGAGGACCTTGGCCGAGTACAGCCCGGAGCGGGCGTCGCGCAGGGCCTCGTCGTCGACGTCCGTGCCGTAGATCTTCACCCGCTCCAGGGTCTCCTCCAGGCCCAGCGCCTCGGCGAACATGATCGCCAGCGAGTAGGCCTCCTCACCGCTGGAGCAGCCGGCGCTCCACACCCGGATCTCCTCCTGGGAGCCGCTCTGCGCGAGCAGCTCCGGCATCACCTCGCGCTGCAGGAAGGTCCAGGCCTCGGGGTCACGGAAGTAGGAGGTGACATTGATCAGGATGGTGTTGAACAGCGCGTTGAACTCGTCCTGGTTGGTCTCCAGGCGGTCGCGGTAGTCGCTGTACGACGCCACCTGGGCGTCCGTCATCCGCTTGCGGATGCGCCGGCCGAGCGAGGAGCGTTTGTAGCCGGTGAAGTCGAAGCCGCGCGCGTCCCTGAGGAAACCGAGAAGATCCTCCAGTTCCTCGTCGGTCTCCATCTCCGGCTGTCCGTCAACCATCGCTGCCGTCACTTCCCTGCCACTGCCTCCTGGAGTCGACCAGGCCGCGGACGACCGCGGCGATCTCGTCCAGGGGCAGCACGAAGTCCACTGTGCCCGTACCCACTGCCGCCTGCGGCATACCGCTGAACTCCGCGGTCGCCGGATCCTGCACGATCACCGTCCCGCCGCCTGACTTGACCGCGTCCACGCCCATCGCGCCGTCCCGTCCGGTGCCGGTGAGCACACAGGCTATGGCCTTCGGCCCGTAGGCACCCGCGACCGACTCGAAGAGCAGATCGGCTGAGGGGCGGACGAAGTGGACGAGTTCGGTGTCGGTGAGCGCGATCCGACCGCCCGGGCGCACGAGCAGATGCCGGTCGGGCGGCGCGATGTAGACATGGCCGGCCCGGATCTGCTCATGGTCCTCGGCGAGCTTCACGGTCAGCGGCGTACGGCGGCTCAGGACGTCCGCGATGACCGTGCGATGCCGCGGGTCGAGGTGCTGGACGACCAGTACCGGCACCGGCAGGGCGGCGTCCAGGCCGCCGAGCAGGGTGATCAGGCCGTTGATGCCGCCGGCCGAGGAGGCGACGGCGACGACCTCGAAGCCGTCGGACGGGCTTACGGAAGGCTGCACCCGGCCAGCGTAGACCCGCAGGTCACACCTCGGGTGCCGCCCGGATCACGCCGGCGGCGATCGCGGCGCCCAGGGCGGCGTGGTCGGCGGTGTTCTGGTCGGCGTAGGCGAGCGCGAAGTCGGCGACGGCGTGGTCGAAGGTGTCGGCGCCGCCGAGGTAGGCCGCGATGGCGACGCGGTCGCCGGAGCGGGCGTGGGCGCGGGCCAGGGCGGTGCCGCACAGCCGGGCGTAGGCGAGCAGGTCCCCGGGGCTCATCCCGGCGACGTCGGCGGAGCCCTTCATGTCCCGCAGCTGCCGCCAGTAGAAGGCGCGTCCCTGCGGCCCGCTCATCCATCCCAGGAAGACGTCACCGGCGGCCTGCAGCAGGCGTTGCCCGGCGACCACACGGTGCCCGGGGTGGACGTACGGCCCGGTCGGCAGATGGTCCTCCAGTACGGAGGTGCGGGCCTCCTTGATCTGCAGGAACAGCGGGTCGTCGGTGTCGCGGCCGGCGAGCAGCACGACGAAGCAGCGCAGGCCGACGCTGCCGACGCCGACGACCTTGCGGGCGGCGTCCACGAAGCGGTAGCGGTCCAGGAGCAGCCGGCGCTCCTCGGAGAGGGTGGAGCGGTAGTCGCTGAAGATCTTGCGCAGGGAGGCCGTGTCGGAGGCGCCGGCGGGTTCCAGAAGCGGCGGGTCGTGGACGATGCGGCGCCTGCCGTCGACGACCTCGGTCAGCTTGCCGACGGCCTGCAGGCTGGTGCGGCGGCGGGCGCGGGTGAGGCTGGCGGCGACCTGGCGGCGTCGGCGGGCGGAACGCGCGAGCGGCAGCAGGCGGTCGGCGTCGATGCGCTCGTACCAGACCTCCAGTTCGCCCCGCGCGGCCAGCCGTCGCATGGTGGTCCGGTACGACGTGACCGCCTCCGTCGCCGCGCGGCGCACCTTGTCCTCGGTGTGGCCGTTCTCCCGGCCGGCGACGACGACGCTGGCGGCGAGCCGTTCGACGTCCCACTCGAAGGGGCCGGGGAACGTCTCGTCGAAGTCGTTGAGATCGAAGAGCAGCGTGCGTTCCGGGGACGCGTACAGCCCGAAGTTGAGCAGATGGGCGTCACCGCACAGCTGCACGGTGAGCCCGGTGTGCGGCCGGGAGGCCAGGTCGGCGGCCATCACGGCGGCCGATCCGCGCAGGAAGGCGAAGGGCGACGCGGCCATCCGCCCGTACCGGATCGGCAGCAGTTCCGGCAGCCGGTCCCGCCCCTGCCGTTCCAGCACGGCGACGGGGTCGTCCCGGTCGACGGGCGCCACCCACCCCGCGTGCGCGGACCGCGAGACCCGCTTGCGGGCGGCCTTGCCCTGCTCGGCACGGTCGACAGGGGAACTCACGCGACCCACCGCACAACCCCGTACCGCCCCATCACGCCTCCCACCACCTCGGCTCATCGCCGCGCCGCCTCTTTGATCGCAGTGAAGGCGGGTACGGGGGTGAGCGCATGCCGGGTACGGCAATCGGGTGACGGGAGGGGGTACGGTCGCGGATGCGGGTGCCCGGACGGCGGGCGGGCGCCGGCGGGAAGGAAGGCCGATCCATGATCCTCCCGAAGGTCAGGGACCCTCGCTTCGTGACCGTCCGCCGTGGTGGGACCCTCACCGACGCGGATCACCGTCTCCTCGCCCTCTGGGCGGCCGACTGCGCGGAGCACGTCCTCGGCCTCTTCGAGTCGGCTCGCCCCGAGGACCCCCGACCGCGCCGGGCGATCGGGCATGCCCGCGCCTGGGTGCGGGGCGAGGTCCGGATGATGGAGGCCCGAGCGGCGGGCGGTCATGCGATGGGGGCCGCTCGCGACCTGCGGGGCGCGGCACGGCATGCCGCGTACGCGGCCGGCCAGGCCGCGGTCGTGGCGCACGTCGCCGCGCACGAGCTCGGTGCGGCCGCCTATGCGATCAAGGCCGCGCGCGCCGCCGTGCCGGAAGAGGAGAGCGCGGCCGCGGGACGGCTGGAGTGCCGGTGGCAGCGCGACCGGCTCCCGGAGGCGATCAGGGAGCTCGTGCTCGACGACCAGCGCCTGCGCAACGACATCTGCTGGTCGGTCTTCGACTGCTGAGGCCGATCCACGCGGGCGGCCCCGGAGTCGGGCGGGGCGTTGTCAGTGGGGTCCGCGAAGATGGGAACACGGGTGCCGTGACGGGCGGAGGGTGTCATGGGTGACGGGGAGCGGTACATCGGAGTGGCCGAGCGGCGGGCGCGGCTGGCGGTGCGGCATCGGCTCGCGGTGGGGGCGCGGGGCGGCTCCCCGGAGGACGTCGCCGGTTCGCTCGTCGCGCTGCACGGGACGGACCCGGCGACCGTGTATCTCGCGGTGGGCGCGCGGCTGACGGACGCGACGCGGACGGTGCCCGAGACGGAGCGGGCGCTGTACGACGACCGTTCCCTGGTGCGGATGCACGGCATGCGCCAGACGGTGTTCGTCTTCCCCACCGACCTCACCGCGGTCGTCCACGCGTCGACCGGCCTCGCCGTGGCCGCCAAGGCCCGCGCCAAGCTGGTCCAGGACATGGCGAGCGCGGGGGCGCCGGACGCGGCCTGGCTGAAGGAGGTCGAGGAGTCGCTGCTGGCCGCCCTGGACCGGCGCGGCCAGGCGACGGCGCCCGAACTCGCCCAGGACGAGCCCCGGTTGCGGGAGCAGTTCGTGTACGCGGCCGGCAAGAGCTACGAGGGCGTCCACACCGTCTCGGGCCGGCTGCTGCGGGTGCTGGGCGTCGAGGGCAAGGTGGTCCGGGGCCGGCCGCTCGGCTCGTGGACGTCGAGCCAGTTCCGCTGGGCGGTGGCGCCGGCGCATCCGGAGCTCGATGTGGCGGAGGCGCAGGCGGAGTTGATGAGGCGTTGGCTGGCCTCGTGCGGACCCGCGACCGAGGCCGACCTGAAGTGGTGGACGGGGTGGAAGGTCACCGACGTCCGGCGCGCGCTGGCGGCGATCGGGGCGCGGGAGGTGTCGGTCGACGAGGGCCGGGCGTACGTCACCGCGGACGACGTCGCCCCGGAGGGTCCCGTGGAGCCCTGGGCGGCACTGCTGCCGGCGCTGGATCCGACGGCGATGGGCTGGCAGGCACGGGACTGGTATCTGGCGCCGGAACTGCGGCCCTTGCTGTTCGACCGCAGCGGCAACGTGGGGCCGACGGTGTGGTGGGACGGACGGGTGGTCGGGGGCTGGGCCCAGCGCGCCGACGGGGAGATCGCGTGGCGGCTCCTCGACGAGAAGGGCGTGGGACGCGAGGCGAAGGCGGCGATCGCCGCGGAGGTGGAGCGGTTGCGGGCGTGGATGGGGACGAGCCGGGTCACACCCCGCTTCCCGACGCCGTTGGACAAGGAGTTGGCGAGGGGGTAGCGGGCGGACGTGCCGGGCGCCCCGTGTGCGGCGCCCGGCACCGGCCTCATCGGCTGTAGCGCATCAGCGCCCGCACCATGTGGCACGTCGTGTCCGACGGCGGGTGGACTCCGATCAGTTCCGCCGTGTGCCGGATCGTCTCGTTGCGGGCCTGGTTCGGCATGTAGACGCCCGAGTCGAGCAGGGCGATGGCGAGACGCATCGCCTTCAGGCGCCGGTTGTGCGTGACGTACCACTCGCGGGGCCGGCCCGGCGGCAACGGGCGCTTCTCCACGGGTTCGTACGGCAGGTCGAGCAGGACGGGGCGCTTCACAGTGGACTGGGTCGGCTTCGGCTTCAGTGCGGCAGCGGGCACAGGCATCCTCCTGTCGCGGACAGGGTGTCCACCAGGGCTTTCGACGCCCCGGCAACACCCTCGAACACTTCTTCTAGTGTACCGCCCGCCACTGACAAAAGCCCCTGGCCACAAGGGCTTTCGGCCTTCCCCTCGCGTACCGTTGACCCCATGGAGATCTGGATCAACCCGGCCTGTTCCAAGTGCCGCGGCGCCATCAGCCTGCTCGACGCGGAGGGCGCGGAGTACACCGTCCGCCGCTACCTGGAGGACGTACCGAGCGAGGGCGAGATCAGGGACGTACTCGACCGTCTCGGGCTCGAGCCGTGGGACATCACCCGCACCCAGGAGGCGGACGCGAAGGAGCTCGGTCTCAAGGAGTGGGCGCGGGACGCCGGTTCGCGCGACCGGTGGATCAGGGCGCTCGCCGAGCGTCCCCGGCTGATCCAGCGTCCGATCATCACGGCGGACGACGGCACCGCGGTGGTGGGCCGCACCGAGGAGGCCGTACGCGAGGCGCTGTCGCGGGATTGACCGATGATGACGAGACCAACGTACGTGTGACGCAGGTTACTTCAGAGACTCGTGTAACCACTGAGTAACCTCGTTCGGTATCTCGTACATAGCGACGTACGCTCCCCTACCTCTTCAGGAGGCGCGCATGTCGCGTAGGAGAACTGTCAGTACGAAGAAGAAGCTCGCGGTCCTGGTGAGCGCGGCGGCGGTGGCGGGCGGTGGGGCCTTCGCGATGGCGTCGACCTCGAACGCCGCACAGACCCCGCCGTCCGCGAAGACCCTGTCGGCCGCGAACTCGACGGTCTGTCAGGGGCTCGCCACCGCGCTCGGCAACAACCAGAGGTTCATCGCCGGGCAGAAGGCGAATCCGGACGCGCAGTCCGCGGCCCGGATCGCCAACCGTGAGGCGGTCATCGCGCAGATCAAGGTCCAGCAGCAGGCGTCGGGGTGCGCGGTTGGGGAGTCGGCTCAGGACTCCCAGGCCACGCAGCCCGCACAGCCGGCACAGCAGCAGACCGCGCAGCCGGCGCAGACGGCTCCCGCGGGAAACGCGAACTCCGGGGCGGGCGCGAACACCGGTGGCGCTGCCGCCTCCGGCTCCGCCCGGCAGGTCTGCAAGGGCTCCACCGTGACCCTCTCCGGCGAGGCCGGTGCGCCTGCCGCGTCCAGCAACCAGTTCCCGGCGGGGACGACGCTGAAGGTCACCAACCTGGACAACAACAAGTCCACGACGGTGAAGGTCACCTCGGTGTCCGGCAGTTGCGCCCTGCTCAACAACGCGGCCTTCGAACAGGTCCGGGAGCCCGGCAAGTTCCTGATCCGGCGCGCACTGATCGAGAAGGTGGGGTGAGGCTCAAGGGTTCAAGAACTCCGTGAGGCGGCGGCCGAGTTCGGCGGGTGCGGACTGCGGCAGCGCATGATGGGAGACACCGGGGAGGACCACCGTCTCCACGTGCGGCAGCAGCGCATCCGCCGTCCCCGCCACCTCGTACGTGATGGGGGTGCCCCCGCTCGAGCGAAGTCGAGAGCGGGGGAGTGTCCTGCTGTTCTCGGCCAGGAACAGCAGGACCGGCACGTCCAGCGCGCGCAGCGCGTCCGGGGCCGGGCGCGGACCGGTCACCGGCTTCGACACGGAGGGGAAGCCGGCGGCCGGCCTCCTGGAGGCGGAGCCAGTCGGGGTCGAGGGGCGCTCCCCTGGTCTCCCACTCCAGGAACGCACTGGCCCTGCGGGGTGTGGGCCGCAGCACGGACGGCAGGGCGTGCAGCAGGTACGCGGCCGGAAACCGGTGAAGCAGGTCGTCGGGTCCAGCAGGAAGAGGCGGCGCACGCGCGTGGGTGCGTGCAGGGTTGCGGGTGCCTGCGGCCGGCGACCGGCGCGAGGTGCTCGTCGAGGTGGACGAGCGGGCCGTCGCGCTCGGGTGGGAGTATTTCGGGCCGCTGATCGGCCGCGTGGTGGAACTGCTGCGTGTGTACGACGAGCGGGAGCCGGCCGCGATCCGGGGGTTCCTGGAGGGGGTGCGGGAGGCGGCGAGCCGGGAGGACTGAGCGGGGTGGCGGTTTCACACCGTGAATCGCGCCACACCATCACCAGGTAACACGGGGTTCACAATCGAGCAATCGACGGGAAATCGCCTGTTGACAGGCTCGCGGGCATCACCGCGGCGCCCCAGTGCCGCAGCGCCGCAGCACCCGCAGGTGCGTCAGACACACCCCCGAAGGAAGTGGCCCGTGACCTTCAAGGCTGAGTACATCTGGATCGACGGCACCCAGCCGACCGCCAAGCTGCGTTCCAAGACGAAGATCATCGCGGGTGAGCCCGCCGGACTGGACGCGCTGCCGATCTGGGGCTTCGACGGGTCCTCCACGAACCAGGCCGAGGGCCACGCCTCGGACCGTGTCCTCAAGCCGGTCTTCACCTGTCCGGACCCGATCCGCGGCGGGAACGACGTCCTCGTCATGTGCGAGGTCCTCGACATCGACTTCACGCCGCACGAGTCCAACACCCGTGCCGCGCTGGCCGAGGTCGCGGAGAAGTTCGCCGCGCAGGAGCCGATCTTCGGCATCGAGCAGGAGTACACCTTCTTCCAGGACGGCTACCCGCTCGGCTTCCCCAAGGGCGGCTTCCCGGCCCCCCAGGGCGGCTACTACTGCGGTGTCGGCGCGGACGAGATCTTCGGCCGTGACGTCGTCGAGGCGCACCTGGACAACTGCCTGAAGGCGGGCCTGGGCATCTCCGGCATCAACGCCGAGGTCATGCCCGGCCAGTGGGAGTTCCAGGTCGGCCCGCTGGCCCCGCTCGAGGTGGCCGACCAGCTCTGGATCGCCCGCTGGCTGCTCTACCGCACGGCCGAGGACTTCGGCGTCTCCGCGACGCTGGACCCGAAGCCGGTGAAGGGCGACTGGAACGGCGCCGGCGCGCACACCAACTTCTCCACCAAGGCGATGCGCGAGGGCTACGACGCGATCATCACCGCCTGCGAGTCGCTCGGCGAGGGCTCCAAGCCGCTCGACCACGTCAAGAACTACGGCGCCGGCATCGACGACCGTCTGACCGGTCTGCACGAGACCGCCCCGTGGAACGAGTACTCCTACGGCGTCTCCAACCGCGGCGCCTCGGTCCGTATCCCCTGGCAGGTCGAGAAGGACGGCAAGGGCTACATCGAGGACCGCCGTCCGAACGCCAACGTCGACCCGTACCTGGTGACGCGTCTGATCGTCGACACCTGCTGCTCCGCCCTGGAGAAGGCCGGCCAGGTCTGATCCGCTCAGCCACGCCCAGGGGGCGCCCACCGTCGCGGTGGGCGCCCCCTGGCGTTGACGGGCGGGGAGGCGGTACCGGCGACTTCATGTCAAGGAAACGTCCAAGCAGTGAGAGGAGGCTCCTCGTGGGGGCCGCTGTCTGCTTCAATGGAGCCATGGCCGGATTCCAGAACCACACCGCGACGGGTCGCACCGACCTCGAGCCGTTCTGGCCTTCCCGTCAGCACCACGACTTCGACCGGGTGTGTTGCCGCGCGATGAACGCGCCGGCCCTCTAAAGCCGTACAGGTCTCCAGCCGTACACGGTCTTCGGCCGACGCGAACGAGTACGTCCCCTCCGACGAACCTCTCGCGCGAAAGAGCTGACCTCTCATGGCGATCATGCGTTCCGTACCCACCACGCCGCTCAACACCCCCTCCCCCACCGGTTCCCGGCACCGTCTGCGGGCCGTGGACCGGGACGAGGTGATCGACGTGGCGGAGTTCCTGCCGCCGGGCGCCACCTGGCTGCCCGCGCCCCAGCACACCCTGCCCACGCTGCCCGGACAGCCGCCGATGGTCGGCTACCTCGTCCTCATCCCCGCCGACCGGCCGCACCTCGCCCCGGCCGGCCTCGCCCCGGCGGACCCCGCCGACACGGCGGAGGCCGGTCCGGAGACCGAGGCGCTCGTCCGGATCGACCCCGTGCAGCGCACCGCCTCGGTGGACGGGTGCGAACTCGACCTGACCTACCTGGAGTTCGAGCTGCTCGCCCACCTGGTCGCGCACCCCGGCCGGGTGCACACCCGCGACCAGCTCGTCACCACCGTGTGGGGCTACGGGCACGTGGGCGACGGCCGTACGGTCGACGTCCACATCGCCCGGCTGCGCCGCAAGCTGGGCGCCGAGTACCGGCAGGCGATCCAGACGGTCCGCCGGGTCGGCTACAAGTACACCCCGCCGACGGGCCGTTGATCTGCTGACGGCAGAGCGCGGTTCCCTCCCGCGGGCGGGCCGGGCACAGTCACCGGTATGAGAGTTCTGGTGCTGGGTGGTACGGAGTTCGCGGGACGGGCCGTCGTCGAGGCGGCCCTCGGGCGCGGCTGGGAGGTGACCGTCCTCAACCGGGGCCGGCAGCGGCCCCCGGCCGGTGTGCGGGCCCTGCGGGGCGACCGCACCGCGGCCGACGGGCTCGCCGCCCTCGCGGAGGGCACCTGGGACGTCGTCGTCGACACCTGGTCGGCCGCGCCCCGGGCCGTGCACGAGTCGGCGCGGCTGCTGCGGGGCCGCGCCGGGCGGTATGTGTACGTGTCCACCCGCTCGGTGTACGCCTGGCCCGCGCCGGCCGGGTACGGCGAAGACGCGCCGCTGGTCGAGGGCGCCGAGCCCGACGCCGACCAGAAGGACT
This sequence comes from Streptomyces sp. NPDC002144, assembly GCF_053593695.1. Taxonomy (NCBI): domain Bacteria; kingdom Bacillati; phylum Actinomycetota; class Actinomycetes; order Kitasatosporales; family Streptomycetaceae; genus Streptomyces; species Streptomyces sp. NPDC002144. Next base: position 43,967 of record NZ_JBSFDB010000028.1, read on the forward strand.
ACGCGCTCGACAAGCGGGGGGCCGAGATCGCCGTCGTGGACGCGTTCGGCGCGAACCGCTGCGTGCTGGTACGGGCCGGGTTGATCCTCGGGCCGTACGAGAACATCGGGCGGCTACCGTGGTGGCTGGGGCGGATCGCGCGGGGCGGGCCGGTGCTGGCACCGGGACCGCGGGAACTGCCCCTGCAGTACGTCGATGTGCGGGACCTGGCCGAGTGGGCGCTGGGGGCGGCAGAGCGGGAGCTTCAGGGTGCGTTCCATCTGACGAGTCCTCAGGGGCACGCCACCATGGGGTCGTTGCTGGAGGCGTGCGTGGAGGTGACCGGCGGACCGGCGGAACTGCGGTGGGTGGAGCCGGAGGTGGTCCTCGACGCCGGGATCGAGCCGTGGACGCAGTTGCCGGTGTGGGTGCCCGCGGGGAGCGACATGCATGACTTCCTGCACTCCGCGGACGTGTCCCGGGCGGTGGGGACGGGGTTGAGGTGCCGGCCCGTGACGGAGACCGTCGCCGACACCTGGGCCTGGCTTCAGGGAATCGGCGGAACCGCGCCGCAGCGGGCGGATCGGCCGCCGGTCGGGCTGGACCCGGTGGTGGAGGCGAAGGTGCTGGGCGAACGGTGACCGGATCCCGGGCCCGGCGGGCAGTGACCGCGCCCCAGGCCGGGCGGGTAGTGACCGGATCCCAGGCCCGGCGGGTAGTGACCGGATCTCGGGCCCGGCGGGCGGTGACCGGATCCCAGGCCCGGCGGGCAGTGACCCGATCTCGGGCCCGGCGGGTAGTGACCGGATCCCAGGCCCGGCGTGATGCGACCAGATCCCAGGCCCGGCGGGCAGTGACCCGATCTCGGGCCCGGCGGGCAGTGACCGGACCTCGCGCCCGACGCGCAGTAACCCGATCCCAAGCCCGACGCGCAGTAACCCGATCCCAAGCCCGACGCGCAGTAACCCGATCCCGAGCCCGACGCGCAATGACCCGATCCCGGGCCCGGGGTGTATCTGGCACCACCCCGTGAGCGGGGGGCCTGGCCCCGTGACCCCTGCGCACCGGCCAGCGAGACTGCTGTCATGAACACCAACACGAAAAGCGGCTCTCTTTCCATGAGGGCCCGGGACGTCGTCGTCGCGGCGGGGCGGGGGTTCGTGCTGGCTCTGGTGAGTCTTCCGGGGGCGGTGCTGGGATTCACCCTCGCGCTCGTGTCCATCACGCTCGTTCCGGTCGGGATCGGGCTGGTCACGACCCCGTGGGTGCTGGGCCGGGTGCGGGCGTTCGCGGACTGGCGGCGCAGGGTGGCGGCCGAGTGGTGCGGGGTGATGATCCCATCGGCGTACCAGCCGGTCCCCGAGGGCAGGCCCTGGACGCGGACGTACACGCTGCTGCGCGACCCGGCCGTCTGGCGCGATCTGCGGTGGCTGCAGGTGGACATGACGGCGGGGTACGTCACCGCGGTGCTGCCGGTGGTGCTGTTCCTCTACCCCCTGGAGGGGATCGCGGTCGCGGCCGGGCTGTGGCGGCCCCTCTCCCAGTGGGGCGGGTACTGGTACGGGTTCGTCCATGTCACCGACCAGTCCTCCGCGTTCGGCGCCGGCGCGCTGGCCCTCGTGCTGCTCGCCCTCACTCCCCTCGCTCCGCGACTGGTGACCGCCCACTTCCGGCTCACCCGTTCCGTACTGGGCGCAAGTCAGCGTGAGCTGGCCGAGCGGGTGCGGGTGCTGACCGAGACGCGCAGGGACGCCGTGGACTCCTCGGCGGCCGAACTGCGCCGCATCGAGCGGGACCTGCACGACGGGGCGCAGGCGCGGCTGGTGGCGATGGGGATGGATCTGGGCACGATCGAGACGCTCCTGGACAAGGATCCCGCGAAGGCGAAGCAGTTGCTCGCCCAGGCCCGCCAGTCCTCGGTGGACGCGCTGGCCGAGCTCAGGGAGCTGGTGCGCGGCATCCATCCGCCGGTGCTCGCCGAGCGCGGACTGGGTGACGCCGTACGGGCGTTGGCGCTGCGGCTGCCCGTCCCCACGGAGGTGAACGTCGAGTTGGGCGGGCGCGCCGGGGCGCCGGTGGAGGCCGCCGCCTACTTCGCGGTCAGCGAGGTCCTCACCAACGCGGTCAAGCACTCCGGCGCGGACCGGATCTGGGTCGACCTGCACCACGAGGACGAGCGGCTGCGGGTGACCGTCACGGACAACGGCAAGGGCGGTGCGGTGATCGGGGCCGGTTCGGGGCTGGCCGGGGTGGAACGGCGGCTGGGTACATTCGACGGCGTCCTGGCCGTCAGTTCTCCCGCCGGCGGTCCCACCATGGTCACCATGGAGATCCCTTGCGCGTTGTCCTAGCCGAAGACCTCTTCCTGCTGCGGGACGGACTCGTCCGTCTCCTGGAGGCCCACGACTTCGAGATCGCCGCCGCCGTCGAGTCCGGCCCCGAGCTCACCCGCGCGCTGGCCGAGCTGGAGCCGGACGTCGCCGTGGTCGACGTACGGCTGCCGCCGACCCATACCGACGAGGGGCTGCAGTGCGCGCTCCAGGCGCGCCGGAGCAGGCCCGGGCTGCCGGTGCTGGTGCTCTCGCAGCACGTGGAGCAGCTGTACGCGCGTGAGCTGCTGGCGGACGGCAGCGGCGGGGTGGGATATCTGCTCAAGGACCGGGTGTTCGACGCGGAGCAGTTCGTGGACGCCGTACGCAGGGTGGCGGCGGGCGGTACGGCGATGGATCCGCAGGTGATCCAGCAGCTGCTGTCCCGGCGGGCCGCCGACGACCGGCCGCTGGCCCGGCTGACCCCCCGTGAGCTGGAGGTGCTGGAGCTGATGGCACAGGGACGCTCCAACGCGGCGATCGCCGGGCAGCTGGTGGTGACAGAACGGGCGATCGCCAAGCACACCTCCAACATCTTCGCCAAACTGGACCTGGAGGTGTCGGACGACGACAATCGTCGCGTTCTGGCCGTCCTCGCCTATCTGGACCAGGGCCGGTGAGCAACCGGCGATTTTCTGTAACTTCTGCTGCTCAGGCGGTGGTTGGGACACCAAGGACTGGTAAACCTCTGATTTGTTTGTGGGGTGGCTGAACACCCCTGAGGCGGCGCCCGTATCAATGGGCGCCGCTTCACTCCTGTCGGGCGCCTCGATGCCCCGCCAAGCCCGCAAGGAAGTCAGAGGAGTTCCATGGGACGCAACAATCGAAAACGCCGTACGCCGCTGGCCACCAAGGCCATAGCCGCATCGGCGGCCCTAGCGCTCGGTGGGGGCGGGCTGATCTGGGCGAACTTCTACGCCTCGGCGCACGAGTCGAACAACTCGGGGCAGAACCAGACCAAGGCCGCCGCCGCGACGGTGGCGACCATCGCCTGCCCGGACGTCGGCCAGAAGCTGACGAACGTGCCGGCCAAGGCCCAGCAGGGCGTGGCGACGGAGCTGGCGAACCTCGACAAGCAGATCACCGAGGCCTACGCCCGGCTCGCCTCCACGCGTCAGGCGCAGACGCAGGACGCCAGCTTCGTGCAGAACGCGATCGTCGGCCCCCTCAAGGAGAAGCGGGCGGCGACCCTCGACCGGATCCGCATCGACATCCAGCGTGTCGGCGGCCAGGTCGACGCGGCCGGGCTCCAGGCCCTCGCCGCCTGCACGACGATGACCACCAACCAGACCACGGCCGGCCAGGGCAACAACGGCGGGCAGCAGAACAACGGTGGTCAGCAGCAGAACGGCGGCCAGAACAACGGCGGCCAGCAGCAGGGCAACGGGCAGGCCTCGGCCGCTCCGAGCGCCAGTGCCGGCGGTGCCCAGAACATCGGCGGTCAGGCCGGCAACGGTCCTGTCGCGGCCGACTTCGTGGACATCACGAAGGTCCAGCCGAACGTCGCCGCCAAGCCGCGTGCCAACGGCAACGCCTCGCGGGGCACCTTCGTCACCCGGTGCGGTGTCAACGCGAACAAGAACCACAACACCGACAACGTCATCGTGGCGCCCGGCGTGACCAACGGCGCGCACCACCTGCACGACTACGTCGGCAACCAGAAGGTCGACGCGTTCGCGAACAACAACACGCTGATCGCGGACCAGACCAGCTGCCAGAACAAGGCCGACCTGTCGGCCTACTACTGGCCGGTCGTGCGTATCCAGGACGGTACGCAGGACTTCGACCAGAACCGGGACGGCGGTGGCAAGGAGGGCAACGTCGGCAAGATCCTGACGCCGGTCCAGGCGCAGATCAAGTACGTCGGCTCGCCCACCAGCAAGGTCACCGCGATGCCGCAGTTCCTGCGCATCATCACCGGTGACGCCAAGACCACCACCAACGGTCTGGCGAACGCCAACGCGCACTGGTCCTGCACCGGCTTCGAGAACAAGGTCCAGCTGACGACGCAGTACCCGATCTGCCCGCAGGGCAGCAACGTGGTCCGCACGTTCGCCTTCCAGTCCTGCTGGGACGGCAAGAACATCGACAGCGCCAACCACCGGACGCACGTCGCGTTCGCCGACGCCAACGGCAACTGCCAGAACGGCTTCAAGGCGATCCCGCAGCTGACGATGCGCCTGGTGTACAAGATCAACCCGCCGGTCCTGCAGAACGGCCAGGTGAAGAACGCCTACGCGGTGGACGGCTTCCCGGACCAGCTGCACAAGGCGGCCACGGACCACGACGACTTCATCGCGGTCTTCAAGAACAACCTGGCGAACACCATCGCCAACTGCATCAACCAGGGCCGGCAGTGCCAGTGACCCACTGAGCGTGTGACCGACCGAAGAAGGCCGGTGGCGGGATCTCCCGCCACCGGCCTTCCGGTGTGTGCAACAGGGGTTCAGCCGCTGTGGCTGCCGCCGTGCTGGCTATGGTCGGTGCCGATCTCCTCCTCGCCGCCGAGCGTGGTCTGCAGCGCCTTGACGACCTTGTCCTCGCCGACGGCGACCCACTTGCGGCCCACCAGGTAGAAACCGCCGTAGTCCTTCGCGTCGTTGATCCACTCGCGCTGGCCGCGGTCGGTGGCGAAGGTGGCGAAGATGTACTTGCCGTCGGAGGTCTTGCAGATGGCCTGGCGGACCTCGTCGGAGTCGATCTGCATGTCCGGCTTGCACTTCGCCTTGGCGGCCAGGCTCTCCAGGCTGCCGGTTGCGGTGACCGGCACCTTCGCGGCCGCGTCACTGTCTCCGGATCCGCAGCCCGTCAGCGCCAGGGCGGCCGCGGCACCGGCCACGGCGAGCATCGGTCGGGTCAACCTCATCTGTTCCTCCGGGTCGCTCTGCCATCTGGGCCTGGGCCCGGGCGGCAGACGGAAATGTGCCGGCCGGGCCCAAGAGCCCGTTCCCTTCCATACGGCTGTGAGGCTCGGGGCGCTCAAATCGGGTGGGAGTCAGGGTACGGGTGTGCGAAAGTACGGTCCGTGAATCAGGACTGGGAAGATCGTGTGACCGCCGCTTGGGCCACCTTCGACGACTACGCGGAGGAGGACGCCGGGGACTTCCGGGCCGTGATCGACGCGCTCGCCGCCGAGCTGCCCGAGGACAACCCGCTGGGGCTCTTCGAGCGGGCCTGCGCCTGGGACTCGACCGGCCACTCGGACAAGGCCGTGCCGCTGTACCGGGAGGCGCTGGACCGGGGGCTGAGCGAGGCCAGCGGTTACAAGGGCAGGCGGGCCAAGATCCAGCTGTCCAGTTCGCTGCGCAACATCGGACAGGCCGAGGAGGGCGTCAAGCTGCTGACCCCCGAACTCGACGCCCGGTCGGACGAGTTGGACGACGCGGTACGAGCGTGTCTGGCGCTGTGCCTGTCCAGCCTCGGCCGGGACCGTGAGGGCCTCTCCCTCGTGCTGGGCGCTCTCGCCCCCCATCTGCCGCGTTACCGGCGCTCGATGGCCAACTACGCGCGGCTGCTGGTCGAACCCGGGGAGTGAGTCCCCCGGGTGGCGGTGACCATCCGACGATTCGCTCGTTCTGCTGAACGTGCAGTCACAGGATGTCGCCCCGCACCCCGCACCCTCCTCCGCAGAACCGGTCGTCGACGTCGAGCAGGCCGAGGCCGCGCTCGTCGAGCACTACCCCCGGCTGGTCCGGCTCGCCTACCTGGTGCTGCCGCCGAGCCTGGGCCGCAACCGGCGCGTGGTGACCGCCCATGCGCTGGTCCAGCGCGCCCTGCCCAGGGGCAAGGCCTCGGCACCCGTGATCCCGGCCCAGTCCAAGGGCCGGGACGGCGACCCGGGCTACGCCTTCGTCCGGCTCCAGGTGCTGCGCACCGCGCTGGAGGCGGGCCTCCCGTTCAGGTTCACCGCGTGGCCGAGACGCTCCCAGCTGCCGCCACTGCTCCCCCAGGTGTGGGGCCTGCGCCTGTTCCCCCGCTCGGGCGGCGCCGACGAACTCGCCCTGGACCAGCGGCTGTCGACGCTGTCCGGCCCGGGCCGCGCCGCCTATGTCCTGCGCGGCCTGGAGCGGCTCCCCGACGGCGACGTCCGCGCGATCCTCACGGCGGCCGGCTGCGCGGACGTGGACGAGGCGCTGAACGAGGCCGAGGAGATCCCGGCGGCACACCATCCCCACCTGGACTCCCCCGAGTTCGACCCCTGTTCGCTGCACGCCCGGCCCACCGACCTGATGCGGCGCCGGCAGCACACCCGGGCCGCGCTCGCAGCCGCCGCGGCCCTCGCGGTGTGCGGGGCGCTGCTCGCCCTGCCCGGCGGCGGCTGGGGCCCCGACGGCGCTGCCGCTCCCGCCTACGCGCAGAACCCGGCCGCCGAGGCCGCCCTGGACCCGGCCAAGCTCCTCCGCGTCCCGCCCACCGCCTGGCAGTCCTCGACCCGCACGGACTTCTCCGTCTGGCCGGCCCGCGGCGACCTCGCCGGCGACAAGCCGCTGCTGCGCCGTGCCCTCGCCGTCTGGGCCCGCCCCAGCGAGCACGTCCAGGTCTCCGCGACGCCCGACACCCCCTCCGGCGGCCCCGCCGGCCCGCCGCAGCTGCTGTACGCGGGCAACGTCGACAGCGCGCGGGTGGTGATCCTGTACGACGGGCTGCGCATCGCCCGTTACGCCGAGCCGAAGGACGGCACCAAGGGCGCCGCCCTCGACTTCGCGCGGGCCGACGGAGCGGACCGGACCGAGTCGAGCGCGCTGGTGCTGGGCCGCGCCGACGGCAACGTCCGCTACCTGACGGCGCCCTGGGTGACCCGGGCCGCCGAGCGGGACCTGCTCAAGCCGGGCGCCGGCGCGATGGACCTCGGCCTCACCGGGGGCATCACCTCACCCCTGGCCAGTGCCGCCCAGCAGACCGGCACCTGCACCTCGTGGAACGTGCTGCAGCTGACCGACGACACAGGCACGCATCTGCTGACCGACCTCGGGGAACTGGTTCCGGCCCGCCTCACCACCGGGCGGCCCGGCGCGAGTCGTGACGCCGTTGGGGCCGAGGGGCTGCGCGCCTGGGCGCCGTACGCCTGCTCGCTGTCGGCGATGCGGTCGGCGGGGGTGCGCGGTGTCAACGCCTGGACGTATGCCGCCCAGGCGCTGCCCGAGGCGAGTGGTTCGGCGGACTGGGTGTGCACCCGGGCCGAGACGTGGAGCGGCGCCGGCCCGCGTGTGCTGGCCCAGTTCCGCACGCCGGGCGGGACGTACGGGGCGGTCGCGGCTAAGGCCGAGAACTCGCCGGCGTGCGGGACGAAGGATCCGCATGTGCTCGCCGGGGTGCTGTGGAAGTCGGAGGCGGGACACTGGTATCTGCTGGCGGCGGGCAGCGAGGGCACGGCGTCGATCGGCGCGTCCGGCGGGATCACGGGTTCGGCCCAGGGGAGGTCGCTGGTCGTGCGGGCCCGTCCGGGCGCGCAGGCCGAGCTGAAGGCGACCCTGACGGACGGACGGGTGCTGAGCGGGCTCGGCTGACCGGTCAACACCCATCAGCACCAACGGTGTTCGCGTCCGAAGGTGCTCTCGCCACCGGCCCACACCGCCGCGCAGATGTGAACACCGTTGCTCGGTCCGGTCCGTTCGGGGCCGGATCCGATCGGTAAGGTGTTCGTATGACCACCGGAGTACGCCGCAGAATGGGAGTCGAGGAGCGGCGGCAGCAGTTGATCGGCGTCGCCCTCGAACTGTTCAGCCAAAGATCTCCCGACGACGTCTCCATCGACGAGATAGCAGCCGCCGCGGGCATCTCCCGGCCGCTGGTCTACCACTACTTCCCCGGCAAACTCAGCCTGTACGAGGCCGCGTTGAGGCGGGCGGCGGACGATCTGGCAGGCCGGTTCAGGGAGCCGCACCAAGGTCCGCTGGGGGCACGGCTGCTGCGTGCGATGCACCGGTTCTTCGACTTCGTGGACGAACACGGGCCCGGTTTCTCGGCGTTGATGCGCGGCGGCCCGGCGGTCGGCTCCTCCAACACGAACGCGCTCATCGACGCCGTACGGCAGGCCGCGTATGACCAGATCCTTTCGCATCTGGGCGTGGAGGACCCGCCCGCGCGGCTGGAACTGGTCGTCCGCTCCTGGATCTCGCTGGCCGAGTCGACCGCGCTGATCTGGCTGGACGGCCGGCGCATCCCGCGCGCCGAGCTGGAGGCGCAGCTGGTGCACGACTTCGCCGCGCTGGCCGCGGTGAGCGCCGCCTACGACGACGAGATGGGCGCGCTGCTGCGCAAGATGGTCCAGGACGAGCCGGCCGACGGGCCCTTCGCGGACCTGGTCGCCCGGCTGCTCGCCCTGGCGTCCTGAGGAGGGCCCGGGTCCGGGCCGGGCCTCAGCGCTCGAACTTGCGGTAGGAGGGATCGAGGTCGCGGACCTCGGCGGAGGCGTGCAGGGTGACGTGGCCGTCGTCCTCGACGTGCTTCTTCAGCAGCTCCAGCACGGCCTCGGTCAGCCGCACCTTGGTCTCGTCGGTGCGGCCGGCGAGCAGCCCGATGGTGACGTGCACGACGCCGTGACCGAGGTCGGAGGGGTCCTCGTAGCCGAACGCGGTGACCTGGGACGCCCGGAACTGCGTCTTGCACGCCTCGGGCTTGGCGGCGGCGATCTCCACGAGCGCGTGATGCAGGTCCAGCGCGAAGCCCTCCCGGTCGAACGAGATCGCTTTCGAGTGGTCGACGGTGATCTGCGGCATGGGCACTCCTGTTCTACGGCGGCTACCGGCTCACCCTAGTTCCTCAGCTGGAGGGCGAGCATGGCGATGTCGTCCTCGCGGTCGTGGCCGAAGGAGGCCAGCAGGGTGTCGCACAGGGCGTCCAGGCCGGGCAGGGCGCCCACGGCGGCCGCGCGCAGGTGCTCCATGGAGTCGGTGAGGTCGGTGCCGCGGGTCTCGATCAGACCGTCGGTGATCATCAGGAGCCGGTCGGTGGGCTCCAGGAGCAGCTCGGTGGGCGGCGGATGGGGCAGCCCCACACCGAGCAGCGGACCGGACGCCTTGACGTACTCGGCGCTGCCGCCCGCCCCGAGGATCAGCGGCGGCACATGCCCGGCGTTGGCGATCCGGGCCCGCCCGCTGGCCGGGTCGATCAGCGCCAGGCACACGGTGGCGGTGACCTCGGCGTGGTAGCGCTGGAGCACCCGGTCGAGCCGCTCGGCGAGCACGGCGGGGTCGCTCTCGTCGACGCAGTAGGCGCGCAGCGCGTGCCGCAGCTCGACCATGACGGTCGCCGCGTCCAGCGAGTGCCCCACGACGTCCCCGACGGCGGTGAGGACGCCCTCGTCGACCCGCAGCGCGGCGTAGAAGTCGCCGCCGATCTCGGTGTCGCTGGACGCCGGCACATAGCGGACCGCGAGGTCCACGCCCGGCAGCTCGGGCAGCCGCTGCGGCAGGAAGCTGTGCTGGAGGGTGAGCGCGACATGCCGCTCCACCTGGTACATCAGCAGCGGTTCGGCGGCCAGCGCGGTGGCCTGGGCGAGCTGGGCCAGCAGTGCCTCGCCCTCGGGGCTGACCCGGCGCAGCCCACGGGTGGGCGTGGCCAGACACACCGGCGCCTTGCCGTCCTGGGTGAGCACCAGCGCGAGACGGGCGTCGTGCTGCACGCCGGGCCGGAAGAACCCGGTGGGCCACAACGGGGCGGGCACGGTGGTGATCTGCACGCCCGCCTGTCCCCGGGTCAGCCGGCGCAGCAGGCTCGCCACGGCCCGGTGGGCGCCCTCGTCGGGCAGGGCGAGCGCGGTGCGGTCCCGGGACAGGCCCCGGTAGAGCTCGTCGTCCTGGTCGAGCACGAACACCGCGGCCGGGCAGCCGATCAACCGCGCGGCACCGTCGGCGGCCACCTCGGCGAGTTCCCGCAGGGAGCGGGCCGCCTGGATGGTCACGATCGTCTCCGACAGCAGCTGCAGCCGCCGTACCAGCGCCTGGTCGTCGGCGCGCAGCCGGGCCGCGCGGACCGCGGAGCGCACCACCGCCTCGATCTCCTCGGGCTCCGCGGGCACCGTCAGATACGCCTCGGCGCCCGCGTCCAGGCCTTCGCAGCGGTTGGTGGGGGCCACGGACAGGGCCGAGAAGTGCACGACCGGCAGCCCGGCCATGTGCGGCCGGTCCTTGAGCCGGCGGCACAGTTCGAAGCCGCTCATGTCGGGCAGGTGCACGTCGACCAGGGCCACGTCGGGCAGGGTGCCCTTGCGCAGCCGTACGTCGATCTCGGCCAGCGCCTCGGAGCCGCTGGCGACCGCGACGACCTCGTGGCCGGCGCGCCGCAGCACGGTGCCCATGGCATACCGGCTCGCGGCCACGTCGTCCACGACCAGCACGGTCGTGCCTGTCAGTTTGCCGTTGACGTCCATCTCCAGCCCTTGGACAGCACCGGTGGGACAGACCCGGGTGACGGGCCTGTCCCACCAAAGGTAATGCCGATATCAGGCAGTCCGGGAGAACACCGCCACACTGCGCCCCGGAACGACGAACGTGCCCGATTTCCGCTCGTACGACGACGACTTGACGATAAAGTCCGCGCCTGCCGCCTGCACAGGGTGCAGGCGGTAAGAGATTCCTGTCAGGTCCTGGACGCGCTGCTCCTGCCGGGTCGGCGTCGCGTTGAACACGACGACGAGATCACCGAGTTCCATGGTGATCACTCCGGGTGTCTCGTCCTTCCCGGACAGCGGGAAGGACAGCTTCGACTGCACCTGTCCGGCCGTGTCGAGCGAGAACACGCTGTCCGCCGTACGGATCCTCAGCAGGTCGCGGTAGGCGGCCGAGGCGCCCTGGATCTGCTCGCACCCCACCTTCACCGTGCCCAACAGGGGTTTGGCGTAGGGCCACTTGGACTGGTTGTCGGCCGCCATGGGCAGGCCCCGCCCGAAGCCGTTGCCGTCGGCGCAGTTCCAGTGGATCGCGTTGAACCAGTCGCCGCTGTCGAAGGAGTTGCGGTCGAGGGACTTCGAGCGCAGCAGGTCGGAGCCCGCCTGGGACAGGGACGGCCCCTGCGAGAGGGTGGCCGTCGCCATCGCCAGGACCTGCATCCGGGCCCGGTCGGCGGCGGAGGTGCCCGAGGGCAGCTTGTACGTCAGCGCGTCGAACAGGGACTCGTTGTCGTGGGCGTCGGTGTAGGCGAGGGCGTCGCCGGGCGCGTCCGCGTATCCGGCGGGCTGCCCGTTGTAGTCGACCTCGGCGCCGGTGACCTCCTTGCCGTCGGTGTCGGTGAAGCGGTATGTGGCGAGGTTGCCGGACAGACCGACCTTGATCAGGTCCTGGTAGTGCAGCAGACGGGCCTTCTGCTCGGCCGGGGTGCCGTTGGCGGTCGAGGAGTTGGGGTCGCTGTAGAGACCGGAGGCGAAGCCCTGGACGCCGGGGTCGGAGTCGAAGGGGCCGCCGCCGCGGACGGCGTCCCGGGCGCGGTCGGAGAAGGTGGCGATGCCGGTGCCGGCCATGTTCTTCTGGGTGGCCTGCACGAAGCGGGCGTCGTCGGCGACCTCGCCGAAGTTCCAGCCCTCGCCGTACAGGATGATCTTCTTGCCGTCGACGCCGTCCTTCTTGAGGGTGAGCGCGTCGAGGGCCTTCCTGACGGCCAGGACGTTGGCCTTGGGGTGATGGCCCATGAGGTCGAAGCGGAAGCCGTCGACCTTGTACTCCTTGGCCCAGGTGACGATCGAGTCGACGACCAGCTTGCCCATCATGGCGTTCTCGGGCGCGGTGTTGGCGCAGCAGGTGCTGTTGGCGACCGAGCCGTCGGCGAGCAGCCGCTGGTAGTAGCCCGGCACGATCCGGTCGAGCACGCTGGTGTCGGCCTCACCGGCGGCGGAGGTGTGGTTGTAGACGACGTCCATGACGACCCGCAGCCCGTCCTGGTTGAGCGCCTTGACCATCTCGCGGAACTCGACCGTGCGCCCGGTGCCGTCGGGGTCGGTGGCGTACGAGCCCTCCGGGACGGTGAAGTGGTAGGGGTCGTAGCCCCAGTTGTAGGCGTCCTTGGCGGCCGTCTTCCCCACGCAGGCCTGCTGCTGGTCGGAGTCGGCCGGGTAGGAGGCGAGGTCGCAGTCGGGTGTCGCCCGGTCGGCCTTCTTCTCCGGCACGGTGGCGAAGTCGAAGGCGGGCAGCAGATGGACGTAGGACGTGCCGGACCCGGCCAGCTCCCGCAGATGCCTCGATCCGTCGCTGTTCTTGTCGGTGAAGGCGAGGTACGTGCCCTGGTCCCTGGCCGGCACGGTCTTGTCCGCGACGGAGAAGTCCCGGACGTGCAGTTCCTGGATCTGGGCGTCCCGCAGCGGTACGGACTTGGGCTTGGCGAGGCCCGACCAGCCGCTCGGGGCGAGGGACTTGTCGTCCAGGTCGACCACGAGACTGCGCTCGGAGTCCGCGGTGAGGGCGACCGAGTAGGGGTCGGTGACCTTGTTGGTGACGACCTTGCGGACGCTGGGCGCCCACACCTTCACCACGTACCGGTACTCCTTGCCCTTCCAGGAGGCGGGGCCGGTGACGGACCAGACGCCGGTGGAGTCGTCGCGGCGCATCGCCTTGAGGGAGCCGCCCAGCTCCAGTGACACGCTCTGCGCGGTGGGCGCCCAGACGGACAGGGTGGGGCGGCCCTTGGAGAACGTCGGGCCCAGCTCCGCCTTGGTCGCCCCCGGGTACAGGTCGTCGAGCACGCCGGCGATCTGGACGCCTGTCGCCGCCAACACGGCCCCGTTCGCGGCCCGTTGGGAGGCGACGAGCTGCCCTTCGAGGGCCTGGCGCACCCGGCTGCGGTCGCGCGGGTCGACGGACCAGGCCGTGTAGTCCCTCAGATACGGGAACCTGGCCTTCTGCGCGTCGGTGAGGGTCGTCCTCTCCAGCCGCAGCCAGCGCTCGTCGTCGCTCGTGAGCGTTCCGTCCTTCACGGCGATCGAGCCGTCGTGGGAGGACAGCAGCTGGGTGGAGACGGCCGCGTCGGAGCCGTTCCAGGCGACGGTGTCGCGGTCGATCCAGACGGCCTTGGAGGTGGTCAGGTCGAGCGCGGCGGCCGAGCCGGCTGGCTGGGGCAGCAGGTACTTCTCCTGCCCGTTCAGCAGCCACACCTCGTAGCCGTTCGCCTTGAGGTCCAGGGACTGGTCGGCGGGCAGGTCCTTCTCGTCGCCCTTGTGGATGATGTAACTCAGGCTGGTGGCGCCGTCGGTGAGGGGCACCTCGAAGACGGCGCCGTAGGCGTCGGTCCTGACCGGCTTCAGCGGGCTCGACCAGTCGGTGGGGTTGGCGGCGCCGGTCCAGACGTGCAGGCCCCAGCCGTCGTAGTTCCCGTCGGCGCGGTGGTAGTGGATGACCGCCTTGCCCTTGTCCTGCGCCGGGTAGTCGGGCCGGGTGGTCCGCACGGTCTCCTTGCCCTGCTCGATCCACACCTCACCGGTCTTGGTGACGTCGATGGAGCGGTCGGCGGAGACGTCCTTGTCGCCGTTCTTGTCGATGACGAGGAACCCGACGCTCGACGCGCCCGGCTTCAGCTTGACGTAGGCGAAGGCCCCGTAGGCGTCCCGGCCGACGAAGGGGTGGCCGGCGGGCCAGGTCGTGGACTCGCCGTCGGCGAGGTCGCCCCAGGCGTACAGGCCCCAGTTGTCGTAGTCGCCGTCGGTGCGCTTGTAGTGGACGATCGCGTAGTCGCGTGAGGAGGCGGTGGGGACCTCCGGGGCGGGCGGGGTGCCGGTGGTGGACGCGGCCGTGGCGGACGCGGTGTGCCCGGCCGAGTCGATGACGACCGCCTTGTAGCGCAGGGGCGTTCCGGCCGGGACGTCCTTGGCGATGGTCTGGGTGACCTTGTACGGGGCGTGGTCGGCGGAGCCGAGCGTCCGCCAGCCGCCGTCGCCGACCTGGGCGGCGAAGACGACCCGGTTGAGCCCGCCGCCGGTCACGTCGGCGGACAGCTCCACCGTGCCGGTGGCTCCGGCGTCGGGGGCCTTGAGGGTGAGGGTGGGCTTCTCGGCCGGCTCGGCGAGCTTGCCGGCCGCCTTGAGGACGATCGCCGACCCGGCCGGGACGGTGACGGTGACCTGCCGGTCGGCGCCGGAGGTGACGTCGTCCGAAGTGCCGTAGACGCCATGGAACTTCATGCCGGCGGAACCGGTCGCGAAGGTGGCCGACCTCGCCTCGCCGGCGTTGTTCAGGGCGACCACGTACTCCTGGCCGGTCCGGGCGTCGGTGCGCGAGAAGGCGTAGACGCCGGGGCCGTCGGCCGCGTACCGCTCGGTCTGCACTCCGTCGGCGAGGGCCGGGTTGGCCTTGCGCAGCTTGCCGAGGGCGCTGATCTGCCGGTACAGCGGTGCGCTCGTGTCGTAGGAGTCGCTCGCGGCGGTGCGGTCGGTGCCGATCTCGTCGTCGTCGAGGTAGTCGGCGACCTTGGAGGCGAACATGGTCTGGCGGGCGTCCTTGTCGCCGCCGGAGCCGGTGAAGCCCTGTTCGTCGCCGTAGTAGACGACCGGGTTGCCCCGGCTGAGGAACATGACCTCGTTGGCGAGTTCGTCCTTCTTGAGGATCTCGGCGTCCGTGGCCTTCGGGTTGTCCTGCTTCAGGAAGTACCCGATCCGGCCCATGTCGTGGTTGCCGAGGAAGGTGACCTGCTCGTAGGCGTTGGCCTTGTCGGTCGTGTACTTGTAGTCGTCCGCGAAGACGCCCGCGAGTTTCTGCGCGCTGCCGCCCTGGGAGGCGTAGGCGCGGGCCGCGTCCTGGAAGGGGAAGTCCAGGGTGGCGTCGAGGCGGCCCCGGGTGACGTACGGGGAGGTGACCGAGGTGTCGGCGGAGTAGGTCTCGCCGAACATGAAGAAGTCCTTACGGCCGTGCTCGGCCGCGTACTTGTCCAGTGCGGTCGCCCACTGGGTCCAGAACTCCATGTTCACGTTCTTGACGGTGTCGATCCGGAACCCGTCGATGGCGAAGTCCCGCACCCACCGCTCGTAGATCTTCTCCATCCCGCTGACGACCTCGGGCCGCTCGGTCCACAGGTCGTCCAGGCCCGAGAAGTCGCCGTAGGTGGCGGACTCCCCGGCGAAGGTCGAGTCGCCGCGGTTGTGGTACATCGTCGGGTCGTTGAGCCAGGCCGGGACCTTCGACCGGCTGGTGACCGTGGGCGTACGCGGGAACGAGTCACTGGAGACGGCCGGGAACTCCTTCTTCCCGTCCGCGTAGTCGGTGTCGTCGAAGGGCCGTCCGTCCTTGGTCAGATAGGGGAAGGCGCCCTTGGAGAGGTAGTCGTAGGACTTCTCCTCGTAGTCGACGACGTCGGCGGTGTGGTTGGTGATGACGTCGAAGAAGACCTTCATGCCCTTGGCGTGCGCCTTGGAGATCAGGGTCTGAAGGTCCTTGTTGGTGCCGAAGTGGGGGTCGACCTGGGTGAAGTCGGTGATCCAGTAGCCGTGGTAGCCGGCCGAGGCGTTGCTTCCCGTGCCCTGCACCGGCCTGTTCTTGAAGATCGGGGCCATCCAGATGGCGGTGGTGCCCAGGCCCTTGATGTAGTCGAGGCGCCGGGTGAGGCCCTTGAGGTCGCCGCCCTGGTAGAACCCCTTGTCCGTGGGGTCGTAGCCGGTGGACAGGCGTGACCCGGTCAGACCGCCCTTGTCGTTACCGGTGTCACCGTTGGCGAAACGGTCCGGCATGACGAAGTAGAACTGCTCGCGGGTGTCGTCGTGCCGGGCCGGCTCGGCGGCGAGCTTCCTGTCGGAGGGCGGCGGGGGCGGGGTGGCCGCCCGGGCGGCCAGTGGCTGGATCAGGGCGGCGGCAACGGCCACGACGGTGACGGCCGCGACCCGTCTCGCTCTCGGTATCACAGGCGGGAACTCCTTGCGATGACGGCTCTGGTGGGTCCGACCCCGCGCGACCGTATCGCTGCCGAAAGGTTTACAGCAAGAGTCTTGAAACTCATAGCAAGAAGTTTCAACGCCAATCTTGACGTGCCCTTATCAACTGCCCCACTCTCACCACTGGTTGAAACCCAAACACCCCTCATCGGAGCCGCACATGAACAGACACCACCCCCCAGGTGTCTTCCGGCGCACGGCGACTGCCGTGGCCGCCGGCACGCTGGCCCTCGCGGGCGCCATGGCGCTGCCCGCCGCCGACGCGCACGCGGACACCACCGCCAAGGACGACGTCATCGCCAACCTCTGGGAATGGAACTGGGACTCCATCGCCTCCGAGTGCACCCATGTGCTGGGCCCCGCGGGCTACGGCGCGGTGCAGGTGGCGCCCCCCGCGGAGTCCCTCAAGCAGTCCAGCTACTACTGGTGGGACGTCTACCAGCCCTACTCCTACGACCTGAACAGCCGCTTCGGGACGGCGGCGAAGTTCGCGTCGATGGTGAGCACCTGCCACAAGGCCGGCGTCAAGGTCTACACGGACGCGGTGATCAACCACACCGCCGCCCAGACCGGCACCGGCTACAACGGCACGACGATCAGCGGCAAGTACGACACCCCGGCATGGGACCGCGCCGACTACCACGACTCCTCGGACTGCCCCACCTCCGACCTGACCATCCAGGACTACGCGAACCTCACCCAGGTCCAGAACTGCGAACTGCTCGGCCTGCCCGACCTGCGGACCGGCTCCGACCACGTCCGCACCGGCATCGCCGACTACCTCAACTCCCAGCTCGCCCTGGGCGTCGACGGCTTCCGCGTGGACGCGGCCAAGCACATCCCCGAGGCCGACC
Organism: Streptomyces sp. NPDC002144; assembly: GCF_053593695.1. Lineage (NCBI taxonomy): Bacteria > Bacillati > Actinomycetota > Actinomycetes > Kitasatosporales > Streptomycetaceae > Streptomyces > Streptomyces sp. NPDC002144. The sequence continues at coordinate 61,012 of NZ_JBSFDB010000028.1, forward strand.
TGGCGGCGATCGAGTCGAAGCTGACGAACACGACGTCCGGGACGGCGCCGTACGTCTTCCAGGAGGTCTACCCGGGCTCGACCCCGCAGCCGGCGGACTACTACGCCTCCGGTGACGTCCTCGACTTCACCTACGCGAGCAAGCTGAAGTCGGCCTTCCAGGGCAACGTCAGCGACCTGGCGTCGATCGAGAGCAGCGGCATCCTGCCGGCCGCCGGCTCGGTGTCCTTCGTGACCAACCACGACACCGAGCGCAACGGCCTGCACCTGTCCTACAAGGACGGGGACACCTACAAGCTCGCCAACCTCTTCCAGCTGGCCTACAAGTGGTCGACGCCGACCGTGTACGCCAGCTGGGAGTGGACGCAGAGCGACCAGGCCCCGCCGAACGCCTCGGGCTTCGTGACGAACACGGACTGCGCGAGCGGCTCCTGGTACTGCCTGGACCGGGACACCGCGGTGGTCGGCATGGTGGCCTGGCACAACGCGGCCGACAAGGCGGCCGTCTCCAACTGGCAGACCAAGTCCTCCACCGTCATCGGCTTCGGCCGCTCCGGCGCGGGTTTCTTCGCCCTCAACAACGGCTCGTCATCGGCCACTTACACCTTCACCACCGGCATGGCGGACGGCACGTACGCCAACGTGATCGACGGCGGCGCGACCAAGGTGACGGTGTCGGGCGGCAGCGCCTCGATCACCATCCCCGCCAAGAGCGCGGTCGCCTTCTACAACGCCTCCTACACCTGCACGGTGGGCTGCGACGACACCGGCGGCGGCTCCTCCGGCTCCACGGTCGAGGCCACCTTCAACGAGTACGCGCCCACGACGTCCGGCACGAGCGTGTACGTCGTCGGCTCCATCCCGGCGCTCGGCGGCTGGGACACCTCGAAGGCGATCCCACTGTCCTCCTCCGGCTACCCGGTCTGGTCGGGCGAGGTGAGCGTGCCGATCAACACGTCCTTCACCTTCAAGTACCTGAAGAAGGACGGCTCGGGGAACGTCACCTGGGAGTCGAACGCCAACAGGTCCGCCACGACCACGTCCTCGGCGGTCTCCCTGAACAACTCCTGGAACGTGGCGGACACGGACGCCACCGACGTCACCTTCCACGAGACGGCGACGACCGACTGGGGCACCAACGTCTACGTCGTCGGCTCCATCGCCTCCCTCGGCTCCTGGAACACGAGCGACGCGATCCCGTTGTCGTCGGCCTCGTACCCGACGTGGAGCAAGCTGGTGATCGTCCCCAAGAGCACGGCCTTCACGTACAAGTACATCAAGAAGGACGGCTCCGGGAACGTGACCTGGGAGTCCGGCACCAACCGCTCGTTCACGACGGGCAGTTCGTCGGGGTACTCCACGAGCGACACCTGGAAGTGACGGGCAAGGGGTGCGACCGCGCCATCAGTGGTCGCACCCCCTCCGACATCACCAGGGCACCTCCCCCGCGTCCTCGAAGAAGCCGCCGCTCGGGCCGCCGTCGGGCAGGGTGGCGAGCAGGATCGCGATCGAGGCTCCCTGCTGCGGCGTGCGGACGCCATGGAAGCCGTTGAGGTCGGTCGCGCAGTAGCCGGGACAGCCCGCGTTGATCAGGATGTCCGTGTCGCTCAGCTCCTTGGCGTACTGCACGGTCACCGCGTTGAGGAAGGTCTTCGACGGCGCATAGGCGACGGCGATCGGACCCAGGTCGATCCCGGGCGTGGTCTGCCGGGTGAGGGAGCCGACGCTGCTGGACATGTTGACGATCCGCGGCGACGGCGAGCGACGCAGCAGCGGCAGCATCGCGTTGGTGACGCGGATGACGCCGAGCACGTTGGTCTCCACCGCCGCCCGTACCGTCGCCACGTCGACCGTGGTCGGCGACTGCTCCATGCCGCCGGTGATGCCCGCGTTGTTGACCAGCACGTCCAGGCGTCCGGCGCGGTCCTCGACCAGCTTCGCCGCCTCGGCCACGCTCGCGTCGTCGGTCACGTCGAGCGGTACCCCGAACGCGTCCACGCCGGCCGCCCGCAGCTTCGCCACGGCGCTCTCGCGCCGCTCCTCGTCCCGGGCGCCGACCCCGAGCTGCCAGCCCAGGGCACCCAGGCCCGCCGCGATCTCGTATCCAATGCCCTTGTTCGCGCCGGTCACCAGCGCGATCGTCTGTTCGCTCATACCGTCGAGCCTGGTCGAGCCCCATGGGCGCGGGCCAACACCGATCGGGTGGGCGGCGATACCGCCCGGGTATCGATCCAGGTGCGGCCGAGTACGCTGGCGGTGTGGAGACGCGTGAGCTGCGGTACTTCGTCGCCGTCGCGGAGGAGCTGCACTTCGGCAGGGCCGCCGCGCGGCTCGGGATGGCCCAGCCCCCGCTGTCACGGGCGATCGGCCTGCTCGAACGGCGCCTCGGCGCCACGCTTTTGCAGCGGACCAGCCGTGCGGTCACCCTGACCGAGGCCGGTGCGGTGCTGTTGCGGGAGGCCCGGGCGGCGCTGGACGCGGTGGAGGCCGCCGAGCGCCGCACCCGGCGCGCCGCACTCGCGGCGACCGGCCGCCCCGGCGTGGTCCTCGCCACCAAGGCCGGCGCCTCCAGCGAGCTGCTGGCGAAACTGCTCGACGCCTACGCCGCCGAACCCGACGCCGTCGCGGTCGATCTGCTGCTGTGCGGGATCGGCGAGCAGGAGGGCATGCTGCGCGACGGCCGGGCCGACGTGGCGCTGCTGCATCTGCCGTTCGACACCACGTCCGGCTTCGACACCGAGGCGCTCCGCACGGAGGAACAGGTGGTGATCCTGCCGGCCGGACACCCCCTGGCCGCCCGGACCGAGGTACGGACGGCCGAGGTCACCGAGCTGCCCGACCTGCCGCTGCCCCGCTGGCCCGAGCGCGACGGGACGTACCCGGACGGTCCCGGACCACGGGCCCGGGACCACGCCCAGTTGCTCCAGCTGATCGCGCTGGGCCGCACCTGCTGGATCGCGCCGGAGTCGAGCCGGGCCCAGCTGCCGGACGGCCTGGCGGCCGTGCCGGTGGTGGACGCGCCGGCGGTCACGACGGTGATCGCCTGGCCCCCGCACAGCCGCTCCCGAGCCGTCGCCGGCCTGGTCAGAGCCGCGACCCGGCTCTGACCAGCTCTGCATGTGCCATCAGTCCGCCGTGAACCACACCGTCGTGTCCGCCGGCACCTTCGTCTCGCCGTCCGCCTCGGTCACCTCACCGCTGGCCAGCAGGACACGGCCGTACGCCGGAGTGGTCACCGACTCCCCGCCCGTGTTGGCGACGCACACGAACTCCCCGCGCCGGAAGGCGAGTACGCCCTCGGGGGCACGAAGCCACTCCACCGAGTCACCGGCGCCGAGGTCGGGGTGGTCACGGCGGACGGCGAAGGCGGCGCGGTACAGCTCCAGCGTCGAACCCGGCGTCCCCGTCTGCGCCTCCACGCTCAGCTCGCCCCAGCCGGCCGGCTGCGGCAGCCAACTCCCGCCGCCGCCGAAGCCGTACGACGATCCCGTGCGCGTCCACGGGATCGGCACCCGGCAGCCGTCACGGAAGCCGTCCTGGCCGGCGCCCCGGAAGTACGCCGGGTCCTGGCGCACCTCGTCCGGGAGGTCGACGACGTCCGGCAGACCGAGCTCCTCGCCCTGGTAGACGTAGGCCGAGCCGGGCAGCGCGAGCATGAGCAGTGTGGCCGCCCGGGCCCTGCGCAGCCCGAGTTCGCGGTCGCCGGCCAGCCGGATCTGGGTGCCGAGGCCGGGCGGGTTGGCGAAGCGGGTGGCGTGCCGGGTGACGTCGTGGTTCGACAGGACCCAGGTGGCGGGGGCGCCGACGGGACGCATCGCCTCGAGCGTGCGGTCGATGACCTCGCGCAGTTCGCCCGCGTCCCAGGCCGTCGCCAGGTACTGGAAGTTGAAGGCCTGGTGGAGCTCGTCGGAGCGGACGTAGTTGGCGGTGCGCTCGACGGTCGGGGTCCACGCCTCGGCGACGAAGATCCGCTCACCGCTGTACTCGTCGAGGATCAGCCGCCACTGGCGGTAGATCTCGTGCACACCGTCCTGGTCGAAGAACGGCATGACATCGTTGCCCAGCAGTTTGACCTGGTCGTGGGAGCCGAGGTCGGGCAGACCCGCCGCCTTCACGAGGCCGTGGGCCACGTCGATGCGGAAGCCGTCGACGCCCATGTCCAGCCAGAAGCGCAGGATGGAGCGGAACTCGTCGCCGACAGCCGGGTGTTCCCAGTTGAAGTCGGGCTGCTCGGGGGCGAAGAGGTGCAGATACCACTCGCCGGGGGTGCCGTCCGGCTCGGTCACCCGCGTCCAGGCCGGGCCGCCGAAGATCGACTCCCAGTCGTTGGGCGGAAGTTCCCCGTTCACGCCCTTGCCGGGACGGAAGTGGTAGCGGTCACGCAGGGGCGAGCCCGGGCCTTCCCTGAGCGCCCGCTTGAACCACTCGTGCTGGTCGGAGGAGTGGTTGGGCACCAGGTCGACGATGATCCGCAGACCCAGCTCCCGCGCGTCACGGATCAGCGCGTCCGCGTCGAGCAGGTTGCCGAACATGGGGTCGACGGCCCGGTAGTCGGCGACGTCGTAGCCGGCGTCGGCCTGCGGGGAGGCGTAGAAGGGGCTGAGCCACACGGCGTCGACACCCAGATCGCGCAGGTACGGCAGTCGGGAACGTACGCCTTCCAGATCCCCCATGCCGTCACCGTTGCTGTCGGCGAAGCTGCGCGGATAGACCTGATAGATCACCGCGTCCCGCCACCAGTCGCTGCGCTGGGCTTTGGCGGGGTGCGGTGCCGGGGCGATGGCGGTGTGCTGCTGGCTCATGGCGTCCTTGGTACGTAACAGGGTCATGGGGTCAGGTGTGACGAGACGGCCGCGGTGACAGCGGGGTCGGATGGACACCGCGGCCGTCTCGGGTTTCGGGTGCGGCGCCGTCGTGGCTGGTCGCGCAGTTCCCCGCGCCCCTTTCGGGGCGCTGCTGAACCGGCGATTCAGCCCTTCGTTCCGCCTGCCGTGAGGCCGGTCACCAGGTTCTTCTGGACGAGGTAGAAGAACGCGGACACCGGTATCGCGATCAGCACCGCCGTCGCGGCCATCAGGTTGCGCTGGGCGTCGTGCTCGCTGACGAAGGTCTGCAGACCGACCGCGAACGTGTACTTCGTGTCGGACAGCATGAACGTCGACGCGAACGCGACCTCGCCGAAGGCCGTGAGGAAGCTGTAGAAGGCCGCGACCGCCAGGCCCGGCTTGGCGAGCGGCAGGATCAGTCGCGCGAACGTGCCGAAGGGGGTCAGCCCGTCGACGCGTCCGGCCTCGTCGATCTCGAACGGGATGGTGTCGAAGTAGCCCTTGAGCAGCCAGGCGCAGTACGGCACCGCGGTCGAGCAGTAGACCAGGATCAGTCCAAGGTAGCTGTCGATGAGCTCGAGGTCCGAGAGGATCTGGTACATCGGCACCATGAGTACGGCCACCGGGAACATCTGGGTGAGCAGAAGCACCCACATGAACTTCCGGTAGCCCGGAAAGCGCATCCGGGAGACGGCGTACCCGGTGGTGGCCGCGATCAGCACGCCGATGACCGTCGTACCCAGCGAGACGATCAGCGAGCTCTTCAGCCAGTCGAAGAACTCGGTGTGCCGCAGCACGAACGAGTAGTTGGTGAACGTCATCTTCTTCCAGATACCGCCCGGATGGAGGTAGTCGTCCTTGTCCGGGCCGAGCGAGAGGAAGATCAGCCAGACGATCGGGAAGAGCGCGATCAGGCTGGCGACGATCAGGATGCCGTGCGAGGCGAGCTTCCCGGGCAGGCTCTGCTCGCCGCGGCGCCGGAAGCGCCGCCCGGCCGCTGCGGGGCGGGCCTCGCGCACCTCGGCGGAGGTCTCGACGGTGGTCGTACTCATGAAAACTCCTGCCTCAGATCGCGAGCTGCTGCTCATTGCGGTTCAGCCAGCGGCGGTAGAACGAGGTGAAGACGATCAGGATGGCCAGCAGCAGCATGCCGTAGGCGGCGGACTGTGCGAAGTCGCGCGGCTGCTGTCCGAAGCCGAGGTAGTACGCCCAGGTGACGAGGATCTGCGCGTCGGGGGCCGTGTTGCCGAACAGCAGGAAGATCACCGCGAACTGGTTGAAGGTCCAGATGATGCCGAGGAGTACGACGGTGGAGCTGACCGACCTCAGACCCGGAAGAGTGACGAAGCGGAACCGCTGCCAGGCGCTCGCGCCGTCCATCTCGGCGGCCTCGTACAGCGAGGTGTCGATGGACTGCAGGCCGCCGAGCAGCGAGACCATCATGAACGGGACACCGCACCAGGTGTTGACCATGATGGCGGCGAACCGCTGCCAGAAGGTGTCCTCCAGCCAGTCCGGCGTCGGCAGATGGAGCGTGTGCAGGAACGAGTTGATGATCCCGCCGTCCGCGAGCATGAACCGCCAGCCGAAGACGGTGACGAAGGTCGGCACGGCCCAGGGCAGGATCAGGACCAGCCGGTAGAAGGTGCGGCCACGCAGCTTCTGGTCGAGCAGCAGGGCGAGGCCGAGACCGATCGTGTAGTGCAGGGCGACGCACAGGGCCGTCCAGACGATCGTCCAGATGAAGTGCGACCAGAAGCGGTCGTAGGAGGTCGGGCCGAACAGGATGTCCTTGTAGTTGTCGAGCCCGATGAACCTGTACGTGGCGTCGATGTGGTTGACGCCGATCGTGCGCGCGGTGTTGAGGCTGTTGGCGTCGGTGAGCGTCAGATACAGGCCGTACACCAGGGGGTACAGCACGAGGACGCCGAGCACGACGGCCACGGGGGTGATCATCGCGTAGGCGTACCAGTGCTTCTGGTAGCCCCGCTTGAGGCGTTGGACGACGACTGTCATGGTTCTCGGCACCTTCGAGGGGATCAAGGAGTACGGCGCGCAGGCCGGTGGCCGCCGGGTCCCTCCCCCATGTTCAAGGGATCCGGCGGCCACGCGGGGCTTACTTGCTGAAGTCCGGCACCAGCTTGGCGATGGCCAGCTCAGCGTTGCTCAGGCCCTTGTCCAGGGACTCCTTGCCGCCGGCGATCTTCGGCAGCTCGGTGTCCAGCGGACCCCACAGGGAGCTGTACTCCGGCAGCGCGGGGCGCGGCTGGGCGGCGGGCAGCACGGTCTGGAAGCCGGCGATGCCCGGGTCGGCCTTGACCTCGGTGGTGTAGGCGTCGTCACGCGTCGGCAGCGTGGAGTTCTTCAGCGCGATCTCGGTCTGGGACTTCGCGGAGGTCATGAAGTTGACGAACTTCAGGGCCGCCTTCTGGTGCGCGGAGTCCGAACCGGCGTACACCGACAGGTTGTGGCCGCCGGTCGGGGCGCCCGCCTTGCCGCTGGAGCCGGCCGGGACGGTGGCGATGCCGAGGTTGGACTTGTCCTTGAAGGCGCTGCCCTTGTAGAAGTTGGTGATCTCCCACGGGCCCTGGATGATCGCGGCGACCTTGCCGTTGACGAACGCGTCCTGGATGTGGGCGTAGGCGTCGGCGGTGGTGTCCGCCTTGTGCAGGCCCTTGCCGGAGAAGAGGCTCAGCCAGGTGCCGTAGGCCTTCTTCGCGGGGTCCGAGTCGACGGTGATCTTCTTGGCGGAGGCGTCGACGGTGTCGGTGCCCTCGCCGTAGAGGAAGGTCTGCGCGTAGTAGGCCTGGGTGGAGCCCCAGTAGCCGTCGACCTTCGCCTTGTCCTTGACCTTCGCGGCGTCCGCCTTCAGCTCGTCCCAGCTCTTGGGGGCGTCGGTGATGCCGGCCTGCTTGAACAGGGCCTTGTTGTAGACGAGGGCGAGGGTGTCGGTGACCAGCGGGACGCCGTAGGTCTTGCCCTCGTACTGGGCCTGCTTGACCAGGTTGGGCTGGAACTTGCTCTGGTCGGCGAGGGCCTCGGTGCCGTCCAGCGGCAGGAAGTAGCCCTTCTTGGCGAAGGCGGGGGTCCAGCCGACCTCGGAACGCAGCACGTCGGGGGCGCCCTTGGAGCCGGCGGCGGTGTCGAACTTGTTCTGCGCCTGGTCGAAGGGGACGTTGACGTAGTTGACCTTGATGCCCTTGTTGGCGGCCTCGAACTCCTTGACCAGGGCCTTGTAGGTGGGTGCCTCATTGGTGGCGTTGGAGGTGTCCCACCAGGTGATGGTGACCGGACCGTCCGACTTGCCGCTGCCGCTGTCACTTCCGCCGCAGGCCGTCGCCGCGAGGGCGAGGGACGCCACCAGCGCGGTGGCCGCTATGCCACGCCGCATGAGTTCTCCTTGAGGGTGAGCCCGTGTTACTGCCGACTGCGCCGTCGCGGCGGCCGGGCGTCAGGGAACGTAACAGCGATGAAAGCTGCGCGAAAGACCTTGCAGCAAAAAACTGCAAGAGATGCCGGAAGTTACCTCGCCGTGACTCCTCATCAACCCCGACGAGACCCGGCTACAGGCGGATCTGCGGGCCTGAGCGGCCCGGAGCCGGGTTGTGCAAGACTCTGCAAGCTCTTGCCATCCGGCTCCGGCACGGGAATCATCCCCATGCGGGGCAAGGTGCACCGACCAGAACAGAGGGACTGCGATGACGATACGGCCGGTACAGTCCGGTGCCGTGACCACACGGCTTGCCGACATCGCCGCTCAGGCGGGGGTGAGCGAAGCGACCGTCAGCCGCGTCCTCAACGGCAAGCCGGGCGTCGCCGCCACCACCCGCCAGTCCGTCCTCGCCGCACTGGACGTGCTCGGCTACGAGCGTCCGGTACGGCTGCGGCAACGCAGCGAGGGCCTGGTGGGCCTGATCACCCCGGAGCTGGAGAACCCCATCTTCCCGGCCCTGGCCCAGGTGATCGGCCAGGCGCTGACGCGTCAGGGCTACACCCCGGTGCTCGCCACCCAGACCCCCGGCGGCTCCACCGAGGACGAGCTGACGGAGATGCTCGTCGACCGCGGGGTGGCCGGCATCATCTACGTCTCCGGGCTGCACGCCGACACCAACGCCGACATGGAGCGCTACGACCGGCTGCGCGCCCAGGGCGTGCCCTACGTCCTCGTGGACGGCTTCTCGCCGAAGGTGCAGGCCCCGTTCATCTCCCCCGACGACCGCGCGGCGATGACGCTGGCGGTGACCCACCTCGTCTCCCTCGGCCACACCCGCATCGGCCTCGCCCTCGGCCCCAAGCGTTTCGTGCCGGTGCAGCGCAAGATCGAGGGCTTCGTCCGCGCGATGCAGGACCAGCTCGGACTGACCGCGGAAAAGGTGGAGACCGACCTCGTCCAGCACTCGCTCTACACCCTGGAGGGCGGCCAGGCCGCCACCACCGCGCTGATCGCCCGCGACTGCACGGCCATCGTGTGCGCGAGCGACATGATGGCGCTCGGCGCCATCCGCGCGGCCCGCCAGCACGGCCTCGAAGTACCGCGGGACATCTCCGTGGTGGGCTTCGACGACTCCCCGCTGATCGCCTTCACCGACCCGCCCCTGACCACGATCCGCAAGCCGGTGCCGGCGATGGGCCAGGCAGCGGTGCGCACGTTGCTGGAGGAGATCGGCGGTACGCCCGCGCCGCACAGCGAGTTCGTCTTCATGCCGGAACTGGTGGTCCGGGGCTCGACAGCCTCGGCGCCCGGCGACCGGACTCGTCCTTAGGGCGGAGAAATCACCGCTTTCCGCAGTGCGCTGGGAGTAGGCACGCACGTCCGTGTGTTGTAGAACATGCGCCCCGGACCAGACCGGGGGATGATCGGTGACAGAACGCATTTCTGGCAGACTTTGTGCCTATGGGTGACTCGACCGTGACCAGTCTGGAAGACCGTGATCAGACGGCCGTTCCGGACCCCGTCACGGCCCGCGACAAGCCGCGGTTCCTGCGCCGACTGCGCACCCCGCGCAGACCTCGCCTGTGGTTCGAGATCCTGCTCATCGGGGTGAGTTACTACACGTACTCACTCATCCGCAACGCGGTACCGGAGCAGCGAAACGAAGCCCTGCGCAACGCCGACTGGATCTGGAAGACCGAGCACCACCTGGGCATCGCCGTGGAGGAGTCGGTCAACCACGCGGTCAACTCCGTGACTTGGCTGATCGTCGGCATGAACTACTACTACGCCACCCTGCACTTCATCGTCACATTGACCGTCCTGGTATGGCTCTACCGCAGCCACCCGGGCCGCTACGCGGCGGCCCGACTGGTGCTCTTCGCCACCACCGGCGTGGCCCTGGTCGGCTACTACCTCTACCCCCTCGCCCCGCCCCGCCTGATGAACGGCAGCACCTTCATCGACACGGTCACGGCCCACCAGACCTGGGGTTCGATGGCCTCCGGCGACCTCAAGCACATGTCCAACCAGTACGCCGCGATGCCGTCCATGCACATCGGCTGGTCCCTGTGGTGCGGCCTGACGATCTTCGCCCTGGCCAAGCTCCCCTGGGTCCGCATCCTCGGCCTGCTGTACCCGGCGGCCACCCTGATGGTCATCGTCGCCACGGCCAACCACTTCTGGCTCGACGCCGTGGGCGGCATCCTCTGCCTGACCTTCGGCTTCACGGTGGCCCGCCTCTGGTACGGCGCACTGCCGTACTCCCTCCCCCAACTGGTCCCGGTCCCGACCGACACGAAGAGCCGACCGCTACCGACGAGGGTGTGAGCCGACTGCCGCCGACGGGGGTGTGACCACTCGCCCACGGCGGAAAGGGGACGGGGTGGGGGGTGTCCGCCCGCAGTGTCGGGCGTCAAGAAACAGCACCGCATAACCCAGAGCACCGCCCGACCGAGGACGGACACCCCCCGCCCCGGCCCCGACCCACCACCAAACGTAGGCGCTACGCGCGCCCCCACCGAACCCGCACAGGCGCCGCAGGCATCGACGCTCACCCCCGATGCACCACACACCCCCCGGTAACCGTCAGCCGCACCGGCGCCTGGGCCACCTCGTCCGCAGGCGCCTCCACGGGATCAACCCCCAAAGCCGTCAGGTCGGCGCGGTACCCCACCGCGACACGCCCCGCCACCCCCGCCTCCCCCGCCGCCCGCGCCGCATGGCTCGTGCACCCTTCCAGCGCCTCCAGCCCGCTCAGCCCCGCCCGCCCCGACGCCGCCCCCCGCGGCGCCCGCGCGGTCGCCAGCACGGCCCGCACGTCGTACGGCGCGATCGGCCAGTCCGACCCCAACGCGAGCGTGGCGCCCGCATCCCGGAGATCCCGCAGCCGCCACGCAAGAGCGGCCCGCTCACCCCCCAGCCGCCGCGACCACTCGTCCGTACCGTCGGCCCGCGTGTACCCGGTGTGCGGCGGCTGCATCGAGGCAGCGACCCCCAGCTCCGCGAACCGCGGCAGCAACGCGTCCGGCGCCGTCTCGATGTGCTCGATGCGATGGCGGCCGTACGCCGTGGGCCCCAGCCCCGCCATCACACGCAGCACATGCCCCACCGCCGCGTCCCCGATCGCGTGCGTGGCCGTACCCACTCCGGCCCGGTGCAGATGCCGTACGGCGGCCCCGTACGCCTCGGGGTCCGGCCACAACGCCTCCGTGCCCTGCCCGTGGCAGTCCGCGTGCTCCAGCCAGGCGGTACCGCCCTCGACCGTGCCGTCCATGAAGAACTTGACCCCGGCGACCCGCCAGTGCCGCCCGCCGCGCCCCTGCGACGCGACCAGTTCCTCCAGCCCGTCCTCGGACACCCCTGGCATGCACCACGGGGCGAACCGCAGCCTGACCGGCAGCACGGTCTCCCGGGCCACCGACTCGACGAGCTCCGGATCGCCCGCGTCCATGACGTGCGCCCCGGTCAGCCCGGTCGCCGCCATCGCCGACAGAAGCTCCACCAACCGGGAGCGCCGGGCAGCGTAAGACGCCCGGGGCACGACGCCGACCAGGAGATCCATCGCCGCGTGTTCCACGAGATGGCCGGTGGGCCGTCCGGAGGCGTCGCAGACCACCTCCGAGCGCTGGGCGAAGGCCCGGGGCCCCGTCACACCGGCCGCCGCGAGCGCCGCACCGGTCACCAGCGCCGAGTGACCGTCGTACAGACGCAGGAAGGCCGGCGCACCCCCGAGGACGTCCTCGACGAGCGCGCGGTCGACGGGCCGCCCCTCGAACGCGTTGTGGTCGAGGCCGAAGCCCAGGACCCACCCGTCGGTCCGCTCGGCCACGGCGAGGGCCGCCCGCAGCCCCGCCAGGTCCGTCACCCCCGACAGATCGACCCCGGTCGCCATGTCCAGCCCCCACACCGGGTGACTGTGCGCGTCGACCAGCCCGGGCACGAGGTGCGCCCCGTCCAGGGACACGACCTCGCTGCCGGGCCCGCGCCACTCGCGTACGTCCCCCTCGTCACCGACCGCCACGATCACCCCGCCGTGCACGGCGACGGCGGTGGCGTGGGGTCGGCCGGGGTCGAGGGTGCGGACCTTGGCGCCGGTGAGGATCAGGTCGGGGGTGGCCATGAGGTGATGAACTCCTTTGTCAGCCAGGACTATTCAACAACCGCGTCGGGCTCGGCGGGCTCGGCAGCGAAGGCGACGTACACGTGCGCCCGCCGCCGACGCAGCCACCACGCGAGAACCAGCCCCATGACGAACACCGCCGGCGCCGTACCGATCAGGACCGTGTTGACCGTGCTGGAGGCGCCGGTGAACAGGTCGATGTGGGTGATGACGAGCCCTATCGCGGTCGCGAGCAGCACCGCCGCGAGGACCGGCGCGACGACCGTGCGCAGGACGCCCTCCTGGTGGCTGACCCGGCGGAAGTAGCAGGGCACGGCGATCGCGACGAGGAGCTGGAGGACGAACAGGCCGATCATGCCCGGGGTGTTCACCCACAGCAGCAGCTGCTGGTACGGGTCGGCGTGCGCCGCCCAGAAGGCCACGACCACGACCGCGCCGAGGACGGTCTGGACGATCCCGGCGACATACGGAGAGCGGTGCCGGGGGTGGACACGGCCCAGCGCCCTCGGCAGGACGCCCTCCTCGGCGAGCGCGAGGGCGTACCGGTTGATCGCGTTGTGGAAGGCGAGCAGCGAGGCGATGACACTCGTGACGATGAAGACGTGCATCAGGTCGGCCGCCCAGGAACCGACATACGTGGTGATGGCGGAGAAGAACAGCCCGCCGGGGTCCTTGGCGGCCGCCGCGATGACCTGGCCGTTGCCGAAGGCCTGGATGACGATCCAGACCATGAAGGCGTAGAAGAGGCCGAGGAAGGCGATGGCCACGTAGGTGGCGCGCGGGATGGTGCGGTTAGGATCGCGGGCCTCGCGGCGGTAGATGACGGTCGACTCGAAGCCGGTGAACGCGGCGAAGGCGAAGGCCAGGACCACCGCCGTACCGGAGACGAGTACGTGTCCCGGGGCGAAGGAGGCGCCGGACAGGCCGTGCGCACCGCCCTTGACCAGCACTCCGCCGGCCAGCAGCACCAGGATGCCGGTCTCGGCCGCCAGGAGCACGCCCAGCACCTTGGCGCCGAAGTCGATCGAGCGGAAGCCGCCGTAGCCGATGACGAGCAGTCCGGCGAGGGAGATCGGCAGCCAGGGGACGTCGGTGCCGAAGAGGGCGTGCAGGGTGTCCTTGGTGGCGGAGGCGAGGAGGCCGTAGACGCCGATCTCCATGCCGTTGTAGCCGATCAGGGCGAGCAGGGCGGCGCCGATGCCGACGGCGGGGCCGAGGCCGCGGGTGATGTAGGCGTAGAAGGCGCCACCGCTCTTCACGTGCCGGCTCATGGTGGTGAAGCCGACGGCGAAGACGGCGAGCGTGATGCCGGCGATGAGATAGCCGGCGGGGGCGCCGATGCCGCCGAGCAGGATCGCGAGCGGGGCGACGCCTGCCATGACGGTGAGCGGGGCGGCGGCGGACACCACGAAGAACGCGATGTCGGCGGTGCCGAGGGAGCCGGAGCGGAGCGTCGTGGTGCCGGGTGGCGTGCTCTCCGCGGAGGCATCGGGGGTGGTGACGGACATGGGCGAAGCCCTTCGAGCGCGGCGGACGGGGAGGGTTCCGGGCGTGCGGGGTGGCCGGCGTTCCCGGAGCACGTCGTGGTCCGGGCCCGTAAATCTAAAGGCTTTCGGTTTCGGCAATGTAGCCTCCTCCTGGGCATCCGGGAAGACCTCCAGGGGGAACACAGACATGGGACGGCCGCGCACACCGCTCCTCGACCGTGAGCGCATCACCACCACGGCGCTGGAACTCGTGGACGAACAGGGCGACTTCAGCGTGCCGCAGATCGCGAAGCGGCTGGGCGCGCAGACCGGCTCGGTGTATCACCATGTGGACGGCCGGGACGGCATCGTGGAGCTGCTGCGCGAACGGGTCGCCTCCGCGATCGACCCGGGGACGCTGGACGTGACGCCGTGGGACACGGCTCTGGAGGCCTGGGCCCGCTCCTACCGCGCCGCCTTCGCCGCCCACCCGAGGGCGATCCCGATGCTGATGACATCACCCGTACGAGCGCCCCGGGTCCTGGAGCAGTACGAGCGCGCGGTCACCCTTCTGCTGGACGCGGGCTTCGCCGCGGCCGAGGTGATGCCCCTGCTGATCGCCCTGGAGAACCTGATCCTGGGCTCGGCCCTGGACCTGGCGGCACCGGAGACGATGTGGGAGCTGACGGAGGAGGTGCCGACCCCGAAGCTGGCCCAGGCGTTGGCCGCGGTGGGCGAGGGCCGGGCGGACCGGGCGTTCGAGGTGGGGTTGGCCGGCTACCTCAGTCACGCACGGGCACTGCACCGGGCCTACGCCCCGTAAATAACGCAGCCCTACGCCCCGCAGACAACTCAGCCCTACGCCCCGTAGAACAGCGTGTCCACAACCCCCCGAGCCCTCCGCGCCGTACGCCGGTACGCGTCCAGCATGTCCCCCACATGCCCGTCCGCGTACCCCAAGTACCGCCCCACGGCGGCCAGTTCCCGCCCCCCGGAGGGAAACGTGTCGGCGGCTCTCCCGCGCACCAGCATCACCGCGTTGCGCACCCGCGTGGCCAGTACCCACGCCTCATCGAGGATGGACGCGTCCTCCGGCGAGATGAGCCCCGCCTCGCGCGCGGCGGCGAGCGCCTCCCGCGTCCGGGTCGTCCGCAGCCCCGACTCGGCCCGCCCGTACTGGAGTTGCAGCAGCTGCACGGTCCACTCCACGTCGGACAGCCCGCCCGGTCCCAGCTTGGTGTGCAGCTTCGGGTCGGCGCCTCGCGGCAGCCGCTCCGACTCCATACGGGCCTTCAGCCGCCGGATCTCCCGGACGGCGTCGTCGCCGAGCCCGCCAGCCGGGTACCGCAGCGGATCGATCAGCTCGATGAACCGCCGCCCCAACTCCTCGTCCCCGGCCACCGGTTCGGCCCGCAGCAGCGCCTGTGACTCCCATACCAGCGACCACCGGCGGTAGTACGCCTCGTAGGACTTGAGTGTGCGCACCATCGGCCCCGACTTGCCCTCGGGCCGCAGGTCGGCGTCGATCAGCAGCGGCGGGTCCGCGCTCGGGATCTGCAGCAGCCTTCGCATCTCGGAGACCACCCTGTTCGCCGCGTCGGAGGCCTCCCGCTCCTCCACGCCCTCGCGCGGCTCGTGCACGAAGAGGACGTCCGCGTCGGAGCCGTAGCCCAGTTCGTGGCCGCCGAAGCGGCCCATGCCGATGATCGCGAACCGGGTGGGCAGGGTGTCCCCCCAACCTCCCCATCGCACCACCGCGCGCAGGGTGCCCGCGAGGGTGGCCGCCGTCAGGTCGGAGATCGCGCCGCCGACCCGGTCCACCAGGGCGCCCTGGTCGGCCTCGGCGGGCTGTGTCTCGGTGCCGTAGGAGCCGACGATGTCGGCGGCGGCGGTACGGAACAGCTCGCGGCGGCGGACACCGCGGGCCGCCGTGACGCCCTGGGCCGCGCCGTCCGCGCGGCCGACCGCGGCGAGTATCTCCTGCTCCAGATGGTCCCGCCCGCGCGGCTCCAGCCCCCCGCCGCCGTCCCCGTCCCCGAGCAGCGCGACCGCCTCCGGCGCCCGCATCAGCAGGTCGGGAGCGAGCCGTCCGGCGGACAGCACGCGCGCGAGGTTCTCGGCGGCGGCGCCCTCGTCCCGCAGCAGGCGCAGATACCAGGGGGTCTTGCCCAACGCGTCCGACACCTTGCGGAAGTTGAGCAGGCCGGCGTCCGGGTCGGCGGAGTCCGCGAACCAGCCGAGCAGAACGGGCAGCAGGGTGCGCTGGATGGCGGCCTTGCGGGTGACCCCGGAGGCCAGCGCCTCCAGGTGGCGCAGCGCGGCCGCCGGGTCGGCGTACCCGAGCGCGACCAGCCGCTCGCGGGCCGCCTTGGGGCTCAACCGGGCTTCTCCCGGCGCGAGTTGGGCGACCGCGTCGAGGAGCGGCCGGTAGAAGAGCTTCTCGTGCAGCCGTCGTACGACCGCTGCGTGCCGGCGCCATTCGCGGTTCAGGGCGACGACCGGGTCGGTGCGCAGCCCCAGGGAGCGGCCGAGGCGGCGCTGGTCGGTCTCGTCCTCGGGGACCAGGTGGGTGCGGCGCAGCCGGTAGAGCTGGATGCGGTGTTCCATGGAGCGCAGGAAGCGGTAGGCGTCGTCGAGCTGGACGGCGTCCTCCCGGCCGACATATCCGCCCGCCGCCAGCGCCTGGAGCGCGTCGAGGGTCGTGCCGCTCCTGAGTGACGTGTCCGCCCGTCCGTGCACCAACTGCAGCAGCTGGACGGCGAATTCGACGTCCCTGAGGCCGCCGGGGCCGAGCTTCAGCTCGCGGTCGACCTCGGCGGCCGGGATGTTCTCCACCACCCGGCGGCGCATCTTCTGCACGTCGGCGACGAAGTTCTCCCGCTCGGCGGCCTGCCAGACGAGGGGTTCGAGGGCGGCGACGTACGCCTCGCCGAGCTCGGTGTCGCCGGCCACCGGGCGGGCCTTGAGCAGGGCCTGGAACTCCCAGGTCTTGGCCCAGCGCTGGTAGTAGGCGAGGTGGCTGGAGAGGGTGCGCACCAGGGGGCCGTTGCGGCCCTCGGGGCGCAGGTTGGCGTCGACGGGCCAGATGGAGCCCTCGACGGTGGTCTCCGAGCACACCCGCATCATGTGCGAGGCCAGCCTGGTGGCGGACCGCAGTGCCTTGCCCTCGTCGGCTCCCTCGACGGCCTCCCCGACGAAGATGACGTCGACGTCGGAGACGTAGTTGAGTTCATGGCCGCCGCACTTGCCCATCGCGATGACCGCGAGGCGGCACAGCGCGGCGTCGTCGGGGGCGGCGGCGCGGGCGATGGCGAGCGCGGCGCGCAGAGTGGCGGTGGCGAGGTCGGCGAGCTCGGCGGCCGTCTCGGCGACGTCGGTGGTGCCGCACACGTCCCGGGCGGCGATGGACAGCAGACAGCGGCGGTAGGCGACGCGCAGCGACACCGGGTCGGTCGCCTCCGCGAGGCCGCGCTCGAACTCCTCGACCCCCGGGTGCAGGTCCCGCGGTTCGTAGGTGACCAGCGCGTGCCAGTCGCGCGGGTGCCGGGTGAGGTGGTCGGCGAGCGCGGCTGAGGCGCCGAGGACGCCGAGCAGCCGGTCCCGGAGCGGCTTGGCCGCTATCAGGGTATCGAGCAGCTCACGGCGCGCCGTGGGAGCGGGCTGCGCTTCGAGCAGTCGTACAAGACCGTGCAGCGCGAGGTCGGGGTCGGCGGTGGCGCCCAGGGCGTCCAGCAGCACCGGGTCGTTGCGCACGGGCATGAGTTCGGCGCTGTCCAGGAGCCGCTCGGCGGCGGAGGGGTCGGTGAAGCCGTGCCGCAGCAGCCGAGTGAAGGTACTGCTCCTGCGCCCCGGCGCCGTCATCCCAGACCTCCCTCGGATCAGATTCGTACTGGCCAGAGCCTAACCGGAGCCACTGACACAGGCCCCCGGGCGTGCGGCGCCGAGTTCTCGCGCTGGGCGCTCCGCGCAATCCTGTGGCGCCTCCCGGCGATATGGGCTTCGGTAGAAGGGAGCCGTCACGGCAGACGCACGACCGACGTTCGACCGACGTTCGACGAAGGAGTCGTTCCATGGACATGAGTCTCGAAGTGATCCTGCTGCCCGTCTCCGACGTGGACCGGGCGAAGGAGTTCTACCGGGACAAGGTCGGCTTCCATGTGGATCTCGACGGCGAGGTGATGGAGGGCGTGCGGATCGTGCAGCTCACGCCGCCCGGCTCGGGCTGTTCGATCGCGCTGGTGGACGGCCTGCAGGTGCCGACGGGGACGCCCCGGCCGGGCACGTACCACGGCATGCAGCTGTGCGTGACGGACGCCAAGGCGGCGTACGACGAGCTGACCGCGCGCGGCCTCGAGGTGACCGAGCCGCAGCAGTTCGCGCCGCAGGACGGGGCCACCTTCATGTACTTCAAGGACCCCGACGGCAACGGCTGGGCGATCCAGGAGTACCGGCGCCGGGCCACCGAGCCGCTCCACCAGGTGCTGGCCCAGCTGGCGGCCGAGCGGCAGTAGTTCACCCGCTCTTCACCCACCGGGTTGGGCCACGTGGGCCATGGGAATGTTGGCGTGTGCATGCTCTGTCCGCACCGCCAGCCCCGCCCTTCCCCCCTCCGGAGGTTGATGTGTCCGGCAGTACCGCAAGTCCTGCCCGTCCCCGGGCCCGCCGTGGCCGGGCCGCGCTCGCGTCCGCGGTCGCCTTCACGGCCGCGGCCGTCGGCCTGTGGACCGGCCTCGGCGGTTCCTCGTCCGCGGCCTCGGCCGTGCCGACCCCGGACCACGTGGTCGTCGTGGTCATGGAGAACCACGCCTACAGCCAGGTCATCGGCTCCTCCAGCGCCCCGTACATCAACTCGCTCAAGACCGGCGGCGCCAATCTGACCCAGTCGTACGCGATCACCCACCCGAGCCAGCCGAACTACTACGCGCTGTTCTCCGGCTCCACCCAGGGCGTCACCGACGACAGCTGCGTCACCCCGGGCTTCTCCTCCGCCGCCAACCTGGCCTCCGAGGCGATCGCCGCGGGCCGCACCTGGGCCAGCTACAACGAGTCGCTGCCCAGCCAGGGCTCGACCACGTGCAGCAGCGGCAACTACGCGCAGAAGCACAACCCGTGGTTCGGCTTCAAGAACGTGCCGACCTCCAGCGCGAAGACGTTCGCGCAGTTCCCCACGGACTACTCGACGCTGCCGCAGATCTCCTTCGTCACCCCCAACCTGTGCAGCGACATGCACGACTGCTCGGTGTCCACCGGTGACACCTGGCTGAAGAACAACCTGGGCGGCTACGCCACCTGGGCCAAGACCCACAACAGCCTCCTCGTCATCACCTTCGACGAGGACAACCGCCTCTCCGGCAACCGCATCCCGACGGTCCTGTACGGCCAGCCGGTCACCGCGGGTTCGTCCTCCTCCACCACCTACAACCACTACGACCTGCTGCGCACCCTGGAGGACACCCAGGGCCTGTCCGCGCACGCGGGCAACGCGGCCTCCGCCAAGGACATCACCGGCATCTGGGCGTCCTGAGGTGTACGTAGCGGACAGCCGCGCGAGCAAGCCGGCGTCCGCGGAGGGCGCCGCCCGGCCCACACCGGCCGGGCGGCGCCGTGCCGCGGTCGCGCCCACCGTCCTCGCGCTCGGCACGGTCAGCCTGATCACGGACGTCTCCTCGGAGATGGTGACGGCCGTCCTCCCCCTGTACCTGGTGGCGGGCCTGGGCCTGTCCCCGCTGGGCTTCGGGCTCCTGGACGGCATCTACAACGGCTTCTCGGCGCTCGTACGCCTGGCCGGCGGCCATCTGGCCGACCGGGGCGGCGGCCGCCACAAGTGGGTGGCGGGCCTCGGTTACGGCATCTCGGCCCTCTGCAAGCCCCTCCTGCTGCTGGCCCACTCCCTCACCCCCATCGGCCTGGTCCTGGCCGCCGACCGCACGGGCAAGGGGCTGCGTACGGCCCCGCGCGACGCGCTGATCTCCCTGTCCTCCACGCCCGAGACCCGGGGCCGCGCCTTCGGTGTGCACCGCGCGATGGACACGGCCGGCGCGCTGCTCGGCCCGCTGGCGGCGTTCCTGATCCTGCGGGCCACGGTGGACGGCTACGACGCGGTGTTCACGGTGAGCTTCTGCGTGGCGGTGGCCGGGGTGCTGGTCCTGGTGCTGTTCGTGCCGGGATCGTCGTCCGCGCCGGCGATCGAGGCGGCCGTACGCCCCACGCTGCGCGCCGCGGTCGGACTGCTCCGCCACCGGGACGTCCGCCGCATCACCGTCTGCGCGCTGCTACTGGGCCTGGCGACGGTGAGCGACTCCTTCGTCTACCTGCTCCTGCAACGCCGTCTCGGCGTCCCCGACCGCTGGTTCGCGCTCCTCCCCCTCGGCACGGCGGCGGCGTTCCTGCTGCTGGCGGTGCCGCTGGGCCGGCTGGCCGACCGGGTGGGCAGCCGGCGGGTCTTCCTGGCCGGCCACGGCGCCCTGCTGCTCGCCTACGCCCTCCTGCTCACCTCCTGGCACGGCACGTTCCTGCCGTACGCGGTGCTGCTCCTGCACGGCACCTTCTACGCGGCGACCGACGGTGTGCTGATGGCGGCGGCCTCGGACAACGTGCCGGAGGCGCTGCGCTCGTCGGGCCTCGCGGTGGTGCAGACGGGTCAGGCACTGGCCCGTTTCGCCTGCTCACTGGGGTTCGGCGCGGCCTGGTCCCTGTGGGGCGACCGCACGGCACTGCTCGCGTCGACGGCGGCGCTGCTGCTGTGCGCGGCGGTGTCCCTGGCCTTTCTCCGTCCGGCGGCACGGGAGAACGCCTGATGACACCGGGAAGCGAGGGTATGACACTGCCCGCGTCGACGGCGGCGTTGCTGTGGTGCACGGCCGTATCCCTGGCCTTCGCCTTCCTCCGTCCCGCGGCTCGGGAGTACGCCTGATGACCATCCGCAACCGCGTCCTGATCCTCCTGGCGGCCGTGATCACCCTGGCGGCGGTGGCCGTGGCGTCGGTCCTGCACGCCTCCGCCCGCTCGGAACGCCGGGACCGGGCCCAGCCGGGCGGCCCGCGCGTGACCTCGGGGACGGTCACACTCACGGCCCCCGGCCGCATGGTCTTCCGCAACATGGCGTGGGGCCCGCACCGCGACGAACTGACCACGGTCCCGGCGTCCGACCCCTCGGGCCCCCGCACCGCCTCGGGCGTCAAGTGCCTGCGCTTCTACGCCGCTTCGGGCACGGGAGTGTGCCTGCAGGCGGTCCACGGCCCGGTCTCGGACACGTACCGCGCGCTGATCCTGGACGCGCACCTGCGCACCCGGGCCCACTACGACGTCCCCGGCATCCCGTCCCGCGCCCGCGTCTCCCCGACGGGTCACTTCGCCGCGTGGACGGCCTTCGTGGGCGGCGACTCGTACGCCGGCACGAACTTCTCCACACGAGCGGCGATCGTGGACGTCCGCACGGGGAAGCTGACCTCGTCCTTGGAGGCGTACCGCATCCTGAAGGACGGCCACGTCTACCACGCCCCGGACGTCAACTTCTGGGGCGTGACGTTCGCAGGCGACGACCGCACGTTCTACGCGACGTTGGCGACGGGTGGCAGCACCTACCTGGTCCGGGGAGACCTCCACACCCGAACGGTCACCACGCTTCACCAGAACGTCGAATGCCCGTCCCTCTCCCCCGACGGCACCCGCATCGCCTACAAGAAACGAGTCAAGGACCTCCCGAAGGACGCCCCTTGGCGCCTGTACGTCCTCGACCTCCGCACGATGCACGAAACCCCGCTCGCGGAGCCCCGAAGCGTGGACGACCAGGCAGTCTGGCGCGACAACCACACCCTGGTCTACGCCCTCCCGGGCGACTACGGAGCGGACCTGTACGCGATCCCGGCGGACGGCACGGGCAAGCCCGAACGCATCAGCACGGCAGCGGTGTCTCCCGCCTACCTGACGCAGTGATCCTCTCGCGGACCCACCGGATCACGCAGCGGGTCGCGCTGCCGCGCTCACGAGCCGAACGTACTGGTCGTCAGCCTCGGGAACAACGACGCCGTCACCGGATGACGATCGACGGTTACGGGACGGCCTCAGTCGAACCGCTCCAGATCCCGCAGCCAGGCCCGTGCCGAACTGTCGCTCGGTGCACGCCAGTCACCCCGCGGCGACAGCGAACCGCCCGCCGAGACCTTCGGCCCGTTCGGCATCGCCGAGCGCTTGAACTGGGCGAAGGCGAAGAAGCGCCGGCAGAAGACCTCCAGCCAGTGCCGGATCTCCGGCAGGTCGTACGCCACCCGCTTGGCCTCGGGGAAGTTCGGCGGCCAGGCACCCGTCTTCGGGTCGTGCCAGGCGTGCCAGGCCAGGAAGGCGATCTTCGACGGCCGGAAGCCGTAGCGCAGCACGTGGAACAGCGTGAAGTCGTGCAGCGCGTACGGCCCGATCTTCGACTCGGTGGACTGCATCTCCTCACCCGGCACCAGCTCCGGGCTGATCTCGGTGTCGAGGATCGCGGCGAGCGTCCGGCCCGTCTCCTCGTCGTGCTGGCCGCTGGTGATGACCCACCGGATCAGATGCTGGATCAGTGTCTTCGGCACGCCCGAGTTGACGTTGTAGTGGCTCATCTGGTCGCCCACACCGTACGTGGACCAGCCCAGCGCCAGTTCCGAGAGGTCACCCGTGCCGAGCACGATGCCGCCCCGCTGGTTGGCCAGCCGGAACAGGTAGTCGGTGCGCAGTCCCGCCTGCACGTTCTCGAAGGTGACGTCGTACACCGGCTCACCGGAGGCGAAGGGATGCCCCATCTCCTGCAGCATCAGACGCGCGGTCGGCGTGATGTCCAGCTCGGCCGCGGTGACCCCGAGCGCGGCCATCAGCTTGTGGGCGTTGTCCTTGGTGTGGTCGCTGGTGGCGAAACCGGGCAGCGTCCAGGCCAGGATGTCGCTGCGCGGACGCCCGGCCCGGTCCATCGCCCGGGCGGCGACGATCAGCGCGTGCGTGGAGTCCAGACCGCCGGACACCCCGATGACCACCTTGGGGCCGCCGATCGCCGCGAGCCGCTGCTGCAGGCCCTCGACCTGGATGTTGTACGCCTCGTAGCAGTCCTGGGCGAGCCGCTCGGCGTCGGCCGGCACGAACGGGAACCGTTCGACGCGGCGCCTGAGCCCCACATCCGTCTGCGGCGGGGCGAGTTCGAAGGACACCGTCCGGAAGTCACCGGTCCGCGCGCTGTGCGTACGGCGGTTGTCGTCGAACGTGCCCATCCGCATGCGCTCCTGCCGCAGCAGGTCCAGGTCCACGTCGGCCACGGCGTACTCGTCGCCGAGCGGGAAACGCTCGGTCTCGGCCAGCAGCACACCGTTCTCGTAGACCAGGGCCTGTCCGTCCCAGGACAGGTCGGTCGTCGACTCGCCGAGGCCCGCCGCCGCGTAGACGTACGCGGCCAGGCAGCGCGAGGACGCCGAGCGGCACAGCAGCTTGCGGTCCTCGGCCCGCCCGACCGTGATCGGGCTGCCCGAGAGGTTGACCAGGACGGTCGCGCCGGCGAGGGCGGCCTCCGCACTGGGCGGCACCGGGACCCACATGTCCTCGCAGATCTCCGCGAACAGCACCAGGCCCGGCACGTCCTCGGCGGTGAACAGCAGATCCACGCCGAACGGCACGCTCTCGCCGCCCAGACGGATCGATCCGCCTCGCTCGTCCGCGCCGTCCGCGATCTGCCGGCGCTCGTAGAACTCCCGGTAGTTCGGCGGGTACGACTTCGGCACGACCCCGAGGACCCGGCCGCGGTGCACCACCACCGCGCAGTTGTAGACCCGGTTGCGGTGGCGCAGCGGGGCGCCGACGACCAGCACCGGCAGCAACTCGGCCGACCCGGCTACCACTTCCGCGACCGCGTCCTCGACCTGGTCGAGCAGCGCGTCCTGCAGCAGCAGATCCTCGATCGAGTAGCCGCACAGCCCCATCTCCGGGAAGACGGCGACGGCGACCCCCTCCTCGGCACATCTGCGCGCCTGGCGCAGCACCGCTTCGGCGTTGGCGGGCGGATCCGCGATGACGGTGTGACCCGTACACGCGGCGACGCGTGCGAACCCGTGCTGATAAATGGACCAGAAGTTCGACTGAGGCACGGAATCCAGTGTAATCGTCAGAGCGACGCGATCGGTGAGGCGGGGTGCGGGGCGCACCCCGCGCCGCCCGCGCGGGCCGTCAGCTCTCGTAGCCCAGCACGGTCATCATCCCCGCCTCCGCGTGGTAGACGTTGTGGCAGTGGATCATCCACAGCCCTGGGTTGTCGGCGTCGAAGTCGACCCTGAGGGTCTTCCTCGGCAGCACGATCGCCGTGTCCTTGCGCGGGCCTCCCGTCACATCGGCCAGGGCGAAGGTGTGTCCGTGCACATGGAGCGGGTGCCACATGGCCGTGGAGTTCACGAACTCCAGCCGGACCCGCTCACCGGCCCGCACCGGATGGCGCTGCGAGGGCGTGTACGGCTTGCCGTCGAAGGCCCAGTCGTACTGCGTCATCCTGCCGGTGAGCCGGAGCCTGATCGTCCGGTCCGGGTTCTTGCGCTTCAGCGCCACGGACTGGTCCGCCCTCAGCCGGTCCGCGGTCAGCAGCCTTCGGTCCAGCTCGCCCGGACGGGTGCCGGCCGAGGGCGTGCCGCCGCCCCCCGTGCGCAGCAGCGCCATCGTCGACGCATCCTTGCCCTCGGCCAGCGCGGTCAGCGGGAAGACACCGTCACCGGCTGTCACCAGCACGTCGTAGCGCTCGCCCATGCCGATCAGCAGCGCGTCCGTGCGCGCGTGCTTGACCGGGTAGCCGTCCGTGTGCGTCACCGTCATCTCGTGCCCACCGAGGGCGACCCGGAAGGCAGTGTCCCCGCCGGCATTGACGAACCGGATGCGGATCCGGTCCCCGGGACGCGCCTTGAAGGCCGAAGGCGCCTTCGCCGTACGCCCGTTGACCAGGAAGAACGGGTACTCGACATCGCCGGGGTCACCGCCCAGCAGGTCGCTGTGACCGCCTGCCGTCATCCGGGACCGGGCGGAGGGTGAGGACGTACCGTGCTGGTCCATCGGCATGTCGCCCATGCCGCCGCCCATGCTCATCCCCCTGCCGCCGGTCAGCTGCGCGAACACGGCGTCCGGGGTGGTGCCGTCCACCCCGTCCAGCCAGTCGTCCAGGACGACCACCCACTCCTTGTCGTAGGACAGGGGCTCCTTGGGGTCTTCCACGATCAGCGGCGCGTACAGCCCGCGGTCGAGCTGGACGCCGGAGTGCGGATGGAACCAGTACGTGCCCGGGTGCGAGACCGTGAAGCGGTAGGTGAAGTCCGCGCCCGGTTCGATCACGCGCTGAGTGAGACCGGGGACGCCGTCCATGTCGTTGCGCAGGGCGATGCCGTGCCAGTGCAGGGACGTGGTGTCGGGGAGGTGGTTGGCCAGGGTCACGGCGAGGGTGTCGCCCGCGGTGACGCGCATCTCCTTGCCGGGCAGGGCGCCGCCGTACGACCAGGAGGTGACCTTGCGCTCGCCGAGGTTCAGCGAGGACCGGGTGGCGGTGAGGCGGATCGTGCGCACCGCGCCGCGTCCGCGCGCCGCGCGTCGCTGCTCCGCGGCGGCGACCTCCTTGCCGGCCGGGTCGACATAGCCCTTGGGATCGCTCGCCGCGGAGCCGCTGTGTCCGGAGGATGCCGAGCCCGAGCAGGCGGCCAGGAACCCCGCCCCGGCGACGGTGATGGATGCGCCGAGGACGGAACGGCGCGTGGGAGTACGCATGATGTGCTGACACCTCGTCATAGGGGGTGCGAAGGGCTGGCCTGGACGCATCTGCTGCTTCTGGTACACCGCCCACGGCGCGGAGGTTCCCACCCCGCACGGGTGAGATCACGCGGCCAGCGCGAAGCGGCCGGTGTGCGGGCCTATATGCGCAGCACCGACAGCCGGGACGGCAGGGGGAGAGCGGATGCGGCGACGCCGAGACCGGCGGCCGGCAGCAGGAGGAGGAGCGTGAAAGAGCCCAGCAACGCGATGATGCCGAGGAGCAGTGGCGCGAACAGCGGCAGCCGTCCGTACGTCTGTCTCCGCGGCGGGGTCATGTCCGCAGGCTAACCCCGCCGGGTATGCGTGTGCGCCCGCTCCCCGAGGGGAACGGGCGCACGATCACCGGAAAGGCTCAGTGCTTCCGGTACGACGCGACGTAGCCGTTCGCGGGCGTGCCCACGCCGGTGACGTCGTCGTAGCCCTTGACCGCGGACAGCGAGCTGTCCTTGCCGAGGCTGCGGACCGAGGTGATCAGACCGCCCGAGGCGTCAACGCTGTTGGCGAAGTCGACACGGGCGACCGCGAGGTCCTTGCCGGTCGGCTTGTCGGTGACGTCGTGGTACACACCCTTGTTGTAGCGGGCGTAGATCTCCGGGTTGGCGAAACCGATCGCCTTGCCGCCACGCGCCTCCTGGGCCAGGGCCTGGACGGCCGCGATCACCGGAGCGGCGAGCGAGGTGCCGCCGATGCGGTACTCGCTGTACTGCTCCGACCCGTCCGGGAAGGTCTGCGTCTGGCCGACCTTGAAACCGGTGTTGGGGTCGGCGATGGCCGCGATGTCCGGGACGACGCGGTTGCCGGCGGCGTTGTTGGCCTTGGCGAGCGCGTCCGGGACGACACCCTTCTGGTAGAACGGCTCGGCGACCGTCTTGCTGGTGCCGCCGCCCGCACCCGAGGTGAACGCGCCGGGGAAGTTGGTCCAGCTCTTGCCGTCCGCGGACAGCAGGGCCTTCTCGGTGCCCCAGCCGGTCTCCCACTGGTACGTGTCGCCCTTGCCGACCGCGAGCGAGGTACCGCCGACCGCCGTCACCCAGGCCGAGTTGGCGGGGGTGTCGACCTGCTTCGTACCGGTGTTGGCGACCTCGTCGCCGTTGTCACCGGAGGAGAAGTAGAAGCCGATGCCCTCGACCGCGCCGAACTGGAACACCTGGTCGTAGGCGGCCGCGAGGTCCGGCGTCTGGTTGGCCTCGATGTCGCCCCACGAGTTGGAGACGATGTCGGCGAGGTGGTTGTCCACCACCTTGCTCAGCGAGTCCAGCAGGTCGTCGTCCAGGCAGGACGCGCCGCCCACGTACGTGACGTGCGCGTCCGGCGCGACCGCGTGCACGGCCTCGACGTCGAGGGTCTCCTCGCCGTACCAGCCGGAGGCGTCGCACTCGTCGGCGCCGGTGTGCGTGTACTTCTTGGGCAGCACCTGGTTCAGCTGGCCGGTCTTCCAGGCCGCGTCACCGTGCTTCTTCGCGTAAGTCTGCGCGTCGAAGGCGATGGTCGGCGAGGCGAACGCGTCCGTGATGGCGACGCGCACCCCCTTGCCCGTGTACTGGCCCGCGCCGTAGGCGGCACGCAGCTGCTTGCCGGTGTAGCCCTCGATGGCGTACGGGATCTTCGTGCCGTACGCGTCCGGCAGCGTGGTCGCGATGTTCGAGCCGAAGTACGAGGAGAACGGCCCGGAGTTCTTGAACACGGAGCCGGGACCGGGCAGCTGGTCGTCGTGGCTCGCCTTGTGCGGGGCGTTGTCCAGGCCGGTGACGGTCAGGACGGCGCCCTTGAGGCTGTCCGGCACCGAGGCCGTCTTCGACGGCGCGCGGTAGGTCTTCGAGCCCTTGACGAAGTTGTGCAGCTGGGTGCCGAACGCCTTCTCGGCGGCGGCCACGTCACCGGTGACGGAGACGTAGTGCTGCGCGACGCCGGTGACCTTCAGGCCGTTGGCCGTCAGCCACGACTTGACCGCGGCCACCTGGGCCTTGGTCGCGCCGAACGCGGCCTGCGCCTTCTTGGCGCTCAGGTACTTGCCGTACAGCGGCGAGCTCGGGTCGGACACGGCCTTCGCGTACGCGGCGAGACCCGTCGCGTTCCGGCCGGCCAGGTAGACCCGGAGCTTCACCTGGGCGGCGTTCGAGGCGTCACCCTTGTCCGCCTTGGCCGTGGCCCACGCGGGCTTGGTGCCCGCCAGTGCGTCACGGGCCGGGTTGTCCGCGGCGTGCGCCGCGGGTATGCCGAGCGCCAGCGCGCCGGTGATCATGGGCAGCGTCGCCGCCATGCTCACTGCGCGAAGTTTGGCGCGGTTGGATCTCATGGAACCCCCTGCGATGCGGTTCTTCGCATGTGTGGTCGGTCATCGGTGATCCGCGTAGACCGAGCCGCGGCGGAGGCACGGAATTGGATCACACGGTAGGGGCCACTCTTTCGATGAACGGTTCATGCCAGGGGAATGAGAACACCAAGAAGAACCCAAGGAAGCGCTGTCCGAGGCGATTTGAGGCTTACGTCCTACGGTGTTTTCGGCCTTCGACGGTAATTCCTACGACCTGGGCTTCGCGCCGCGCTCCTTGAGCATGTCCGCCATCAGCTTGATCTCGGACTGCTGCGCGTCGACCATGCCCTGCGCGAGCTGCTTCTCCACGCCGACCCGGCACTTGGCGACACAGCCCTCGGCCATGTGGATGCCGCCCTTGTGATGGTCCGTCATGAGCTGGAGGTAGAAGATCTCGGCCTGCTTGCCGTTGAGGGTGCCGAGCTTCTTCATCTCGGTGTCCGTCGCCATGCCGGGCATCAGCGAGCCGTCCCCGCGCTCGGGCATGTCCCCCATGCCCATCCAGGACATCGGCGGCTTCGCCGACACCTTCGGCAGCCCCCACAGATCCAGCCAGCCCAGCAGCATCCCGCGCTGGTTGGCCTGCGTCTGCGCGATGTCGTAGGCGAGGCGCCGCACTTCCACGTTCTTCGTGCGGTCGCGGACGATGTACGACATCTCGACGGCCTGCTGGTGATGGACCGCCATGTCCCGGGCGAACCCCGCGTCGGCGGACTCCGCGGCCGGCGTGCCCGTGCTCGACCCGCCGTCCTCGGCGACCGCATAGGTGATCGCGCCGGCCGCGACGAGCGCCGCCGCGGCGGTTCCCGCGATCCAGCCGATGTGCTTCCTCATGTCACATCGTCCCGCCCGTGCACGAGGCACCAGGCTCGGGAGTCTGCTTCCCCTGGACGTACGTCTCGAAGAACTTGGCGACCTTCGGGTCGTCCGCGCTCGTCACGCCGAGCTGGTGGCCCCACGCCGTCAGCTCGATCGGCGAGGTCTGGTTGGTGTACGGGCTCATCAGGGAGTACGGCGTCTGCTTCACCTTCGCCGCGAGCGTGTCCACGTCGGACTTCTTCGCCTTGTCGGTGTACGTCACCCACACCGCGCCGTGCTCCAGCGCGTGCACGGCGTTCTCGTCCTTGACGGCCTTGGTGTAGACGTTGCCGTTGCAGTTGAGCCACACCGGGTTGTGGTTGCCGCCGACCGGCGGGTGCATCGGGTAACTCACCGTCCCCGAGACGTGGTTGCGGGACAGCTTGCCCGACCAGGTCTGCACGCCGTCCTTGCCGGTGGTGAAGTGCCCGGAATCCCCGGAGCTGCCGCCCTTGGCGTCGCTCGCGCTGTCGCTCTTCTTGTCCGACTGGCTGTTGACGAGGACCACACCGCCGACGACGAGACCGGCGACGACGACCACGCTCGCGCCGATGACGAGGATGCGATTGCGCCGTTCACGGGCCTTCTCGGCGCGCCGCATCTCCTCTATGCGCGCCTTGCGGGCGGCACTGGTGGTCTTCGAGCCCATGGCGGGTGTCCTTATAGGGGGGAAGGGACGTCGGGTGGGCTGATCGTAATGGGGACGGAGGGGCGATTCGCAGGCAGGGCACAGGAAAGGCCGGATCGATACGTATCCGACAGGAATCGAGCGATAATTTGAACCGCAGATGCGCATTATCTACGCTGCCGGTATGCGGCTGCTGCGCTCCACCGACCTCGCCCTGCGCGTCCTGATGCGGCTCGCCGTCGCCGGCGAGTCCAGTCCGACGACCCGCGAGGTCGCGGCGGACATGGACGTGCCGTACACGCACGCGGCGAAGGTCGTCGCCGAACTCCAGCACCAGGGTCTGGTCGACGCCCGCCGTGGCCGGGGCGGCGGGCTGTCCCTGAGCGCCAAGGGCCGTACGGCCTCCGTCGGCGGCGTGGTGCGCGCCTTCGAGGGCGACGGTGACGTCGTCGACTGCGAGGGCGGTACCTCCCCCTGCCCCCTGAACTCCGCCTGCCGTCTCCGGGGCGCCCTGCGCCGGGCCCAGGAGGCCTTCTACGCCTCGCTGGACCCGCTGACGGTGGCCGACATGGTCGCCGCCCCGACCGGCCCCCTCCTGCTGGAGATCGGCCGCGCTTCCTGGACCTCTCAGGGTTCTTAGGGTTCTCAGGGCGGGCCGGAGCCCGTCAGGCCTGGGCGGCGAGCCAGAGGTCGGGGCCGAACATCTCGTAGTGGATGTCGGCCGGGGCCACGCCCTTCCCGATCAGCTGCGCGCGGACCGCCCGCATGAAGGGGAGCGGACCGCACAGGTACGCGCGTGTGCCGGCGGGTACGTCGACGTCGGCGAGGTCGACCAGGCCGGTGCGGGTGCCCGGGGTGGCGTCCCGCTCGTACCAGAAGTGCGTCGTGGCGTCCGCGAGCTTCGCCGTGCAGGCCTCGTGGTCGGCGAGCAGCGCGTGGTCGGCGGGGGAGCGGTCGCCGTGGACGACGGTGACCGGGCCGCCGTGACCGTCCGCCGCGAGCCGGGCCAGCATCGCGATCATGGGGGTCACTCCGATGCCGACGGAGGCGAGCAGCAGCGGGGTGCCGTCGGTGGCGTCCAGGACGAGGTCGCCGTACGGGGCGGACAGCTCCAGGACGTCGCCCTCACGCACGCGCGCGTGGAGGTGCTGTGAGACCTCTCCGTCGGGCGAGGCGCCGTCGTGGACGCGCTTCACGCTGATCCGGCGCAGGGGCGAGCCCGGGGCGCCGGAGAGGCTGTACTGGCGTATCTGGCGGGCGCCGTCCGGGAGTTCGGCACGTACGGAGACGTACTGGCCCGCGCGGAAGTCGGCGACCGGGCCGCCGTCCACGGGCCGCAGCCGGAAGGAGACCACGTCGGCGGTCTCGGCGACCCGTTCCACGACCTCCCACTCCCGCCAGCCGGACCCGTCCGCGCTCTCCTCGTACAGCCGCTTCTCGATCGCCACGAGGGCGTTCGCCATCAGCCAGTAGACCTCGTCCCAGGCGGCCGCGACCTGCGGGGTGACGGCCTCGCCCAGGACCTCGGCGATGGCGGCGAAGAGGTGCTCGTGGACCAGCGCGTACTGCTCGGGAGCTACCCCGAGGGAGGCGTGCTTGTGGGCGATGCGGGTGAGCATCGCGTCCGGCCGCCGGTCCGGGTGGTCCAGGAGGTGGGTCGCGAAGGCGGCGATCGAGCCGGCGAGGGCCTGGCGCTGGGTGCCGGCGGCCTGGTTGCCGCGGTTGAACAGGTCGCGCAGCAGCTCCGGGCGGGCGGCGAACAGACCGGCGTAGAAGCGCTCGGTGATCTCGCCGAGGTGTGCTCCGACGGCGGGGAGGGTGGCGCGGACGGTTGCGGCGGCTGGTTCGGACAGCATCGGGGGCTCCTCGTGATCTCGGCTGATCGGAACCGTATTTAAACTGGAATCTGGGATGCAAATTAAGCGCGGGTGGCGATGGTCACGTGTGAGGCGGGGCCGGGCATTACGGATGTCAGTCCGAGCAGGCAAGATGGGCGGCAGAGCCGTACACCTGGCATACGTGAGGCGTTCAGGCCGAGGTCGCTTCGACGATCAAGGTCGGCAACGCGCATGAAATGCTGTTGTGGTGTGATGCTCAGGTGCCCGACCGCCTCCTGCGGGACAGGGAGACAGGCGGCCTGACCAGCAAGGATGGGGAAGCGGAAGATGGACAAGCAGCAGGAGTTCGTGCTCCGGACGTTGGAGGAGCGCGACATCCGGTTCGTACGCCTGTGGTTCACGGACGTGCTGGGCTTCCTCAAGTCCGTCGCCGTGGCCCCCGCCGAGCTTGAACAGGCGTTCGATGAGGGCATCGGCTTCGACGGTTCGGCCATCGAGGGCTTCGCCCGTGTATACGAGTCCGACATGATCGCCAAGCCGGACCCGTCCACCTTCCAGATCCTGCCCTGGCGCGCCGAGGCCCCCGGCACGGCCCGGATGTTCTGCGACATCCTCATGCCGGACGGCTCCCCGTCCTTCGCCGACCCGCGCTACGTCCTCAAGCGCGCCCTCACGCGCGGCTCCGACCTGGGTTTCACCTTCTACACGCACCCGGAGATCGAGTTCTTCCTGCTGAAGGACCGCCCGCTCGACGGTACGCGCCCCACCCCCGCCGACAACTCCGGCTACTTCGACCACACCCCGCAGAACATCGGCATGGACTTCCGCCGTCAGGCGATCACCATGCTGGAGTCGATGGGCATCTCGGTCGAGTTCTCCCACCACGAGGGCGCACCCGGCCAGCAGGAGATCGACCTGCGCTACGCCGACGCCCTCTCCACGGCCGACAACATCATGACCTTCCGCCTGGTCATGAAGCAGGTGGCGCTGGAGCAGGGGGTCCAGGCGACCTTCATGCCCAAGCCCTTCTCGGAGCACCCGGGCTCCGGCATGCACACCCACCTCTCCCTCTTCGAGGGCGACCGCAACGCGTTCTACGAGTCCGGCTCGGAGTACCAGCTCTCCAAGGTCGGCCGCTCCTTCATCGCGGGCCTGCTGCGCCACGCGGCGGAGATCTCCGCGGTCACCAACCAGTGGGTCAACTCCTACAAGCGCATCTGGGGCGGCTCGGAGCGCACGGCCGGCGCCGGTGGCGAGGCTCCCTCCTACATCTGCTGGGGCCACAACAACCGCTCGGCCCTGGTCCGCGTCCCGATGTACAAGCCCGGCAAGACCGGCTCCGCGCGCGTGGAGGTCCGCTCCCTCGACTCCGGCGCCAACCCGTACCTGGCCTACGCCGTCCTGCTGGCCGCCGGCCTCAAGGGCATCGAGGAGGGCTACGAACTCCCTCCGGGCGCCGAGGACGACGTCTGGGCCCTCTCCGACGCGGAGCGCCGCGCGATGGGCATCGAACCCCTCCCCCAGAACCTCGGCGAGGCCCTGACCCTGATGGAACGCAGCGACCTGGTCGCCGAGACCCTGGGCGAGCACGTCTTCGACTTCTTCCTGCGCAACAAGAAGCAGGAGTGGGAGGAGTACCGCTCCGAGGTGACGGCGTTCGAGCTGCGGAAGAACCTGCCGGTGCTGTAGGGGCAGGTAGGGCGGTTTCACAGCGAGATCGGCTACCGGGGCCGACGGTCATGGACCGTCGGCCCCGTGGCGTCTCACTGCCCCCGTGCCGTCTCTGGGCCGTCTGAGGCCGGAGTGGCCTGCTCCGCAGCGACGATCCATGTATCGATCTCGTCATGGGACGTCCTGATGGCGCTGATCAGCTCTTCCAGCACGTCCAGCTTCCGCTTGCCGACGTTCCGGCTGAGCTCCGCCATCGACACCTCTCGGTACGGCGATGCGGGTACGGTCTGCTCCAACTCGCTGAGCCAGTCTCGGATGCGTTCCGGCTGAAGGAGCCGAGCGGTCGCCAGCCGAGGCAGAGGATCGCATGACCACGGATCGCGGACTCGTGTGCCGCTGTCCAGGTTGCGCATAGCGGGCAGCAGTGTTCCGGTAGAAGTGATGGGTGACCCCATCTGGTCTGCACCGAATGAGCGCGGGGCTTCGTGATCCCATAGAGGCTCATCCATGAGCGGCGGCCACTCAATCTCCCCAACCGCTTATGCGAAATTCCCGAATCGGAATTGTGCCATGAAGTGTCGAATCTTTCTGGCCAGCGCAACAGCAGCTCTTCTTTCATTGGCTTCAGCACCTGCAAGCGCAACAGGGGAACCGGTTCCGAACCCAGGATGGGCGGGCCTTGAGATAGCCGGCCCGCAAGCCCAGTCGGTCGAAGGATCGTGGCGGCCCTCCAAGGTGGAGTGCCCTGTCCTGCATAACCCCGATCACCAGCCCAGTTTCGCCATATGGGTTGGCCTGGGTGGAGCAGAGAGGGTCAACAAGGCCGGAGACACCGAACCGCTCATCAAAGCAGGGACAGTTACCGTTTGCCTGGCCGGCATAGCATTCCACCAACTCGTCTATGAATGGATCGACCGCACGGGGGCTCACGGCGAGACGCTGGGTGGCGTAGACGCGAATGCTCGAATCTCAGCAAAGATCGAGCACGTAAAGGACGCGAAGGGAAAATGGACCTATAGATTCGATGTGACAAAGAACGGGGAAAGCGTTGAGATCCCACCCGTGGCGATCTCACGAGACAAGGGAAGAGCCACTTCCTCAAAGGAGTGGATTGTGGAAAGACCCCACCGCGCTGAATGGCTTGGCTATGGCAGTCCGAATTGCCGGGACGTGCTGCCTGACTTCGGAAGCATAACGATTCACCGTGGACCGGGAGGCACTGGAACATGGAAACAGTGGAAGATCACTGATGACTCGAGTGAGCCAAGTTCCAGTCCTGTCTTGGCTGCGCCCGCGACGAAGCCAAGCGACACGGACGTCACGGTAATCCATAAGGCCAAGGGATCTGAGCACATCTGCTCAAAGGTGTCGATCAGCAAGTCGTCGAGCGCAGCCGGCCAAGCGCGGTAAACCGTCACAGCGGAGGTACAGCTGGGCACGGGGCTGTCCGCCGGGAGCGGCGCGAGGGGCTTCGTGCCGCTCCGGCGACGTGCGCGCGGTCGAAGTGGACGTCAGCGGTGCAGTACTTCCGACGCCTCCGGCAGGTGTACGGCGACGAGTCGGCCTGTTCCGCTCTGCGGAACCCGGCGACGGTCCACCCCGTAAGCAACCCCCGCCACGCCAAGCCCCAGCACCGCCAGCATCGCGCCCGCCAGTGACGGAGACGTCACCCCGAAGCCCGCGGCCAGGGCGACGCCGCCGATCCAGGCACCGCCGGCGTTCGCCAGGTTGAACGCGGCCTGGTTCGCGGAGGAAGCGAGGGACGGGGCCGCCGACGCCTTCTCCATGACCATCAGCTGCAGGGGCGAACCGGTGATGAAGGCCGCCGCGCCGAGCAGGGCGACCGCCAGCGCGGCGCTCCACTGTGTGTGCATCAGGAGCGGGAAGAGGGCGAGGACGGCCGCCAGGGAGACCAGGCCGCCGAAGAGCGTGCCTCGCAGGGAGTGGTCCGCGAGGCGGCCGCCGACCAGGTTGCCGGCCGTCGCGCCGACGCCGAACAGGGCCAGCAGCAGGGTGACGCTGGACTCGGCGTATCCGGCGGCGCCGGTGAGCATCGGGGTGATGTAGCTGTAGGCGGCGAACAGCGCGCCGAAGCCGGCGACCGTGGTGCCGAGGGCCAGCCAGACGGGGAGCGAGCGCAGGGCCGACAGTTCGCGGCGCAGTCCGGCGGCATGTGCGTGGGTGTGGTCGTGCGGGATCAGGGCGGCCAGCGAGGCGATCGCGGCCAGGCCGATCGCGCCGACGCCGAGGAAGGTGGCGCGCCAGCCCAGGTGCTGGCCCATGAGCGTGGCGACGGGTACGCCCGCGATGTTGGCGACCGTCAGGCCCAGGAACATCAGCGAGACGGAGCGGGCCTTGCGCTCCGGCGCGACCATGTTCGTCGCGACGACGGCGCCGACGCCGAAGAAGGCACCGTGCGGCAGGCCGCTGAGGAAGCGGGCGGCCAGCAGGGAGTCGTAGCCGGGGGCGAACGCGGACAGCGCGTTGCCCGCGACGAACAGCGCCATCAGGCCGATCAGGACCGTGCGGCGCGACATCCGGGCGGTGAGCGCGGCGAGGAGCGGGGCACCGATCACGACGCCCAGCGCGTACGCCGAGACCAGGTGCCCGGCGGTGGGGATCGAGATGTGCAGGTCGTCCGCGACATCGGGCAGCAGGCCCATCATCACGAACTCGGTGGTGCCAATGCCGAAAGCGCCGACGGCCAGTGCGAGCAGGGCCAGGGGCATGAAGGGGCCTGTTCCTTTCGGAGGGTGGAGGGGCGTGTGTTCCGCCAGTGTATGTTCACTGGCGGAACAAAGCCTCTCAGGCCCGGTATTCCAGCGGGTTACGAGCTGGTGTCGAGGTTCACACGGGCGGCCACCGGAAGGTGGTCGCTGCCGGTCGCGGGCAGCGTCCATGAGCTGACCGGCTCGATGCCCTGGACCATGATCTGGTCGATCCGCGCCATCGGGAACGACGCCGGCCAGCTGAACCCGAAGCCGTTGCCCGCCGCACCCTGCGTGGAGCGCATCTGGGAGGTGACGCCGTTGAGGGAGCGGTCGTTCATGGTGCCGTTGAGGTCGCCGAGCAGGATCTTGCGCGGCAGCCTCTCGTCGGCGATGGCCTCGCCCAGCGCGTCGGCGCTCTTGTCCCGCTGACGGGCGGTGAACCCGGCCTCCAGCTTGACCCGGACCGAGGGCAGGTGGGCGACGTAGAAGGCGACCGGGCCCTCGGGCGTGGTCACCGTGGCGCGCATGGCGCGGGTCCAGCCGAGCTTGATGTCGACGGCCCGCACGCCGCTCATCGGGTACTTGCTCCACAGCCCGACGGTGCCCTGCACCGAGTGGTACTTGTACGTCGGCTCCAGCGCCCGCTCGTAGACCGGGACGGCCGTCGCGGTCAGCTCCTCCAGGGCCACCACGTCCGCGCCGGAGGCGGCCACGTCACGGGCGGTGCCGGACGGGTCGGGGTTGTCGGCGTTGACGTTGTGCGTGGCGACGGTGAGGTCGCCGCCGCTGCCGGTCTTGTCGCTGAGCAGCCCGCCGAAGAGGTTCAGCCAGACGGTCACCGGAACCAGCAGCGCGATCAGCGCGGTGGCCGACTTGCGTACCAGGGCCAGCAGGAGCAGCACCGGGATCAGCAGGCCCAGCCAGGGCAGGAAGGTCTCGGTGAGACTGCCCAGGTTGCCCACCCGGTTGGGGATCCGGGCGTGCAGCAGCATGACGAGGGCGAGGATCACCGCGAGCGCGGCGAGCACGATGCCGCGCCGCCAGATCCCGGAGTCGCCGCGCCAGCCGGAGAACAGATGTGACATCAGGCGCCGGAACCGGTCTCTACGGCGCTCGGGTCCCGAGCCTCCGTTGTCCGTCTCCGTCATGTACGCCTGCTGCGCCATACTGTGTCGCCTCACTGCCTGCCGTGCACACCATCCGTCACCCGCGAAGGGGTGTCCCTAAGACCCTAGGGGATGATCGGTTCCGTTCCGCCGTCCCATGACGGCCGTACGGGCAGTGGGACGTGGAAGGCGGTCCGAGGGGTTCCGGATCGGCGGGCGGTAAGCGCGCTCTGTGACGGAACGCGCACATTCGGGCTACGCGGCCGGTTAACTGACGGGCCGTAGTCCTTCGAGCAGGGTGTCGACGATCTCCTCCGACAGGCCGTCGGGCAGGTCGGCGTCCGGGCGCATCAGGGTCCGGAAGAGCATCGGGCCGACGAACATGTCGTTCAGCAGTTCGACGTCCAGGTCGGTGCGCAGTTCGCCGTCGGCCTGGCCGCGGCGCAGGATGGAGATCTGCAGCTCGCGGCGCGGCCTGACGACCGTGGCGTGGTAGGCGGCCCATATCTTGGGGCTGCTCTTCATCTGGGCGTGCACGTTGTGCAGGATGGCCGAGGAGCGGGTCATCAGGCCGCGTTGGCGCAGCTGCTCCAGCAGGGCCACCAGGTCGTCGCGCATGGAGGTGCCGGGCAGCTCGGGGCCGGGGGGCTCGGCGCTGCGGACGACGTCGACGAACAGCTCCTCCTTGCCGCTCCAGCGGCGGTAGATGGTGGCCTTGCCGACCCCGGCGGTCCGCGCGATGCGCTCGATGGAGAGCTCGGCGAGCGGGACGCCGTCCTCCAGGAGTTTCATGACCCCCTCGATGACGGCGCGTTCGACCGCCTCACTGCGGGGGCGTCCCCGGACGGGGGCCCCGGGAGCGGCTGGGCTGTCGGCGAGGCTCACGTGTGTCGTCCCTTCCTCGTGCTGGAGCGATTCTCCCTGCTGCCCCCCGGTACGGCGGAAGACGCTATTCCGCCGCGGCCACCAACTCCTGCTGCTCCTCGCCCTTCTGACGCGCCGGGGGCTTGCCCGGCAGGAACCAGAACGCCACCACCGCGCCGAGCAGCGCGACGACGGTGCCGCACAGGGCGGTGACGTGCATGGCGTGCAGGAAGGCGTCGTTCGCCGGGGTGACCAGCGACTTGCCGCTCGGACCGAGCTTCGCGGCGACGCCGAGGGTGGCCTCGATGGACTCGGCGGCGGTGTCCCGCAGACCGGGCGGCAGGAGGCCGAGCTTGCCCTCGATGCCGTTGCGGTAGGCGGTGGACAG
The DNA here is from genome assembly GCF_053593695.1 of Streptomyces sp. NPDC002144. Taxonomy (NCBI): domain Bacteria; kingdom Bacillati; phylum Actinomycetota; class Actinomycetes; order Kitasatosporales; family Streptomycetaceae; genus Streptomyces; species Streptomyces sp. NPDC002144. Next base: position 99,027 of record NZ_JBSFDB010000028.1, read on the forward strand.
CACCGAGCCGAGGACGGCGATGCCCAGGGCGCCGCCGACCTGGCGGAAGGTGTTGCTCAGCGCGGAGGCGGAACCGGCCTTCTCACGCGGCAGGGCCTGCATGATGACCACGCTGGTCGGGGTCATCACATGCGCCATGCCCGTGCCCATGAGGAAGAAGACGACCTCCAGCACCCAGATGGGGGTGTCCGCCTCGAAGCCCGCGAACGCGGCGAGCATGCCCGCGAGCAGCACCAGACCTCCGCCGGTGGTGAGCTTGTTGCCGAACCGGTCGACCAGCAGCCGGGCGCGCGGCGCGAAGATCAGCTGCGCGGCGGCCAGCGGCAGCATCAGCAGACCGGACTGCAGCGGCGAGTAGCCGCGCACGCTCTGGGTGTAGAAGACGGCGAAGAACGTGACGCCCATCAGCGCGAAGAAGACCAGCGCGATGGCGGCCATGGCGGCCGAGAACACCTTGTTCTTGAAGTACGTGACGTCGAGCGAGGGGTGGTCGCTGCGCTTCTCGAAGACCACGAACCCGGCGAGCACGAGGAGACCGGCGACGATGGTCGACAGCACCTGGGGGTCGGTGAAGTCGGCGAGCTGGCCGCCCTTGATGATGCCGTACACCAGCAGGACCAGGCCGACGACGGACAGCACGACGCCGATCGGGTCGAGCCGGCCGGGCCTCGGGTCGCGGGAGTCGGGCACCAGCCAGACCATCAGCACCAGGGCGAGGATCACGATCGGGACGTTGATCAGGAAGACCGAGCCCCACCAGAAGTGGTCCAGGAGCACACCGCCGGTGATCGGGCCGATGGCGATGGCGAGGCCGACGCCGCCGGCCCAGATGCCGATGGCCTTGGGCTGCTCCTCGCGCTCGAAGACGTTCATCAGGACCGCGAGGGTGGCCGGCATCACGAAGGCGGCACCGAGGGCCATCAGCGCCCGGAAGGCGATGAGCTGGGTCGGGGAGCCGGACTCGGCGGCCAGCGCGGAGCCGGCGCCGAACACGACGAGCCCGCCGAGCAGCACCTTCTTGCGGCCCACCCGGTCGCCGATGAGGCCGGAGGTGAACAGCAGGCCGGCGAAGACGAGCGTGTAGGCGTTGATCGCCCACTCCAGCTCGCTCTGCGTGGCGCCCAGGCCCGTGGGGGCCGGGGTGGAGATCGTCTTGATGGCGACGTTCAGGATGGAGTTGTCGAGCACCACGATCAGCAGGCTCAGCATCAGAACGCCGAGGATCGCCCAGCGGCGCCGGTGCACGGCTTCGGGTATCCGGGTGGCGGGGGCAGGTGCGGAGGTCATGAGGTCCAGACTAGGCATGTCCGGCGCCATTCCGATACGGCACCGTCTCGTATCGGAATTGTTTTTACTCCATCCTTACGCGAGTGACCCTCGAGCCTCGTGCAAAACGGCCCTCGAGCCTCGCCCGAGTGGCCCTCGCGTCACGTGACCGGGGTCCCTCGGGGGACCTCTGGCCCTCCCCGGCACGAAGTGCCACCATGGGGGTGATCCGGGGACGCCGGCAGGGCGCCTCGAGATGACTGAAGGAGCCGTTGCAATGACGCAGCTTTCGGCTGCCCACGCGAAGCCCTCCGACGGCAGCAAGGCGCTGTACGGGGGCAAGGGCACCCGCCGTATCACCGTTCGCGACATCGCCCTCGCCAAGGAACGCGGCGAGAAGTGGCCCATGCTCACCGCCTACGACGCGATGACCGCGTCCGTCTTCGACGAGGCCGGCATCCCGGTGATCCTGGTCGGCGACTCGGCGGGCAACTGCCATCTCGGGTACGAGACGACCGTGCCCGTCACACTGGACGAGATGACCATGCTGTCGGCGGCTGTCGTCCGCGGCACGCAGCGCGCGCTGATCGTCGGCGACCTCCCCTTCGGCTCGTACCAGGAGGGGCCGGTGCAGGCGCTGCGCTCGGCGACCCGGCTGGTCAAGGACGCCGGCGTCGGGGCGGTCAAGCTGGAGGGCGGCGAGCGGTCGCACGAGCAGATCCGGCTGCTGGTGGAGGCCGGGATCCCGGTCATGGCCCACATCGGGCTGACCCCGCAGTCGGTGAACGCGATGGGCTACCGGGTGCAGGGGCGCGGCGAGGAGGCGGCGCAGCAGCTGCTGCGGGACGCCAAGGCCGTGCAGGACGCGGGCGCCTTCGCGGTGGTCCTGGAGCTGGTTCCGGCGGAGCTCGCGGCCGAGGTGACGCGGGTGCTGCACATCCCGACGGTCGGTATCGGCGCGGGTCCGGAGACGGACGCGCAGGTGCTGGTGTGGACCGACATGCTGGGGCTGACGGCCGGCCGGGTCCCGAAGTTCGTCAAGCAGTACGCCAACCTGCGCGAGGTCATGGGCAACGCGGTCAAGGAGTTCGCGGAGGACGTCGTGGGCGGCACCTTCCCGCTCGAGGAGCACTCCGTCCACTGAACAAGCACGAGCCACGACGAGCACTCCGTCACCAGAGCCACAGCGGCACAGAGGCAGCCCGCCGATCTTCCCCCGTCGGCGGGCTGCTGCTTTGTCGGCGTGGTGTAGGCACCGGCACGGGCCTGTAGGTGATGTGTCGGTGGTTTGTAGGCCGGGGCTGGCACCGTTCTCGGCATGACACGAATCGACAAGAACTCCAGCGGCGGCGAGAACGCCGTCACCGTACGGGGGATGGTCAAGCACTACGGCGAGACCAAGGCGCTGGACGGGGTCGACCTGGACGTGCGCGAGGGCACCGTGATGGGTGTCCTCGGGCCGAACGGCGCCGGAAAGACCACCCTCGTGCGGATTCTGTCCACCCTGCTGAGCCCCGACGCCGGTCAGGCGACGGTCGCCGGGTACGACGTACTGCGCCAGCCCCGCCAGCTGCGCCGGGTCATAGGGCTGACCGGGCAGTACGCCTCCGTCGACGAGAAGCTCCCCGGCTGGGAGAACCTCTACATGATCGGGCGCCTGCTCGACCTGCCGCGCAAGGACGCCCGGGCCCGCGCCGACGAGCTGCTGGAGCGGTTCTCGCTGACGGACGCCGCCAAGCGGCCCGCGAGCACCTACTCCGGCGGTATGCGGCGCCGGCTCGACCTCGCCGCCTCCATGATCGGCCGGCCCCAGGTGCTGTTCCTGGACGAGCCGACGACCGGACTCGACCCCCGCACCCGCAACGAGGTCTGGGACGAGGTCAAGGCCATGGTCGGCGACGGCGTGACCGTCCTGCTCACCACGCAGTACATGGAGGAGGCCGAGCAGCTCGCCTCCGAGCTGACCGTCGTCGACCGGGGCAAGGTCATCGCCGGCGGTGGCATCGAGGAGCTGAAGGCGAAGGTCGGCGGCCGGACGCTGCGGGTGCGGCCCGCCGATCCGGTGCAGCTGCGGCCGCTCGCCACCGCCCTCGACAAGCTCGGCATCACCGGCCTCGCGACCACGACCGTCGACGCCGACAGCGGTACCGTCCTGGTCCCGATCCTCAGCGACGAGCAGCTGACCGCCGTGGTCTCGGCCGTGACCGCCCGCGGCATCACCCTCTCCTCCATCACCACCGAACTGCCCAGCCTGGACGAGGTGTTCCTCTCCCTCACCGGCCACCGCGCCAGCGCCCCGCAGGACACCGTGCCCGCCGACACCCGCGAGGAGGTCGCCGTATGAGCGCCGCCACCGTCACCGCGTCCGACACCCGCATCCCCCTCCGCGGACACCTGCGCCACACCGGCGCCCTGATCCGCCGCAACCTGCTGTGGATCCGGCAGGACCCCGAGTCGATGTTCGACGCGCTGCTGATGCCCGTCGTCTTCACCCTGCTGTTCGTGTACGTCTTCGGCGGCTCGATCGGACAGGCGCTGGGCGGCGGTCAGGACGGGTACGTGCAGTACGTCATCCCGGGCATGATCGCGATGATGAGCATGACGCTCTCCCAGGGCGTCGGCACCGGCTTCAGCCAGGACTTCAACTCCGGTGTCATGGACCGCTTCCGGTCCCTGCCGATCGGACGCGGCTCCGTGCTCTTCGCCAAGATCACGGTGGAGCTGCTGCGGATGCTGTTCGCGACGACCGTGCTGATGATCGTCGCCGTGCTCGTCGGCTTCCACATCCATCACTGGGGCGGTCTGCTGGCGGCCGTGGGCCTGTCCGCGGTGTTCGCCTCGTCGATCATGTGGGTGTTCCTCACCCTCGGCGTGGTCCTGAAGAACGCCCAGTCCGTGCAGGCGATGGGCTTCCTGGTGCTGTTCCCGCTGCAGTTCGGCTCGTCGATCTTCGCGCCGACGAAGTCCATGCCGGGCTGGCTGCAGACCTTCACCGACTACAACCCGCTCTCCACCCTCGCCGACGCGGCGCGCGGACTGATGGTGGGCGGCCCGGTCGCGCACGACCTGTGGGTGACGCTGGGCTGGTCGGTGGCGATCACGGCGATCGCCGCGCCGTACGCGATCCACAAGTTCCGCACCAAGAGCTGACGTTCAGCGGTCCCGGACCAGGGCGGTGGCCTCCGCGAGGGAGAGGCCGCCGCCCTCGGCGTACGCGGCCTCGTACTCCGCGTCGCCGAGCACGGCCAGGGTGTGCCGTCGCGCCCGCTCGTACACCTCGCGCTCCAGGCACGTCGCCACATGGCTCGGCGGCAGGGACGCCTCGGCCGCGCCCAGGGCGCGGGCGCCGTCCCGGGCACGGCGGCCGCCGTCGGTCTCGGCGAGGCCGATCGCGGAGAGGGCCAGGTACAGCGGGTTCATGTGCGGGGCGATGGCCACGGTCAGCGGGTCGGCGGCCCGTTCCAGGCACTGCCGGGTCATGTCCAGCGAGAGTGCGTAGTTGCCGTCGAGCGCCTCGAGCCAGGCCTCGGAACCGAGGATGAACGCTTCGAAGACGACGAAGTGCGCGATCTTGAACTCCTCGCGCAGCAGCCGCAGTTGCTCGCGCGCCTCCGGGATGCGCCCCGTCATGCCGAGGCGTCCGGCGAGGAACATCCGGGCGGCGGGCATGGCCTCGGTGCCCGAGCCCTCCTGACTGTCGATCACCTCGCGCAGGATCCGCTCGCCCCGCTCGGTCTCGCCGGCCTCCATGAGCGCGCTGCCGAGCCTGGCGCCCAGTACGGCCATCTGGGCGCGTGCGCCGAGGCGCCCGGCCTGCTCGATCGCGGCCTCGTAGTCGGCGGCGGCGAGACGGTACTCGCCGACACGTTCATGGGCCTCCCCGCGCGCGGACAGCGCCTCGGCGGTGCCCCACAGGTCGCCGAGCCGCCGGTAGATCTCCAGCGACTCGTCGGCGTCACGGGCCGCGTCGCCCGCCCAGTCGCTGCGGTTGGCGAGGAGGTTGGCGCGCATCTGCAGGACGGCGGCGAGGTCCCACTCCATGCCCGGGGTGGCCCGGCAGGTCTCGACGCAGGCGTTCAGGATCACCGGCAGCCGCTCCACACTGCCGGACAGCATCACCGCGAAGAACCAGAGCAGGCCGGGGGAATGGCAGGTCTGCGGCAGGCCGGGCTCGTACACCTCGCTGATGATCCGCAGCTTCTCCTTCGCCGCCGGGGTCTCCCAGGCCTCCAACTCGGTGTCCATACACGCCAGATGGGCGAGATGGACACCGCGCCGGGCCTCGTCGAGGAGGTCGCCGGTGTACGGCGGCGGGACCTCGCTGCAGCGCTGCCAGACGGGTACGGCGCGCCGGACGGGGGCGGTGAAGGGGTCGGGGCCCAGGGCCATGACCTCGGCGCACCAGTTGCGGGCCTCGATGCGCGCGTCCCTCATCTGCCAGTACCAGGCCAGCGACAGGACGAGGCAGAGGCCCTCCTGCTCGTCGCGTTCGGCGACCGCGTGCCGCAGGGCGGTACGCAGGTTCTCGTACTCGCGCTCCAGCAGGGCGATGGCGGCGAGCTGTCGCGGGCCGCGCAGCAACGGGTCGGTGGTGCGGGCGAGTTCGCGGTAGTACGTCAGATGGGCGCGCTCGGTCTCCATGCGCCCGCCCACCTCGTCGAGGCGCTCGCCGGCGTACTCGGCGACGGTCTCCAGGAGCCGGTAGCGCATGCCGCCGTCATCCGAAGGGGCGGCGACCACGAGGGACTTGTCGACGAGCGAGCCGAGCACGTCCAGGGCGGAGGGTCCGCAGACGGCCTCCGCGGCGGCGAGGTCACAGCCGCCGGCGAAGACGGACAGCCGGCGCAGCACGTCCCGCTCCTCCTCGTCGAGCAGGTCCCAGGACCAGTCGACGACCGCCCGCAGGGTCTGCTGGCGGGGCAGGACGGTTCGGCTGCCGGAGGTCAGCAGCCGGAAGCGGTCGTCCAGCCGGTCCGCGATCTGACGCGGCGTCAACATCCGCAGCCGGGCGGCCGCCAGCTCGATGGCGAGGGGCAGTCCGTCGAGCCGCCGGCAGATCTCGGCGCACGCCGCGGGATCGTCCTCGATCCGGAACCCCGGCCGTGCGGCCGCTCCCCGGTCGGCGAACAGCCGCAGCGCGACCGGCTCGGGCAGCGGCTCCACCGGGCGCAGCAACTCCCCCGGTACGCCGAGGGGTTCGCGGCTGGTCGCCAGTACCGTCAGTTCGGGGCAGCGCTCCAGCAGCTCCTCCACGAGCCGCGCGGCGGCCTCGACGACGTGCTCGCAGTTGTCGAGGACGATCAGCATCCGCCGCCTGCCGCAGTGCTCGGCCAGCCGCTCCACCGGGTCGTCGTGCCGGTCGTTCCCGGCCGCCCGCATGGCCTCGGCGCCGGCGCCGTAGAGCACGGTCTCCCGGGCGCCCAGGGCGGTCAGCACGGCCTCCGGTACGGCGTCCGGGTGGTCGACGGGAGCGAGCTCCGCCAGCCACACCCCGTCCCGCGCACCGTCCCGCACGGCCTCGGCGGCCTCCTGCGACAACCGCGTCTTCCCGGCCCCACCTGGCCCGAGCAAAGTCACCAGCCGAGCCGCACGGAGGTCCCCCCGGATGGCCTCGATGTCGGCTTCCCGCCCGACGAAGGAGGTGAGCCGGGCTCGGAGGTTGCCGGGGGGTTGGGGGGTGGCAGGGCTCCCGGAGTCGGGGGCGGCGAGTGGGGTGCGGTCGGCGGTCGCGCCCATCGGGGCGCCATGTGTGGTCGGACCCGCGTGCGTGCCCGGGGTGGGTGTCGTGCCGGGGGTGGGGAGCGCGCCCGGCGCGGATGCCGTGCCCGGCGCTCCCCCGCCGAGGGTGCCGGGCGAACTCGCCCTCCCGACAGCGGAGTTCGCCGGGCCCGATGCGCCGCGCCCGCGCCCGCCGGCCGGCTCGTTCCGCTCTTCCGGGCGGAGCAACTCCCCGTACAGGGACCTCAGTTCGGGCCCGGGGTCGGCTCCCAGCCGGTCCGCGAGCAGTTGTCGTACGTCCTCGAAGGCGGCGAGTGCCTCCGCCGTGCGGCCGGCGTCGCGCAGGGCGCGCAGGCGCAGGGACTGGAGGGGTTCGTCGAGGGGGTGGGTGTCGCACAGGGCGGTCAGTTCGGGCAGCGACTGTTCGGCGTGGCCCAGGGCGAGCGCGGCGGTGTGGCGGGCGCGCAGGGCGTCCAGGCGGCGGGTCTCCAGACGGGCCGTGTGGGCGGTGCCGTCGGGGAGGTCGGCGAGGACGGGGCCGTGCCACAGGGCGAGGGCGTCGTCGAGGACACCGGCCGCCTTGGCGGGGTCGCCGTCGGCCAGGGCTCGGGTGCCCTCGCCGGTGAGCCGTTCGAAACGGTGCAGGTCGATGTCGTCGGGCGTGGCGGTGAGGCGGTAGCCGCCCTCCACCGAGGCGATCGCGTCCGCGCCGAGCGTGCGCCGCAGTCGTCCGACCAATGCCTGCAGCGCGCCGGACGCGTCGGCGGGCGGGTCGCCGTCCCAGACCTCGTCGACGAGCGTGCGGACGGGCACGGTGCGGCCGGCCCGCAGGGCGAGCACGGTGAGCAGGGCACGCAGCCGCGCCCCGCCGACGGCGACGGGGCTGCCGTCCGGCCGGAACGCCTGAGCTGTACCGAGGATGCGATAGCGCACGGGGTCCATTGTCTCCGGTGGCTCGGGGGCCGGTCACGGGATTCGGTCGGGCGGGGTGGCGGAGGCGAAGCAGGAGCACAGGCCCGCCTGAGCCACGCCCCGCCGGAGCCATGCCCCACCTTCCCCGGAACCTCGGCCCCACCGCGAGACGTTTTCACCTGTGCCCGGTACCGTCGGGCGTCCCATCGCGTGCACGTTCAGTCCAGGGAGCCCCATGACCACCGCGACCACCCGCCACAGCGACCGGCGGATGAGCCCCGTCTTCGTCGGCATTCTCGCCGTCACGGCGGTCACCGGCTGGGCCACCTGGTCCGGGTTCGCCGAGCAGCCGGGCGTGGCCGTGTTCCTGTTCGTGACCGCGGCCTGGGTGGTGTCCCTGTGCCTGCACGAGTACGCACACGCGCGCACCGCCCTGCACAGCGGCGACATCACCGTCGGCAGCAAGGGCTACCTGACCCTGAACCCCCTTAAATACACGCATGCCCTGCTCAGCATCGTGCTGCCGGTGCTGTTCGTGATCATGGGCGGGATCGGGCTGCCGGGCGGTGCCGTCTTCATCGAGCGCAACCGCATCCGAGGGCGGTGGCGGCACAGTCTCATCTCCGCCGCCGGGCCGCTGACGAACGTCCTGTTCGCCGTCGTCTGCACCGCCCCGTTCTGGCTGCACGCCCTGGACGGCGTCCCCCGCGACTTCCGCTTCGCGCTCGCCTTCCTCGCGCTGCTCCAGGTCACGGCCGCGCTTCTGAACTTCCTGCCCGTGCCCGGCCTGGACGGCTACGGCGTCATCGAGCCCTGGCTGTCGTACAAGGTCAAGCGGCAGGTGGAGCCCTTCGCGCCGTTCGGCCTGCTGTTCGTGTTCGCGCTGCTGTGGGTGCCGTCGGTCAACAGCGCCTTCTTCGACGTGATCGACTCGATCCTGCGCAGCCTGGGGATCAGCGACTTCGACTCGTACTGCGGTCAGGAGCTCTACCGCTTCTGGCAGGGTACGAACGAGTTCTGCTCGATCAGCTCGTGACCCGGCGGGCGTCCCGGGCCCGCTTGACGTAGTACCAGCACATGTTCGACGACAGGCTCGCCAGGAGTACCCACACGACGCCCAGCCAGCTGCCCTGGACGAATGAGACCACCGCGGCGGCCACGGAGAGCACGCAGACGATCAGGGCGTAGAGGGCGAGGCGGGGCATTTCGGTCGGCTCCTGTCGGCGGACTCGGTGTGAACTGCGAAGTGACGGACTCGGGGGACACTGTTTCCGCCTCCAGTGTCCCCCACCCGCTCACACGTCCGTGACACGGAGCCCGGCGTGGGCCTTGTAGCGGCGGTTCACGGAGATCAGGTTGGCGACCAGGGACTCGACCTGGTGGGCGTTGCGCAGCCGGCCGGCGAAGATGCCGCGCATGCCGGGGATGCGGCCCGCGAGCGCCTGCACGATCTCGACGTCGGCCCGCTCCTCGCCCAGCACCATCACATCGGTGTCGATCTCGGCGATCTCCGGGTCCTCGAGCAGCACGGCCGACAGATGGTGGAAGGCGGCGGTCACCCGCGAGTCCGGCAGCAGGGCCGCGGCCTGCTCGGCCGCGCTGCCCTCCTCCGGCTTGATCGCGTAGGCGCCCTTCTTGTCGAAGCCGAGCGGGTTCACGCAGTCGACGACCAGCTTCCCGGCCAGTTCCTCGCGGAGCGACTCCAGGGTCTTGCCGTGCCCGTCCCACGGTACGGCGACGATCACGACGTCGCTGCGGCGCGCGCACTCCGCGTTGTCGGCGCCCTCGACTCCGTGGCCGAGTTCCTCGGCGGCGGACTGCGCCCGCTCGGCGGCCCGCGAGCCGATGATCACCTTCTGGCCGGCCTTGGCGAGCCGGTAGGCCAGCCCCTTGCCCTGCGGCCCGGTCCCGCCGAGCACCCCGACGACGAGCCCGGAGACATCGGGGAGGTCCCAGGGGTCCTTGGCGGGGGCCTTCGCGGGGATCTGTGCAGCACTGTCGGTAGAGGTCATGGGCCGACTTTACGTCCGCCCCGGCCGCCCCCGGCGCTCAGGTGAGCCGCGTCACGGGCACCCGCCGGAAGGCGATGCGCTCGTAGGGGCCGAAGTCCCCCGTCTCGTTGAGGAGTCCGACGGTCTCGGGGTCGACGCGGACCAGGTCGGAGTACGCGGCGGGCAGGCCGTCGGCCGTGTACGCGGGGCGCCAGGTCCGGCCGCCGTCGGTGGAGGCGCGGATGGTCATGAGGGCGCGGGCGGACGGGAAGGCCGGGCCGGAGAAGAGCAGGACGTCCGGGTCGTGGAGTTGCAGGAGGCTCCCCTGGCAGACGGGGCCGTCGAGGCCGGCCTGGGGGCGGAAGGGGATCCGCAGGGTCTCGCCGCCGTCCTCGGAGTGGGCGTCGGCGCGGTTGCCGGGGGAGGGTGAGTCGTTGCGGGTGTTGAAGTAGACGCGTCCGTCGGGGAGTTCGGCGGCGGTGGTCTCGTTGGCGTTGATGTAGCCGTCGGTGTTGTCGTCGACGTATCCGAGGAACCAGGACTCGCCGCGGTCGTCGCTGAACAGGCAGTGGCCGCCGTTGTACTTGGCCTCGGTGCCGACGTCGGTGCCGGTGGGCGGGAGGGTGTGGTTGGCGGGGACGACGACCCGGCCGGAGCGCAGCTGGAGGGCGTGGCCGGGGGTGGTGGCGTACCAGCGCCAGCCGGGCCGCTTCACCTGGTCGGTGATCTCCCTCGGGCTCGACCAGGTCACCCCGTCGTCGTCGCTGTGCCGCACCCACACCCGGCGTCCGTCGGCCTCGCCGACCTGTCCGCGCAGGATCAGGTCCTCGGATGCCGAGGCGGCGGAGCGGACGTGGACGAGCAGGACGCGGCCGGTGTCGAGGACGACGGGTGCCGGGTTGCCGGCGAGGTCGGAGCCGTTGCTCGCGGCGACCTGGAGGGGGCCCCAGGTGCGGCCGCCGTCGGTGGAGCGCCGGAGCACGATCTCGATGTGCCCGTGGTCGCTCGCGGAGTCCACCCGGCCCTCGCAGAAGGCCAGGAGGGTGCCGGCGGCGGTGACGACGACCGCCGGGATGCGGTAACTGGCGTGTCCGTCGCGGCCGGCGCGGAAGGGGACGGTGGTCTCGGCCATGTACGCGCTCCTCGGTGATCGTCTTCGCTCACTCACTCGCGGTAGGCCGCTCCCATCCCCAGGTCGGGCGAATTCGGGGTGAACTGCGGGCCACGAGTGCCCGTTTGGTGCAGGATGCGGGCCCATGGACGCCGTACGTGTCGCGTTGCTGCGTGAAGTCCTCGCCGGGACCGAGTGGTTGGGCGCCACCCGGCGGTTCGCGGGCGCGCTGCGCGGGTCGGTGGTGTCGCACGGGGGCGGGCTGCTGCTGGTGGGGACACCGGAGTACGAGCCCTGGCATCTGGCGGCGCATCTGGTGGACGAGGCCGCGTGGTCGGGCACGCCGGAGCTGGCGCCGACTCTCGTACGGCATGGGGCGCGCGCGTCGGATCCGGCGCATCTGTCGGTCGGGCTCGGACGGCTGGCGGCGGCCCGGCGCGGTGAGACGCTGCTGCTGGTCTCCCCGAGCTGCCCCGACGTTCCGCTGCTGGAGCGGGTGCACGACGCGCGGCGGGCCGGGGCGACGGTGCTGGCGCTGGGCGGCGGCGAGGGCGAGATGGAGTCGATGGCCCATGAGTCGCTCGCCGTCCCGGACGGCTCGGAGCTGGATCTGGACACGGTGCAGCATCTGGTCAGCGCGGCGGCCGGCGAGAACTTTCTGCCGGCTCCGCGCGTCCATCGGCGGCTGCGCGACCTTCTGTCCCGGCTGGCGGACCAGCTGACGGCACCGCCGCCGACCGGCTGGTAGACGCGGTGTCGCGGGAAAAGCGGTTGCTCCCGGTCCGCGCCCCGGCCGACCATGGCCGGTCGTGACCGACGACTCCCCCGCATCCGCCTCCCGGCTCCGCGCCCTCCTGCCCGATCTCACGCCCTGGCGGGCCTCCGCCGACTTCCGGCGGCTGTGGGTGTCGGGGGCGATCTCGACGTTCGGGAGCTTCCTGACGTTCGTCGCGCTGCCGGTGCAGTTGAAGGAGCTGACGGATTCGACGGCCGCGGTCGGGGCGATCGGCGCCGTGGAACTGCTGCCGCTGGTGCTGTTCGGGCTGTACGGCGGGGCGCTCGCCGACGCGCTGGACAAGCGCCGGCTGATCATCTGGACGGAGGCCGGGCAGGGGCTGCTGTCGGCCGCGCTGCTGCTCAACGCGCTGCTGCCGCGTCCCGCCGTGTGGCCGCTGTACGTCGTGGCCGCGCTGTCCTCCGCCCTGGTATCGCTCCAGCGCCCGGCGATCGACTCCCTGTGGCCCAGGATCGTGGCCCATGAGCACCTGCCGGCCGCGGGCGCGCTGAACTCCCTGCGCTGGACGGTCGGCGGTGTCGCGGGTCCGGCGCTGGCGGGTGTGGTGGTGGCGTACGCGGGGCTCGGCTCGGCGTACGGCGCGGACCTGGCGACCTTCGTCGTCTCGGTGGCGCTCATGATCCCGATCGCCGCGTCGCCGGCCTCGCACGAGGCCGCGAAGCCGTCGCTGGCGGCCATCGCGGAGGGCGCCCGTTACGCCTGGAGCCGCAAGGAGCTGCTCGGCACCTACGCCGTCGACCTCGCGGCGATGTTCCTGGCGATGCCGCTCGCCGTGCTGCCGTTCCTCGCGGACGAACTGCACGCGAACTGGTCGCTGGGGCTGATGTACGCCACCGTGCCGCTCGGTTCGATGCTGGTGAGCCTGACCAGCGGCTGGACCTCGCGGGTGCACCGGCACGGACGGATGGTGGTGCTGTCGGCCGCGCTCTGGGGCGTGGCGATCGCCGGCGCCGGGGTCGTGGGCAACGTATGGCTGGTCCTGCTGTTCCTGACCGTGGCCGGGGGCTGCGACATGGTCAGCGGGATCTTCCGGGGCGCCATGTGGAACCAGACGATCCCGGACGAGCTGCGCGGGCGGCTCGCCGGGATCGAACTGCTGTCGTACTCCATCGGCCCCACCGTGGGCCAGGTCCGCTCCGGAGGATTCGCCGCCTGGTGGGGCGTACGGACCTCCGTGTGGTCCGGCGGCCTGCTGTGCGCGGGCGCCGTGGGCCTCCTCGCCCTGTGCCTGCCGGGGCTGATGACCTACGACGTCCGCACGAACGAGCACGCCCTGCGGCTGCGCGCCCGCCGAACGGCAGCCGCACCGGCCTGAGGCTTCTTGCGCGAGTCCCGTCCGCCGCCGGAGGGCGGGTCCTGCGGCGTCATGGGTCCCCCCGCCGCGCGAGCTCCGCCGAGCCCGGACAACCTCGCGCGGCGGGGGGACCAGGCCGGACTTTCGCGACAGGCCCTACGCCCAGGCCTGATCAGTCCTCGTCCGCGCTCCCCGCGGGGGCGTCATGCCACTTGGGGTCGTTCTCCCACTCGAGATTGCGCTCACGCGCGGTCTGCATCGCGTGCTCGGCCTCCTGCCGGGAGGCATACGGCCCGAACCGGTCCTTGGCGGGGCACTCCGGCCCCTCCTCCACCTTCTTGTGCTCGAGGCAGTAGAACCACTCCCCCGGCTTCCCGACCGTCCGCTTCTTGAACAAGGCCATGACCAGCTCCTCTCGCCTCCGACATGTTCCCCCACCCCGGCTCGTTAGACTCGCTGGCATGTCTGGCCAGTCGCTGCTCGTTCCAGGGGAGCTCTCTCCCACCCGTTCCGTTCCCGGACACATCCGCCGGCCCGAGTACGTCGGCAAGCCCGCGCCGGCGCCGTACACCGGGCCCGAGGTGCAGACGCCCGAGACGGTCGAGGCGATGCGGGTCGCCGGGCGGATCGCCGCCCGGGCGATGGCGGAGGCCGCGAAGCTCATCGCGCCCGGGGTGACCACCGACGAGCTGGACAAGGTGGCGCACGAGTACATGTGCGACCACGGGGCCTATCCGTCGACGCTCGGCTACCGGGGCTTCCCGAAGTCCCTGTGCACCAGCGTCAACGAGGTGATCTGCCACGGCATTCCGGACTCGACGCTGCTGCGGGACGGCGACATCGTCAACCTGGACGTGACGGCGTACATCGGCGGGGTGCACGGCGACAACAACGCGACGTACCTGGTCGGGGAGGTGGACGAGGAGTCGCGGCTGCTGGTGGAGCGCACCCGGGAGTCGCTCACCCGCGCGATCAAGGCGGTCAAGCCGGGCCGCCAGATCAACGTCATCGGGCGGGTCATCGAGTCGTACGCGAAGCGGTTCGGGTACGGGGTGGTGCGGGACTTCACGGGGCACGGGATCAACTCGTCGTTCCACTCGGGCCTGATCATCCCGCACTACGACAGCCCGCACGCGACGACCGTGATGCAGCCGGGCATGACGTTCACGATCGAGCCGATGCTGACGCTCGGGACGCACGAGTACGACATGTGGGACGACGGCTGGACGGTCGTCACCAAGGACCGCAGGCGCACGGCGCAGTTCGAGCACACGCTGGTGGTGACGGAGACCGGCGCGGACATCCTGACGCTGCCGTAAGCCGGTCGCCGGGGACTCAGCGCTCCGGCTGGCGTTCCAGGTAGACCCGGCCGCCGATCTCCACCCAGCCGTAGGGCTGCGGGGCGGTGAGGATCTGGGAGCCGGCGCCCTGGGTGATGTTCAGCGCGCGGCCCAGGCGGTCGGTCAGCAGCAGGGCCGCGGCGCCGGTCGCCTCGTCCTCGTCGATGCCGTCGTCGCGGCCGGGGAAGCCGCGGGCGCGGATCCGGCCGGCCGCCTCGTCCTCCCAGGCCCAGGCGTAGATCCACTCGCCTTTCGGGGGGACGGGCAGGTCGACGACCTCGGCGGCCGAGGCGTACTGGCGCAGGGTGCGCGGCGGGACCCACTCGGGCCGGGCCTCGATCCAGCAGAACTCCCCGTCCTGGCGCGCCCCGACGAGGCCGGCGGGCGTGACCAGCTCCTCCACGTCGAGCAGCCAGGCCGCGCCGACGCAGGGGTAGCCGGCGAAGGGCAGGCGTACGGAGGGGGTGTAGATGTCGATGACGCCGCGCTCGGGGTCATCGACGAACACGGTCTCGCTGAACCCGAGCTTCGCGGCGAACGCCTGTCGCTCCGCGGGGTCGGGCATGACGGATCCCTCGCGGACGACGCCGAGTTCGTTGCCGTATCCGCCGTTGGGTGCGCAGAAGACGCGGAGCACGTCGTAGTCGGTCACGGGGGCATTGAAGCACCCCCGAACCTTTGAATTTCCTTTGACCATTCCTTGGTGTGCGCTTTAGGACGGCGTGATCGTCCCGTGCCAGTACGGCGTCCATGAGAGCTGAATCACCGTATGGCGGGGTATCACGCAGGTAAGCCTTAGGTAAGTTAGGCGAGCCTCACCAATCTTTTGGTCCGTCCGACACGCGATTTCTCGCCACCCTTTGGAGCCTGCATGCGAGCCGCCAGACTCTCCGTCGTCACCGCCGTCGCCACCGCGGCTGCTCTGACCGCCGTCACGGGCTGCACCGAGAAGAGCAAAGCGGACACCAAGGACGCGATACGGGTCACCGCCGCGGACTCCACGTGCGACACCTCCGCGAAGTCGACACCGGCCGGTCACGTCACGCTGAGCATCGAGAACAAGGGCTCCAAGGCCACCGAGGTCGAGATCCTCTTCCCCGACGACCGGATCGTGTCGGAGAAGGAGAACATCGGGCCGGGCACGAAGTACACCCTGACCGCCGAGGTCAAGGCGGGCGAGTACGAGATCGCCTGCCGCCCCGGCATGAAGGGCCACGGCGTCCGCCAGAAGCTCACGGTCACCGGCTCCGGCGCGGTCGCCCAGCGCGACCCCCGGCTGGACAAGGCGGTCGCCGCCTACCGCGAGTACGCACAGGAGCAGGCCGACCAGACCGTCCCGGCGGTGGAGACCTTCGCCGCCGCGATCAAGAAGGGCGACCTCACCGCCGCGCAGAACGCCTACGCCCCCTCCCGCGTCGGCTGGGAGCGCACCGAGCCGATCGCCGAGTCCTTCGGCGACATCGACCCCAAGACCGACACCCGCGCCGACGGCCTGGAGGCCGGCCAGAAGTGGACCGGCTGGCACGCGCTGGAGAAGGCGCTGTGGCAGGACAAGAAGATCGGCGCCGAGCAGAAGACCCTCGCCGACCGGCTGGTCACCGACCTGAAGGACTGGCAGCAGCGGGTCGGCAAGGCGGAGATCACCCCGACCTCCATGGCCAACGGCGCCAAGGAACTGCTCGACGAGGTCGCCACCGGCAAGGTCACCGGTGAGGAGGACCGCTACTCGCACACCGACCTGAGCGACTTCAAGGCCAACGTCGAGGGCGCCCAGAAGGCGTACGAACTGCTCAAGCCGGTCGCGCAGAAGAACGACAAGGCGCTGACCACCGAGCTGGACGCGCAGTTCGCCGCGCTGAACACCACGCTCGACAAGTACCGCTCCACCAAGGCGCAGGACAAGGCGCAGAACGGCTTCGTGTCGTACACGACCGTCACCAAGGAGCAGCGCAAGGAGCTCTCGGACGCGGTGAACGCGCTCGCCGAGCCGCTGTCCAAGCTCGCCGCCGCCGTCGTGAAGTAGGGACGAGACGACCATGACGGACACTCAGGAAGCCACCACCGCGGACACCTCCGCGCAGAAACAGCCCTCCCGGCGTTCCCTGATCGGCTGGGGCGGCGCGGGCCTCGCGCTCGGTGCCGCCGCGGCCGGCGGCGCGGTCGCGATGAGCCGCGTCGGCGACGACGTGGACCCGGCCGCCGCCGAGACGGGCGCCGCGGTCGCCTTCCACGGCGCCAACCAGGCGGGCATCGCCACACCGGTCCAGGACAGGCTGCACTTCGCCACGTTCGACGTGCAGACCGAGGACCGCGCCGCGTTCGTGCGGATGCTGAAGGACTGGACCGAGGCCGCGCGCCGGATGACGGCCGGGAAGGCGGTCGGCGAGGGCGCGTACGGCGGTCTGGCCGAGGCCCCGCCGGACGACACGGGCGAGGCGCTGGGCCTGAAGCCCTCCCGGCTGACCCTCACCATCGGCTTCGGTCCGTCCCTGTTCGAGAAGTACGGGGAGAAGTTCGGGATCGCGGACAAGCGGCCCGAGGCCCTGGTGGACCTCCCGCAGTTCGCCGGCGACAACCTCGACAAGTCCCGCACCGGCGGCGACCTGTGCGTCCAGGCCTGCGCGGACGACCCGCAGGTGGCGGTGCACGCGATCCGCAACCTGGCCCGCATCGGCATGGGCACGGTCAACATCCGCTGGTCGCAGCTCGGCTTCGGCAAGACCTCCTCCACGACCCCGGACGCGCAGACCCCGCGCAACCTGATGGGCTTCAAGGACGGCACCCGCAACATCGCGGGCACGGAGACCGACCGGCTGAAGAAGTTCGTGTGGGTCGGCGAGAAGGACGGGCCGGACTGGATGACCGGGGGCTCCTACCTGGTCGCCCGGCGCATCCGGATGCACATCGAGACCTGGGACCGCACCTCGTTGCAGGAGCAGGAGGACGTCTTCGGCCGGGACAAGGGCGAGGGCGCCCCGGTCGGCAAGGCCAAGGAGCACGACGAGCCGTTCCTGAAGGCGATGAAGCCCACCGCGCACGTGCGGCTGGCGCACCCCGACTCCAACGACGGGATCACCATCCTGCGCCGGGGGTACTCCTTCACCGACGGCACCGACGGCCTCGGCCGCCTGGACGCGGGCCTGTTCTTCCTGGCCTACCAGCGTGACGTGCGCAAGGGGTTCATCCCGCTGCAGCGCAGGCTGTCGGCGCAGGACGCGCTCAACGAGTACATCCAGCACGTGGGTTCGGCGGTCTTCGCCGTCCCGCCGGGCGTCCGCGACCAGGACGACTGGTGGGGCAGCACGCTGTTCGCCAAGGAGGCGTAGCCCGTGTTCTCCAACTATCTGATCGGCCTGCGCGAGGGGCTGGAGGCCAGCCTCGTCGTCTGCATCCTGATCGCCTACCTCGTCAAGACGGAGCGCCGGGACGCCATCCGGCCCATCTGGATCGGCATCTCCATCGCCGTCCTGATCGCGATGGGCTTCGGTTTCGTCCTGGAGTTCGGCTCCCAGGAGCTGACGTTCCAGGCGCAGGAGGCGCTCGGCGGCTCCCTGTCGATCGTCGCGGTCGGCCTGGTGACGTGGATGGTCTTCTGGATGCGGCGCACGGCCCGGCATCTGAAGTCCGAACTGCACGGCAAGCTGGACGCGGCCCTCGCGATGGGCACGGGCGCGCTGGTCGCCACCGCCTTCCTCGCCGTCGGCCGGGAGGGCCTGGAGACCGCGCTGTTCGTGTGGGCGTCGGTGCACGCGGCGAGCGACGGCACCCCGCGGCCGCTGATCGGCGTGGCGCTCGGTCTGGCCACGGCGGTCCTCCTGGGCTGGCTGTTCTACCGGGGCGCGCTGAGGATCAACCTGGCCAAGTTCTTCACCTGGACCGGCGGCATGCTGGTCGTGGTCGCAGGGGGCGTACTGGCGTACGGCTTCCACGATCTGCAGGAGGCCGACATCCTGCCCGGCCTGACCAGTGTGGCCTTCGACATCTCCGGCACCATCCCGCCGGACAGCTGGTACGGGACCCTGCTGAAGGGCGTGTTCAACTTCCAGCCCGACCCGACCGTCCTCCAGGTCACGGTGTGGCTGCTGTACCTGATCCCGACGCTCGCGGTGTTCTTCGCCCCGGTAGGGTTCGCCTCCGGGAAGGGGAAGGTGAAGACACCTGATGACCAGGGATCGCGGCCCTCGAAGGCTCCGCAGGCTTGACCGGAGGCTACTGATAGCGGCCACGGTGACCGCTTTGTCGCTCACGGCGAGCGGGTGCGTGGTGGTGCACGGGGAGCGCGAGGTGCTCCCCTCCTCCACCCGCGCGGAGGCCGCCAAGGCGCTGACGCAGTTCACGGCCGCGTACAACAAGGCGGACAAGGCGTACGACAGTTCGCTGGACGCCGCCCATGTCACCGGCGCCCTCGGGGACATCGACGCGGCCCGGCTGAAGGCCGGTCACAGGACGAGCCCGGGCGGCAATCCCGCGCACACGCCGCTGGAGCTGACGAACGCGACGTTCATCATCCCCAAGAAGGCCGGCTGGCCGCGCTGGTTCGTCGCCGAGGCCAAGGGCAACAAGGGCGGCAGCCTGCACTGGCTGCTGGTGTTCACCCGCGGCAGCCTGGCCGAGCCCTTCCAGGTGGCGTACCTGACGCTGATCACCCCGGGCTCGCTGCCGCGGATCAGGACGGACAAGGACGGGTGGGCGCAGGCCGTTCCCGCGGACTCCGCCCAACTGGCCGTCGCGCCCCAGGACATGAGCCGCACCTACACCGCGTACCTGAAGAACGGCGGGAAGACCTTCGCCGACGGACCGCACACCAGTGGCTGGCGGGCCGACCGGGCGAAGGACGCGAAGAAGCCCGGCCTGGTCACGCAGTACATCGACGAACCGCTGACCAGCGGCGACTACGCCCCGCTGGCGCTGCGCACGGCGGACGGCGGCGCGCTGGTGTTCTTCACCACCCGCCGCTACGAGAAGGAGACCGCCGCGGCGGACGCCTCGATCCCCACGCCGAACGCGAGCGTGCAGGCGCTGACGAGCGGCGAGATCAAGCAGTCGCTGACGATGGAGTTCGTCTCGAACGGGGTCGCCGTGGACCCGAAGGGCAGCGGCCCGGTGTCGCTGGTCTCCCGCCTGGAGGGCCTGACCTCGGCCCAGGGCTCCTAGGACCGCCCCGGCCACTCAATGGCGCCCAGTGGCCGCTCAGTGGCGCAGGGGCCAGGCCGTGTTCGCGTGGTCGGCGGCCTCGCCGGCGTGGCGGGCGCAGGCGTCGGTGAGGGTTTCCAGGAGGGTCAGCGGGTCGGGCAGCGGGTGCTCGGGGCCGCGCACCCAGTGCACACCCTGGTCGCCGGGGAGCCGGGCGGGCGGTACGAGGACGTAGGAGCCGCGGCAGTGCCAGCGCAGGCCGTGGTGCTCGTCCATGGTCTCGGGGTGGCAGTCCAGCTCGCAGGGCCACCACTCGTCCTCGTCCTCGGGGGTGCCCCGGGTGAGGGTGAAGAACAGCAGCCGGCCGTCGTCGCTCTCGGCGACCGGGCCGACCTCGACGCCGGCGTCCAGCAGCCGCGCCAGCGCCTCCCGGCCGGCCTCCAGCGGTACGTCCAGGACGTCGTGGACCATGCCGGTCGCGGTGATGAAGTTGGCCTGCGGCTGGTGGCGGGCCCAGCGCTCGATCTGGGCGCGGTCGGTGGTGGACTGCGTCTGCCAGGCGAAGGACACGGGATGGCGGGCGGGCGTGGGACAGCCCACGCGGTCGCAGGAGCAGCGGTAGCCGGGGGCGGGGTGGGCGGCGGGCGCGAGCGGCAGGCCCGCCCCGGCGGCGGCCAGCAGCAGGGCCTCACGGCCGCCGTCGTCGGCGCCGTCCTCCTTGGGGCGGCGTCCGCGCAGCCACTGGGAGAGTTTGCCCTGCCGGCCGGTGCGGCCGCCGAACTCCGCGCTCATCTATCCCCTCGCCTCGCTGTCGTGCGGAACAGCATGCCCTATGGTCCCATCTTCCTCCGCTTCGGGGGGACGGGGCCCCTGTCGACGGGGGGCGATGCCGTACAGGGCGTAGTCGACGAGGGTGTCGGTGTACGCGTGGGAGATCGGGCCGGTGTGCTGCAGCCAGCGCTGGGCGAGGGGTGAGACGAAGAGTTCCAGGGCGATGCGCGGGTCGACGTCGGCGCGGACCTGCCCGGCGTCCTGGGCCGAGCGCAGCCGCTCGACGTACAACCGCAGCTGCGGCTCGAGCAGTTTGGCGACGAATTCACGGCCGAGCCGTTCGTTGACGAGTCCCTCGGCGGCGAGCGCGCGGGAGGGGGCGTCGAAGCGGGGGGCGAGCAGTTCGTCCACGGTCGCCCGCAGTACGGCCCTGAGGTCGGCGGCGAGGTCGCCGGTGTCCGGGATCGTGCAGGGCTCCTGCCCGGCCTCCCGCGCGGTCCGCTCGCCCAGGTCCAGGAACGCCTCCAGCAGGACCTCCGCCTTGGAGGACCACCACCGGTAGATGGTCTGCTTGCCCACACCGGCCCGCGCGGCGATCCCCTCGACGGTCGTCCTCGGGTACCCGACCTCCGCGACGAGGGCGAGCGCGGCGTCGTAGATCGCGCGACGGGACTTCTCGCTGCGGCGGGCGGAGTCGGGCGGGGACTTCTTGACCATGGTCCGACGGTATCGGGTCGCGTTTCTACGGCCGTGCGGCGTCCGGCGGCCAGGGGTCGCCCCAGTCGGCGTCCCGGGCCGCCTTGTAGAGGTCGCCGTGGCGTTTGGTGACGGTGGTGCGGCGCAGCTGTTCGTCGGGTTCGCACAGGTCGAGGAGGACCTGGCCCTTCCTGATCTGCGGGCGCCGGATCACCCGCGAGGGGGCGGGGGCGGCGGGCAGACGGGTGGCGGCGACGTAGCTGAACTTCTCGTCCTCGTACGCCAGGGAGCCGCCCTTGACCTGGCGGTGCAGGGAGGAGCGGCTGACCCGGGCGGAGAAGTGGCACCAGTCGGTGCCGGGGGCGATCGGGCAGGCGGCGCTGTGCGGGCAGGGCGCGGCGACCTGGAAGCCGGCGTCGGTCAGCCGCCGGCGGGCCTCGATGACGCGGGCGTATCCGGCGGGGGTGCCGGCCTCGACGATCACGACGGCCCGGGCGGCTGCCGCGGCGGCGTCGACGAGGGCGGCGCGGTCGGACTCGGTGAGTTCGTTGAGGACGTAGGAGACGGTGACGAGATCGGTGCTCTCGAGGGTGAGCGCCGCTCCGATCCGGGAGCGCTGCCAACGGGCGCCCCGCAGCGCCGGGTTGGCGGCGGCGAGTTCCTCGCCGAGGGCGAGGGCGGGTTCGGACCAGTCCAGCACGGCGATGTCGCGCTCGCCGGCCCAGGTGGCGCTGACGGCCCAGGTGGCGGCCCCGGTGCCCCCGCCGACGTCGGTGTGGGTGGCGGGCATGAACCCGGGCACGGCCGCCGCGAAGGCGTCCAGGGCCGCCCGTACCGCCTCGAAGGTCGCCGGCATCCGGTACGCGGCGTAGGCGGCCACGTCGGCACCCTCGCGCAGGATGGGCGCGTCGGTGGGGGTGGCGCCCCGGTAGTTCGCGATCAGCCGGTCGACGGCGTTCGCGGCCTGCCTGGGCGGCAGGCCGTCGAGGAGCGCGGCGAGGGTGGAGCGGAGGGTCTCGGCCGGGGATTCGGGGGCGTTCACCGGGGGATTCTCTCAGGTTCTGGCGACCGGTCCGATACCTCGTACGGCCCGTGCCAGCCGGGTGGCCGCGGCCGCCCGCGGTCTGCTGTCCGGCTGCCGTCTGCGGGGGTGGACGGTGTTCGCCAGCAGCACCAGGAAGGTGTCCGTCGCCGGGTCCAGGACCAGCGACGTGCCCGTGAAGCCGGTGTGGCCCGCCGCCCCGCGTCCCGCCAGTTCGCCCATGAACCAGGGCTGGTCCACCGCGAAGCCCAGGCCGGGGGGCGTCAGCAGCAGCTCCACGAAGTCCGGGCCGAGGATGCGGGCGGGGCCGTAGGAGCCGCCGGCCAGCAGGGTGCGGCAGAACACCGCGAGGTCGCGGGCGGTGGAGAAGAGCCCGGCGTGGCCGGCCACTCCCCCGAGCGCCCACGCGTTCTCGTCGTGGACGACGCCCCGCAGCATCCCCCGGTCCGCCTTGGCCCACGGCCGCCGCTGGTCCTCGGTCGCCGCCGCTCCGGGGCAGGGGCCGAAGTCGGTGGACGTCATGCCCAGCGGCCTGGTGATGCCCTCGTGGACCAGGACGTCCAGCGTGCGGCCGGTGACGCGTTCCAGGACGTACTGCAGGAGCAGCATGTTGAGGTCGGAGTAGGTGTAGGTGCCGGGCACGCCGATCGGCGCCTCGGCCTGCAGCATCGCCATGCGCTCGGTGTCGTCCGCGCAGTCGTGCAGCGGCAGTTCGGGCCGCAGCCCCGAGGTGTGGGTGAGCAGTTCCCGCACGGTGATCCCGTGCCGTGCCGCCGCCCGGAACTCCGGCAGGTAGGCGCCCACCCGGGCGTCGATGCCGAGGGTGCCCCGCTCGATCTGCTGGACCGCGGCGACGGAGGTGAACAGCTTGGTGAGGGAGGCCAGGTCGAAGGGCGTGCCGACGGTCATCGGGACGCGTTTCGCGGCCGCCAGTTCGATGCCCGCGTCGGTCTCCTCGTCGTAGCCGGAGTACCGGACGGCCCACCCCGCCGCCTCCTCGACGGCGATCACCGGCCCGCGTCCGGCGACCACGACGGTGCCCGCGGCCCAGGGGCGTGCCCCGGTGGTGAGGTCGCTGACCTCCTGGACGAGGTGACGCAGCTCCACGGGATCGAGTCCGGCCCGTTCCGCGGTGTCGCCGCGCAGTCTCGGCGCGCTCAGCTCCCTGCTCCCTCCGTATCCGCACGTGTGTTCCAGGGACGGCACATTCCCATGAAACAGGCCAGGGCCACCAGTGCGGCCGCCAGTTGGACGACGGCCATCGGTACGGCCGTGTGCTCGCCGGCGATCCCGACCAGCGGGGAGGCGACGGCGCCGATGAGGAAGGAGGAGGTGCCGAGCAGCGCGGAGGCGGAGCCGGCGGAGTGCCGGGTGCGCATCAGCGCGAGCGCCTGGGCGTTGGGCAGTGTCACGCCCATCGCCGACATCAGGACGAAGAGCGCGGCGGCGACGGGGGCGAGGCCCACCGCGCCCAGGGCGCCGGTCGACATCAGCAGCAGGGCGGTCGCGGCAGCGATCACCACCGCCAGGCCCACGCCCATGGCCTTCTCCAGGCTGACCCTCCCCACCAGCACCTTGCCGTTGATCTGCCCGACGATCACGAGCCCGACCGAGTTCAGACCGAACAGGAGGCTGAAGGTCTGCGGGGAGGCGCCGTAGATGTCCTGGATGACGAAGGGGGAGGCCGAGATGTACGCGAACAGCGCCGCGAACGCGAAGCCGCCCGCCAGCATGAAGCCGGTGAAGGGCAGGTCGGCCAGGAGCCGGCGCATCGAGTGCAGGGCCTCGCCGACACCGCCCGCGTGCTGCTCGGCGCGCGGCAGGGTCTCGGGCAGCCGTGTCCACACCAGCGCGCCGAGCAGCAGGCCCACGACGGTGAGGACCACGAACACCCCGCGCCAGTCCGTCACCCGCAGGATCTGTCCGCCGATCAGCGGCGCGACGATCGGGGCGACCCCGGAGATCAGCATCAGGGTGGAGAAGAAGCGGGCCATCGCCGTGCCGTCGTACAGGTCGCGCACGACCGCCCGGGCGATCACTATGCCCGCCGCGCCCGCGAGGCCCTGCACCAGCCGGAAGGCGACCAGGACCTCGACGTTCGGCGCGAACGCGCACAGGGCGGTGGCGAGGACGTACACCGCGAGGCCGGTGAGCAGCGGGCGGCGGCGGCCCCATTTGTCGCTCATCGGGCCGACCACCAGCTGTCCGAGCGCCATGCCGAGCAGACAGGCGGTCAGGGTGAGCTGGACGGTGGCGGCGGGGGCGTGCAGGGCGTGGGTGACCTCGGGCAGCGAGGGGAGGTACATGTCCATCGCCAGCGGGGGTGTGGCGGTGAGGCCGCCCAGGATGAAGGTGACGAGCAGACCGGTCCGGCGCACGGCGCGGACGGCGGCCGGTTCCGCTTCCGCTCCGGCCGCCTGTGTGATCTGTGGTGTCGAGGCCCCCTGCTCGGCCATATGCCCCTCCCTTTCCGATCGATACGCCACCTATGCTCTCAGCTCGTACACAGTGGCGAGGATCGCACGAGCGATGGTGGGGCGGGCATGACGGCGGAGAGTGTGCGGTGGGGCATCCTGGCGACCGGTGGGATCGCGGCCGCGTTCACGGCGGATCTGGTCGATCTGCCGGACGCCGAGGTGGTGGCGGTGGCCTCGCGGACCGAGGCGTCGGCGAAGGCGTTCGCGGAGCGTTTCGGCATCGAGCGGGCCTACGGCGACTGGGCCGCACTCGCCGCTGACGCGGACATCGATGTCGTGTACGTCGCCACCCCGCACTCGGCGCACCGGGCGGCCGCCGGTCTGTGCCTGGAGGCCGGGCGGAACGTGCTGTGCGAGAAGGCGTTCACGCTGAACGCGCGCGAGGCCGAGGAGCTGGTCGCGCTGGCGCGGGAGCGCGGGAGCTTCCTGATGGAAGCGATGTGGATGTACTGCAATCCGCTGGTGCGGCGGCTAAAGCGGATGGTCGACGACGGAGCGATCGGTGAAGTGCGCCATGTACAGGCCGACTTCGGGCTGGCAGGACCCTTCCCTCCCTCGCACCGGCTGCGCGACCCCCTGCAGGGCGGCGGCTCGCTGCTGGATCTCGGGGTCTATCCGGTGTCGTTCGCGCAGCTGCTGCTCGGCGAGCCGTCGGACGTGACGGCGAGAGCGGTGCTCTCCGACGAGGGCGTCGATCTCCAGACGGGTGCACTGCTCTCCTTCGAGAGCGGCGCTCTCGCTTCGGTGCACTGCTCCATCGTCGGCGGTACGGCGACCTCGGCCTCCGTCACCGGCTCGCAGAGTCGCATCGACATTCCGCACGGCTTCTTCTTCCCGGACCGGTTCGTGCTGCACCGCGACGGCCGCGACCCGGAGGAGTTCGCCGCCGACCCGGCGGACGGGCCGCGCAACAGTCTCAGGCACGAGGCCCGCGAGGTCATGCGCGCGCTGCGGGCCGGTGAGACCGAGTCGCCGCTCGTGCCGCTCGACGGCTCCCTCGCCGTGATGCGGACGCTCGACGCGATCCGTGAGCGCGTCGGCGTCCGCTACCCGGGGGAGGACGGCGCGCCGGACCCGGCCCTCACGCCGGCTTGAGCCCCTGCGCGCCCACCTCCGTCACGAAGGAGGCCGCGGTGGAGACGGGCGCGCCGGTCGTGGTCACGTACGGCACGGCCTTGAAGTCGGCCCGCGCCGCCGTCTCGTCCAGCGTGACCTTCACATAGCCGCGCCGGCCGTCGTAGAACTTCAAGTGCGGGTTGGCGGTCATGTACGTGTCCCAGTTCGCGGGTTTCTCCGTGCCGTCCTGGCCGCTGGCGATCGAGGTGGTCACGATCTCGGTGCCCAGGGTGTGCGACGACGGGTCGTCGAAGTCGTCCTTGATGTCGAAGGCGTACGCCACGTGCACATCGCCGCTGAGCACCATCAAGTTGGCGACTGCTGCGGTACGACGTTCCACAGCGCCCTGGAGGCCCTCCAGCCGTCGATCAGCCACCGTTCCTGGGCGGCGCCGGTCATGGTGCGGGCCGGGTCCTCGGACTCGGGCCCGGGGACGTGCTTGCCGTCGCCGTAGGCCTGGTCGGAGCGGTACTGGCGGGTGTCGAGGACGTCGAACTGGGCGAGCAGGCCCCACCGCAGCCGCCGGTAGAGCCGGGCGTCGGGGCCGACGGGCAGCTGCGGGGCGCGCAGGGGCTGGTTCTCCCAGTAGGCGCGGTAGGCGGTGGCCCGGCGCAGCAGGAAGTCGGCCGGCGGGGTGCCGTCCTCGGGGATCGAACCGGCGTAGTTGTTGTCGGTCTCGTGGTCGTCCCAGGTGACGACGAAGGGGTGCGCGGCGTGCGCGGCGCGCAGGTCGGGGTCGGAGCGGTAGAGGGCGTAGCGCAGCCGGTAGTCGTCGAGGGTCTCGGTCCCGTGGTCGTAGAGGTCGGGGAGCACGCGTGTGGCGGCCGCCGCGGTGCCGGTCGCGGGCAGGTCGACGGTGAAGGCGAGGGCCGCGGCGGCCGCGGTCAGGGTCAGGAAGCGGCGCCGGCCGAGCTGCCGGGGGCGGCGCGGTACTCGGGGGCGTGCCAGCGCGAGCGGCGTGTGGTGATGGTCATTCAGTCCTCCCGCCACAGTTGAGGGAGCGGACGGGCGGCGGGACCGGGGCGACACGCTTTGTCGGGTCCACGACACCCGGATGCGGATGGACCGGTTCCACGCGCCGGACGCTCGCCTACGCTGCCGGACATGACGCAGAGGGAATCGAAGACCGCTGTGGTGACCGGTGCGGGGTCCGGGATCGGACGGGCGGTCGCCGTGGAGCTGTCGCGGGCGGGCTGGTCGGTGGTGCTGGCGGGGCGGCGGCCCGGGACGCTGGCGGAGACGGCGGCGCTGGTGGCCGAGGGGGCCTCGCTGGCCGTACGCACCGACGTGTCGCAACCGGAGGACGTGGCCGCGCTGTTCGCTGCCGCCGTGGAGCGGTTCGGGCGGGTGGACCTGCTGTTCAACAACGCGGGGACGTTCGGGCCGGGCGGGGTGCCGGTGGAGGAGTTGCCGTACGAGGCGTGGCGGCATGTGGTGGAGACCAACCTCAATGGGGCGTTCCTGTGCGCGCAGGCAGCCTTCCGGCAGATGAAGCAGCAGGACCCGCAGGGCGGACGGATCATCAACAACGGCTCGATCTCGGCGCATACGCCCCGGCCGCTGTCCGTCGCCTACACGGCGACCAAGCACGCGCTGACCGGCCTGACCAAGTCGCTGTCCCTGGACGGGCGGCCGTACCGGATCGCCGTGGGGCAGATCGACATCGGCAACGCGGCGACCGACATGACGCGGCGGATGGAGACGGGGGCGTTGCAGGCGGACGGTTCGGTGGTGCCGGAGCCGGTGATGGACGTCGCCGATGTGGCGCGCACCGTGCGGCACATGGCGGAGCTGCCGCTGGAGGCGAACGTGCAGTTCGCGACGGTGCTGGCCACGGCGATGCCGTACGTGGGGCGGGGCTGACGGCGCCGACCGACCGTCAACTCGTCAACTCTTACAAGCGGAATTTCTGCATCCGGACCATTGCGGCCGGTCGCAGGCCTATGCTCAAATCGCCTACACAGGAGCTTCACACTTGGGGGATGGAGTTCCGCAGGCCACACCGAGGGGGGAGGCGGCAGCCGTTCCACCGCACCGGGTGGGGGTGGATCCCGCGTGGGACCGCGGGGTGCGCACCGGTGCGTCGGAACGGCTGCCGCGAACGTCAACCGGCCTGCCCCGCCTCGCCCTTGCGCCGTCGGCGCAGCGCCCACGCCCCGCCCGCCAGCAGC
Source organism: Streptomyces sp. NPDC002144 (assembly GCF_053593695.1). NCBI lineage: Bacteria > Bacillati > Actinomycetota > Actinomycetes > Kitasatosporales > Streptomycetaceae > Streptomyces > Streptomyces sp. NPDC002144. The sequence continues at coordinate 126,861 of NZ_JBSFDB010000028.1, forward strand.
GCCACCGTGCCGCCCGCCCCCTCCAGCAGCTTCCAGGACGAGGTCGCCCCCGCCGCCGCGCCCGGCGCCCCGGCCGACCCGTGAGCGGTCTTCCCGTCCCGCGCCGCCTTCGCCCCGCCCTCGCTGAGCGGTTCGACCAGCGTGCCGACCGCCGGCGCCGAACCGCCCTTCGAAAAGCCCCAGTCGAGCAGCGCGGCCGTCTCCTCGTAGACGGCGTTGTAGCCGCTCCTCGGATGCATCACGGTCACCAGCAGGGTCCGGCCGCCGCGGGTGGCCGCGCCGGTGAACGTGTTGCCGGCGTTGCTGGTGTAACCGTTCTTGACGCCGATCAGCCCGTCGTACGTCTTCACGCCCCACGCGCCCGTGAGCAGGCGGTCGGTGTTCTGGATCTGGAAGGTCTTCCTGCCGCCGGCCGGGAAGTCCGCGGTCCTGGTGTGGCAGTAGGCGCGGAAGTCGGGGTCCTTCAGGCCGTGCCGGGCGAAGAGGGTGAGGTCGTAGGCGGAGGAGAGCTGCCCCTTGTGGTCGAATCCGTCGGGGCTGACCACATGGGTGTCCAGGGCCTGCAGGTCCTCCGCCTTGGCCTGCATCTGAGCGACCGTCCTCGCGATACCGCCGTTCATGTGGGCCAGGACGTGCACGGCGTCGTTGCCGGAGCGGAGGAAGACGCCCTGCCACAACTGCTCCACGGTGTAGGTGATCCCGGCTTTGACGCCGACCAGGCTGGAGCCGGAGGGAACGTCGGCGATCTCGGCGTCGGTGACCGTGTGCCGCTCGGTGGGGGCGAACTTCTTCACCACGGTGTCGGCGAAGAGCATCTTCAGCGTGGACGCGGGCGCGAGACGCCGGTGCGCGTTGAAGGAGGCGAGCACCTCTCCGCTGTCGCAGTCGGCGACCAGCCACGCGGCGGCGGTGAGTTTTCGGGGCAGTGCGGTGCCCTGAATTCCGGCGCGGGCGAGACGGGCACCGCCGACGACGGTCGTGGCGTGTGCGGGGGTCGCCGGGGCGAGTGGAATCGCGGCGGCGGCAAGGCCCAGCGCGGCACGCCGGGAGAGCGGGGAGGAACCATGCATCCGGGGACGCTAACACCCACCCAACAGGGGTTTCCTGGCAGTAGCCCCTCTCCTGCTCAGGAATTACCTGTCTTACGAAAATTTGAAGTCATCCCCCGCTTTCTCAGCTCGGACACATCCTTTACTCAGTGCGACGCAAAGGTTCCTCCATAACTTGTGGCAGCGCCCACAGCGGGCGCCAAGAACCTGCGAGGAACGGGATGTTTGGCATCTATCTCAAGCGCGAACTGAGCCGCAGAAAGAAAGCGGCTCTGGTCATCGCCATGGGTCTGGCGCTCGGTATCGCGCTGGTGATCACCGTCAACTCGGTGTCGGCCGGCATGACTCAGGCCCAGGGCAAGGTCCTCAAGTCGCTGTACGGTCTCGGGACGGACATGACCGTCGCGAAGGCGCAGTCGGCGCCCAAGGCGGGCAGCTCCCAGGGCCCGAACTTCCAGTTCGACGCCAAGTCGAGCAGCAGCACCAAGCAGAGCTCGGACCGGGTGATGACCCAGGGTGGTCAGGCTCTGGCGTCCTCCCTGGTCGCCAAGGTCGCCGCGCAGAAGGGCGTGTCCGCCGCGGTCGGCGCGCTCACCCTGAACGTGACCAAGGTCGACGGCTCCTTCACCCAGGGCAAGGCGAAGAGCTCCACGAGCGGCAGCGGCAGCCAGCAGCAGGGCGGGCCCGGCGGCAGCAGCAACGGCGGCAGCCAGCCGCAGGTCCAGGGAGGCGGCGCCTCGTTCGACGTCAACTCCTACTCGGTGGCCGGCGTCGACGTCACCGACCAGGAGCTCGGCCCGCTGGCCACCTCGAAGATCACCTCGGGGAAGACGTTCACGTCGTCGCAGACCACCGCCAAGGTCGCCGTGGTCAGCGCCTCGTACGCCAAGTCCAAGAAGTACAAGGTCGGCTCGACCTTCAAGATCTCCGGCACGACGTACACGGTCATCGGCGTCGCGACACCCGACAGCGGCGATTCCACCGTCGACGTCTTCCTGCCGCTGAAGCAGGCGCAGACGCTGGGCGACGCGAAGAACAAGGTCACCACGATCTACGTCAAGGCCACCGACTCCCAGCAGATCTCCACCGTGAAGAAGGAGATCCAGTCCAACATCTCCGGCACGACGGTCACCACGTCCGCCGACCTCGCGTCCACCGTCTCCGGTTCGCTGTCCACCGCGTCCGACCTGGCCACCAGCGTCGGCAAGTGGCTGTCGATCGCGGTGCTGGCGGCGGCGTTCCTGGTGGCGGCGCTGCTGACCTCCTCGGCCGTCTCCCGCCGGGTGCGTGAGTTCGGCACGCTGAAGGCGCTGGGCTGGCCGAGCCGCAAGGTGACCCGGCAGGTCGTCGGCGAGTCCATGGTCAACGGCCTGATCGGCGGGGCCCTCGGTATCGCGCTCGGTCTCGCGGCCGCCTACGCGGTCACCGCGATCAGCCCGAAGCTGACCGCGCAGCTCGGCGGCACGGGCGGCGGCACGGGTGGACCCGGCGGCGGTCCGGGCGGGGGCGGACCCGGCCGGCAGTCGGCCTCCACCACCATGGAGATCGCCCTGTCCGCCCCGGTCTCCCTGACCACGATCGCCCTCGCGGTGGCCCTGGCGGTCACCGGCGGGCTGATCGCCGGCGCGATGGGCGGCTGGCGCGCCTCCCGTATGCGCCCGGCGGACGCCCTGCGCAGCGTCTCGTAACGCACCCCAAGCCGGGGCGCCGCCTCTCCCTCCCCCCGGGCGCGGCGCCCCACCCCTACGTTCCTGTGGAGAACCCCATGTACAGACTCACCGGCGTCACCAAGCGTTACACGCGGGGCAAGGAGACGGTGGAGGCGCTGCGCGGCATCGACCTCACCATCGAGGACGGCGACCAGCTCGTCATCCAGGGCCCGACGGGCGGCGGCAAGTCGACGCTGCTGCAGATGATCGGCGGGCTGGACCGTCCGACCGAGGGCAGCGTCGAGTTCGACGGAGTCGACCTGGCCCGCATCGGCGAGACCAAGCTGACCCGGGTGCGGGCCGAGAACATCGGCATCATCTTCCAGTCGTTCAACCTCATCCCGACGCTCACCGCCCAGGAGAACGTCGAGACGGCCCTCGTACCCCTCGGGGTGAAGCCCGCCGAGCGGCGGGATCGGGCGGCGGAGGCCCTGCGCTCGGTGGGCCTCGGCGAACGCCTCAGTCACGCGCCCGCCGAGCTCTCCGGCGGCCAGCAGCAGCGCGTCGCGATCGCCCGCGCGCTGGTCAAGCGGCCCAAGGTGCTCCTGGCCGACGAGCCCACCGGCAACCTCGACGAGGGCACCCGCGACGACATCATGGCCCTGCTGGAGGGGCTGTGGCGCGAGCACGGGCTGACCTTCGTCATGGTCACCCACGACTCCTCCATAGCCCGCCGAGCCCCTCGCCTGGCCACCATCAAGGCGGGCCACCTGACCCTGACGGAGCAGGGCGACGGACGCTACGCACAGCAGTCGTACGTGTCCTGACGGGCTGCCTGTGTTCGAAGGGCGCGTTGGAAGCCGGCCGTCCGGTGCGGCCAGACCGCGCTGCGATCCCGGCACGGCCCGCGGGGCACAGGGTGTCCGGAGGCTGACGGCCGTCCGGTGCGGCCAGACCGCGATGCCGTCCCGGCACGACCCGCCGGGCACCCGGCGTCCGGGGCTGACGGCCGGCCGCCGGACGCGTGAAGACCGGACGGCCGCCGGGCGCGGGAAGGCCGCGGCCGGTTCGGCAGCCGCACGGTCCGGAGCGCTCACGCGGCGAACCCGCAACACGAGCGGCCGCAGCCCGACGGCACCCGGCCGCGTCCGGCCACCGGTCGCAGCAAGGCTTCCGCGACCGGCTCGGCGCCTCGCGGTCGGCGCTCACCAAGCAGGTCAGGCACGCGGGCTGCCGGGGCCGGCGGCATCCTGCTGCCGCCGGTGCCGGTCGGCCGGAAGATGGCAGTCGGCTCGGCGTCCGCGCGGCCAAGGCCGCTCACCAAGCAGGACCAAGAACGCGGGCTGCTGCGGCCCGCCGCACCCGGCGGCTGAGGTGAGCCGCCGGCGCCCGTCGCCGCAAGGTCCGCGACCGGCTTGCCATCCTGCGGTCGGCGCTCACCAAGCAGGTCAGGAACGCGGGCTGCCGGGGCCGGCGCTGTCGGCCACGCCGGGTGTGGCGAGGAGGCGACGGCCGGCTCGGGGTCCGCGCGGCCGGGACTGCTCACCTCCCGAGGATCGTGTCGACCTCTGCCAGTTGGGTGGGGGTGAGGGGGCCCTTTTCGAGGGCGGTCGCGTTCTGTTCGGCCTGGGGGACCGAGCGGAAGCCCGGGATGGGGACCGTGCGGGGGCTGCTGGCCCAGATCCAGGCGAGGGCGCCCTGCGCGGGCGTACGGCCGTCGCTGGTCAGTACGTCCCGCAGCGCGTCCACGCGGGCGACCCAGTCCTCGTCGGCGCCGCCGTTCTCCGTGAAGCCGGGGAGCCAGGCGGGCGGCCGGCTGCGGATGTCCCCCGCCTCCAGCGCCTGCCCGCTGCGGTGCTTGCCGGACAGCAGCCCCATGGCGAGCGGGCTGCGGTTGACGCTGGCGAGGTCCAGCTCGTCGCACAGGGCGAGCATGTCGGGTGCCGGCTGGAAGACGTTGAGCGCGTGCTGCACGGCCGTGCAGTGCTCCCCCTCGGCGAACACGGCGGCCCGGGCGGGGTCGTCGGTGCTCCAGGCATAGGCGCGGATCAGCCCCTCACCCACCAACTCCTCACAGGACTCGCGGAGTTCGGCGGCCCGCTCGGGATCGGCGTCGGAGATGTGCAGCTGGTAGAGGTCGACGTGGTCGGTGTCCAGGCGCCGGAGCGAGGCGGTCAGGGCGCGACGGACGTACTGCGGGGAGTCGTCGCTGCCGGTACGGGTGCGGGTGTCCTCGTCGAAGAGGTTGCCCCACTTGGTGGCGATCACCACGTCGTCCCGGCGCTTGCCGAGGGCGCGCCCGAGGACCCGTTCGCTGTGCCCGGCGCCGTAGGTGTCGGCGGTGTCGAAGAAGGTCACACCGAGGTCGAGGGCGCGCCGGATCGCCCGTACGGACTCCTCGTCGTCGACCTTGCCCCAGCCGAGCGGCTGCCCGTCGGTGTCCTGCCACTCCCCGCCGATGGCCCAGCAGCCGAAGCCGAGAGCGCTTACTCGGATACCGCTGCGGCCCAGTGTCCTGTTCGTCTCCATGCCCACGGACCCTAGGAGTTGGAGCGCACTTCAGCACAAGGGGTCGAACAAGGGTCGGCACAAGCGGTGCGCTACGCCTGCCCGGTCTCGAAGCGGGAGATCCGGCCGTCCTCGGTGACCTCGAAGCTCCACCGGGTGCGCATCTCGCCCCAGGTGTCGTTGCGGTAGTTCGCGATCAGCGCGCGGCCGCCCTGGGACTCGTTGTCGACGTCCAGATGGCCGTTGGAGGAGAAGATCTCGCGGTCGATCCACTCGCCGAGGTCGCGGTCGGAGCCGTCGTCGGACATCGTCGCGTCGTCGGTGAGCAGTGACAGGAACGCCTCGCGGTCATGGGCGTTGACGGCGGCGACGAACGCGCGGACCGCCGGGTCGCTGAGTTTGGCGGGCTGAATCGTCATGGCAGTCAGACTCACACCGTCCCCCCGGGGCCGCCACCCGAACGGCCGCGCGAACAGGCTGAGCGGGTGTCGGCGATGCGACGGTGGATACGCGGAGGGGACCGACCTGTTGCCTGCCCCGGGAGTCATCGTGAGTGCATTCGACCGTCGTGATCTGGGCCTGCTGCTGCTCCGGCTGGGCACCGGTGGCGTGCTGGCGGCCCACGGCGCGCAGAAGCTGCTGGGCTGGTTCGGCGGCCACGGCATCGAGGGCACCGGGCAGTTCATGGAGTCCGTCGGGTATGCGCCGGGCAAGGCGAGCGCCACGGCGGCGGGGCTCGCCGAGGCCGGTGGCGGCACCCTGCTGGCGCTGGGCCTCGCGACACCGGCGGCGGGCGCGGCGGCGGCCGGCGCGATGGCGGGGGCGTCCGCGGTGCACGCGCCGAACGGCTTCTTCAACCAGGAGGGCGGCTTCGAGTACGCGGCCACGCTGGGCCTCGCCGCGGCCGGACTGGCGGTCACCGGACCGGGCCGACTCTCCCTCGACCACGCGCTGGGCCATGTGGTGGACCGCGGCTGGATGGTCCCGGCGGCACTCGGCGCGACGGCGGCGGCGACGGCTCTGGTCGTGGGGGCGCGGAACAAGCGGCTGCGCAAGCCGGAGCAGGACGAGGCGTCGGAGGACCGGTTCGAGTCGCAGGAGCCGCTGTCCGGGGAGTGACCCGCTGGGGCAGGGTTGCGCCCATGACTGATCACAGCCCCTCCACCGGCGGCCTGCCCTCGCCCGACGGCGTCCCCTCCACGGACGGCCTCCCCTCCCCCGACGACCTCTGGTCCTGCGTCGACGCCCTGTGGGCCTGGCTGGAAGAGGGTCGTCGGCACGGCGGCCGCGAGAGCCTGCTGCTGCGCGTGTTGAAGATGTCCGAGGAGGTCGGCGAGGTCGCCGAGGCGGTGATCGGCGCGACCGGCCAGAACCCGCGCAAGGGCGCCAGCCACACCTGGGAAGACGTCCAGGCCGAACTGTGCGATGTCGTGATCACCGCTCTGATCGCCCTGCGCACCCTCACCCCGGACACCCGCGAGACCTTCACCCGGCATCTGGCCCGGGTGACGGAACGCTCCCTCAGCATCCGCCGACCAGGCAGCGCGACCTGACCGGACTCCCCAATGTTGGGCATGCTATTGACCGCCGTTGAAAAAACGCCCTACATTCGCAGCGTTTCACGGCGCCGTCGTCCCCCGTACACCCGCTCAAAGGGGAGCCCCTCGTGTCCACCGAAACGCACACCCAACCCGGGTCCACCGCCGCCGAGCCGGCGTCCGGCGGCCTGCCCGTCGGCGCCCTGGTCGCCGGCTGCTTCGCGGTCTGCCTGGCCCAGATCGCCCTCGCCATGCCGGCCACGCTCAACGGCCTGTTCCAGGAGGACCTGCATCCGGTCGGCTCCCAGCTGACCTGGATCTCGGACGCCTTCCTGCTGCCCGTGTCCGTCCTGGAGCTGACCTTCGGCGTCCTCGGCGACCTCTTCGGCCGCAAGCGGCTGCTGGTCGGCGGCGGCGGTCTGCTGGTGGCCGGCGAGGCGCTGGCCGCCGCCAGCACCGGCATCCACATGCTCTGGGTGGGCCAGGCCATCGCCGGCCTGGGCGCGGCGGCGCTCTTCCCGACCTCGCTCGCGATGATCGCCGCGGGCACCCACTCCGCCCGCGACCGCGCCCGTACGATCACGATCTGGGCGGCCGCCCTGTCCAGCGGCGGTTTCGTCGCCCCGGTCCTCGGCGGCATCACCGGCAACTACGGCTCCTGGCGCTGGGCGTTCATCGTGGTGACCGGCCTCGCCCTGGTCAGCACCCTTCTCAGCCAGTTCTTCGCACAGAACTCCAGCGCCCCGGAAGGCCGTTCACTCGACCTCGCCGGCCAGATCACCATCGGCATCGGCATGTTCGCCCTGCTGTACGCGGTGATCCAGGGCCCGGCGGACGGCTGGACGGCCACACCCGTGGTGATCGCGTACGTGGTCGCGGCCCTGTTCATCGGGCTGTTCCTGCTGGCCGAACACCGGGCCGCCGCCCCGCTGCTCCGGCTCGACCTGTTCAGGAACCGGGCGTTCGCGGTGGCGTCGTTCGTCGCCGTGGTCGGCATGTTCAGCTACCTCGGCACCGCCTACGCCACCAGCATCCGGCTCGGCCCGATCCAGCACCAGAGCCCCCTGCGCGGCTCGTTCGCCTTCATCATCCTCAACGCCTGGACGCTGCTGCTGATGCCGCTGATCTCCCGGCTGCTGGAGCGGGTGAGCCCCCGCTGGGTGCTCGGCGCGGGACTCGCGCTGATGGCGGCCGGTGACTTCGTCGCCGCGACGCTCTCGGTCCACGACCGCGCGCTGACCTCGCTCATCCTCCCCATCGGCCTGGTCGGCATCGGCTTCGCGCTCACCGTCTCCTCCATCACCGCGACCGCCGTCAACACCGTGGAGGTCCACTACGCGGGCATGGCCAGCGCCTCGACGAGCCTGCTGCGCGACTTCGGCTTCACGCTCGGCCCGGCGGTCATCGGCGCGATCGCGCTGAGCCGCGCGGCCGACGAGTTCACCCGGAACCTCGCCTCCTCGGACCTCTCCGCCCAGATCAAGGCGGCGGCCGGACAGGTCGCGGCCGAGGGCGGCCCGCTCGCCTCCAACTCGGTCCCGCCGACCTCCCCGCCGGGTGGCGCGGTCCCCATCGCCCTGGAGGCCCTCGGCAACGGCTACGCCATCGGCTACGTCGTCTGCGGCATCGCCGCCCTGGCGTGCTGCCTGCTCAGCGTGGTCGCCCTGCGCGGCAAGGGCGACCAGGACGCGACGGTGGGCATCGAGAAGGAGGAGGAAGCGGCGGCGGCCACGGCGATCCGATGACCAAGGTCTTGGAGCGACGATGATCTCGTCACCGCCGCGTCACAGCTGACGCACAGGGGAACCCCACGTGAGGCCGTCCGGTCTCCATCGGCGAGCGCCGGCGGAGACCGGCGCCGCGTATCAGACCTCGGGGGACCTCATGCCGTACGTCAGCATCCGCAAGACCGCACTGGCCGTCGCCGCGCTCTCGGCCGCCCTGTCGCTCTCGGCCTGCCAGAGCAGCGACACCGCCTCCGGCACCACATCCTCCTCGACGGCCCCGACCAGCAAGGCACCGTCGTCGGCCTCCTCACCGTCCACGCCGTCCACGCCGTCCTCCGCTTCATCGCCGTCCACGGCCCCGTCCTCCACGGCCCCCAAGCCCACCGCGTCCGCCTCTCCCATCTCCGGCACCACCGGCACGAAGGCCAAGACCTGCACGGCCTCCGCGCTGGAGGCCACCGCGCACCAGGCCGCCGACCGCCCGGCCGGCACCGGGACGGGCGCGGCGATCGTCGAGTTCACCAACACCTCCACCCACCCCTGCCTCCTCCAGGGCCACCCCACGGTGGCCGGAGCGGCCAACGGCTCCCCCGAGCACAACGCCCCGCTGAAGGTGACCCCCGTCGGCCCCGCCCCCGTGATCCGCCTCGCCCCGGGCGGTACGGCACGGGTGAAGCTGACGTTCGTCCAGGTGCAGGGCGAGGCCGACGGCTACTGCAAGTCGGGCGCGCAGCCGGTGACGTACCCGACGCTCGTGGTGGGGCTGCCGGGCGCCGGTGCGCACCAAGTCGCCCTGGACGACGGGGTGTTCGCCGAGTGCGACAACACGGTGACGGCCACGGCGGTGACGGCGGCGGCACTGTCGTAGGAATCGCAGGACTCGTAGAAGTCGCAGGACTCGCAGGAGCCGCAGGACGACCACTCCCCTGTTTGAACGATCAAACGCCCATCCATGCCATGGATGGGCCCCTATACGGGATTCGGATCGCCCGGAGGATGGCGGGCGGGCATCGGACGACCCATAGTCGTCCGTACTTCCAGCATGCCGCGCGCCGTCGGCGCCCGTGACAGGCATGCCCGCTCCCCGTCCGTCCCCTGGAGTCGCCATGCCCGGTTCCGTCCCGCCGCCGTCCGTCACCGTGCCCGACGACGACACGGCCTCCCCCGTGGCCGTCTCGGGCCCGGCCCACCGTCTGCGGGTGACCCTGCTGATGGCGGGCAGCTGCCTGCCGATCCTGGGCGCGGTCCTGATCGCACCGGTCCTGCCGAAGATGCAGGACCACTTCGACTCCGTCCCCGGCGCCAAGGCCCTCGTCCCACTCGCCCTGACCGTCCCGGCGCTGTCCCTCGCCCTGCTCGCCCCCTTCGCCGGGGTGATCGTGGACCGCCTGGGCCGCAAGCGGCTGCTGGTCGTGGCGACGCTGCTGTACGCCGTCTTCGGTACGGCCCCGCTCTGGCTGAGCTCCCTGGGCGCGATCATCGCCAGCCGCGCCCTGGTCGGCGTCGCCGAGGCCGCGATCATGACGTGCTGCACCACCCTGATCGGCGACTACTACTCCGGTCGGCGGCGCGTGAAGTACCTGGCCCTGCAGACCATGTGCGCCTCCGCCTCGGCCACGGTCTTCTTCGTGCTCGGCGGCGCGGCCGGCTCGGCGGGCTGGCGCATCCCGTTCTGGGTGTACGCCGTCAGCCTGGTGCTGGCCCCGCTGATGGCCACGGCACTGCCCACCCCGGCGACCACGCACACGCCTGCCCCGACGGAGGTCCGACGCCCCTTCCCCTTGCGGCAGTTGGGCGGCATCTGCGCCCTGACCTTCTTCGGGGCGATGGTCTTCTACACCGTCCCGGTCGAGATGTCGTACCTGCTCGACGACCTCGGCGTGAAGAACTCCGGCGTCATCGGTCTGGCGACGGCGATCGCCAGCGCGGCGACGGTGGGCGGCGCGATCACCTTCGCCCGCCTGAAGCGCGCGCCGGATCCCTTGCTGCCGACGGTCCTGGCGGTGTGCGCCGTGGGGTTCGGCGTGATGTTCCTGGCCGGGAACGCGCCCGTGCTGGTGGTCGGAGCGGTGATCAACTGCGTCGGCACGGGCATGCTGCTCCCGGCCCTGCTGACCAGCGCCATGTCCCGCCTGGCCTTCGAGGACCGGGGCCGTGGAACGGGCCTGTTCATGGCGGCCTTCTTCGGCGGAGAGTTCGTCTGCCCGCTGGTGCTGCTGGCGGCGGAGTCGGCGGTGGGGAGTTTGGCGGGGGCAATCGGGATTCTGGGCGCGGCAGCAGCCCTGGTGGCGGGGGGTCTATGGGCTTCACGACGGCGGGCGGCCTCGGTGGACGCGCACCCGCTGCCGGAGCAACTGGCCTAGCCGCAACCCCGTAGGGGCGCGGGGCTGTATCGATGTGCGGCTCCGCCGCGCGGGCGCGACCAGCCACAGCGCGCCCGCACCCGCCCACAACCCTTCTCGGCACTCGCATCTCCGCGGCACTCACATCGTCGCGGCACTCACGTCAACCCGGCCCCCACCTCCGCCGCCTTCTCCCGAAGCCAGATATGCGCCGCGTCCTGCGCGTGAACGGGATGCCACCACATGGCCTCCTGCACCGGCACCGCCTCGAACGGACACGGCAGCACCCGTACCGCCGCCGCCCGCACCGCCCGCCGAGCCAGCCGCTCCTGGATCATCGCGACCCGCCGCGTCCCCTCCACCATGTGCGGCAGCAGCTGGAACGTCTGCACGGACACCTCCACCCGGGGGCTGATCCCGAGCATGCTGAGCTGCCGTGCGACCGGCGCGTCGTAGGGCCGCTGGTACACCGCCCACGGCAGCTCCGCCAGCTGGTCGAGGCTGATCTCCGCACCGACGTCCGGATGGTCGTCGGCGACGATGCACAGCCACCGGTCCTGGAAGAGGTCGACCGCGGGAAAACCGTCGATGATCCCGTGCGGCAGCAGCAGCCCGTCGATCGTGCTCAGCACCGTCGCCGGGTTCTCCTCGACGGACGGCTGCATGTGCCGGAACGTGAGCCGGATGCCCGGCGCCTCGTGATGGAGCGCGCGGGCGAGCGGCGCGCCGAACACCGCCGCCCCGTAGTCCGAGGCGAGCAACGTGAACTCGCGGGTCTCGGAGGCCGGATCGAAGTCGGCCTGGCTGGAGAACACCCGCTCCAGCAGGTCGCAGGCCGTCACGCTCCGGTCCCGCAGGGCGACCCCGAGCGGCGTCAGCTCGTAGGCGTTGCCGGTCCGCGAGAGCAGTTCGTCGTCGAAGTGGCGCCGCAGCCGGGAAAGCGCCGCGCTCATCGCCGGCTGGCTCAGCCCGACGCGTTCACCGGCCCGCGTCACATTGCGTTCCTCCAGCAGCGCGCGCAGGGCGACCACCAGGTTCAGGTCGAGTCGGGACAGGTTCACCGGGCACCACCAGGCAGCTCATGGCCATCCACGCCGTGGATTTCCCGCATCCACAGGATCTTTTTCCGTGATCGGCCGAACAGGGTCACAGTAGACCGCAACTCAGCGGGAGGAAATCTGATGGCAACGCTCGCGCAACCTGCCGGCCCGTTCGCGCTCGGCACGTTCTCCGCGGGGGAGGACGGGAAACCGTTCCCCGGCCTGCTGGCACGGGAACGGGTGCTCGACCTGAGCGCCGCCCTGGAGTGGACGCCGGCGGACGTGCGGGCCGTGCTGGAGCGCTGGGAGCAGGCACTCCCCCTGCTGCACACCCTCGCCGAGGACCCGTCCGGCGACTGGCGGCCGCTCGACGGTCTGCGGGTGTACGCCCCGGTCGAGCCCCGCCAGATCTTCCAGTCCGGCGCCAACTACCGCCAGCACGTGATCGACCTGGAGCTCGCCCACCGCTCCCCCGACGATCCGCGCACGGTCGAGGAGGCGCGGGCGGAGATCGCCGCCGTCATGGACCGCCGGGCGGCGGAGGACCTGCCGTACGTCTTCATCGGTCTGCCGAGCGCGATCACCGGTCCGTACGACGACGTCGTCCTCCCCGCCTGGGCCGAACAGGGCCCGTACCTGGTCACCGCCGACGAGCTGGAGAAGCACCGGGACGAGGACGGCTTCCTGCGGCTCGGGCTCACCGCCTCCGTCAACGGCGAGACCGTCGGCACGGATCTCCTGTCCAACATGAGCTGGACCTTCGAGGAGATGGTCGCCTACGCCTCCCGGGGCACCTGGGTCCGCCCCGGCGACGTCCTGGGCTCCGGCACCTGCGGCAACGGCGGCTGTCTCGCCGAGCTGTGGGGCGTACGCGGCAGCCAGGACCCGCCCCCGCTGCGCCCCGGCGACACGGTCACCCTCACGGTCGAGGGCATCGGCAGCGTCTCCAACACCGTGGTCGCCGGCCCCGATCCGGTACCGGTTCCGGCGGGCCGACGCCGGTCACGGGAACGGCCGTAACCCCACCGGCGAGGGCCGCCCCCGTCCGGCGGCCCCGAAATCTCACGGCGACAAGGTATTGACATGACATTTGAACAGGGGTCATCGTACGGGAACTAGAGCGCGCTAGTAGAGCGCGCCAGAGCTACCCGTGAAGGGGACCCGCGATGCCGTTCGACGTGCTGACCATGGGCCGGGTGGGAGTGGACGTGTATCCGCTCCAGACCGGTCTCGGGCTGGCCGAGGTCACCTCGTTCGGCAAGTACCTGGGCGGCAGCCCGACGAACGTGGCGGTGGCGGCGGCCCGGTACGGCCGGTCGGCCGCGGTGATCACCAAGACCGGCCGGGACCCGTTCGGGGACTTCGTGCGCACCGCGCTGGACGGCTACGGCGTCGACGGCCGCTTCGTCGGTACGTCGGACATCGCGCCGACCCCGGTGACGTTCTGCGAGATCTTCCCGCCGGACGACTTCCCGCTGTACTTCTACCGGCTGCCCAAGGCCCCCGACCTGGACATCGCCGCCGATGAGCTGGACCTGGACGCGGTGCGGGAGGCCTCGGTCTTCTGGGTCACCGGGACCGGACTGAGCGAGGAGCCGAGCCGGTCGGCGACGCTGGCCGCGCTGGAGCACCGGGCGAAGGCCGGCACGACCGTGTTCGATCTGGACTGGCGGCCGATGTTCTGGACCGACCCGGACCAGGCACGGTCGTCCTACACGGAAGCACTGCGGCACACGACGGTCGCCGTCGGCAATCTCGACGAGTGCGAGGTCGCCACCGGGGAGCGCGAACCGTACGCCGCGGCGAAGGCGCTGCTTGCGGCCGGTGTGGAGCTGGCCGTGGTGAAGCAGGGTCCCCGGGGCGTGCTGGCCGTGGACCGCGACGGTACGGCCGCCGAGATCGCGCCCGTGCCGGTCGACGTCGTCAACGGCCTCGGCGCGGGCGACGCCTTCGGCGGGGCGCTCTGCCACGGCCTGCTCTCCGGCTGGGACACCCGCCGCACGGTGTCCTTCGCCAACGCCGCCGGCGCCCTCGTCGCCGGCCGGCTCTCCTGTTCCGACGCCATGCCGACCCAGGACGAGGTCGAGGCCCGGCTGCGTGAGGTGACCCGTGCCGTCTGAGAAGCTGAGCCGCATCGTGCAGGCCCGGGTGAACGACCCCGGTGCCATCGCGGCCGCCGCCGCCCGGCGGGTCCCGGCGACCTCCCCGCGGGGCGAGCACGGCAAGGCGATGATCATCGCCGCCGACCATCCGGCGCGCGGCGCGAACGGCGTGGGCGGCGACCCGACCGCCATGGCCGACCGCGGCGAACTCCTCGACCGTCTGTGCGTCGCGCTGGAACGGCCGGGCGTGACCGGGGTGTTGGGCACCGCCGACATCCTGGAGGACCTGCTGCTGCTCGGCGTGCTGGACGGCAAGTCCGTCTTCGGCTCCATGAACCGGGCCGGGCTCGCGGGTTCGGTGTTCGAGATCGACGACCGGTTCACCGGCTACGACGCCGAGACCATCGCGGCGATGGGCTTCGACGGCGGCAAGATGCTCACCCGGATCGCGCTGTCCGACCCGGCGACGCCGTCGGTGCTGGAGGAGTCCGCTCGTGCCGTGGACGAGCTCAACGACCGCCGGCTCATCGCGATGGTCGAGCCGTTCATGTCCGAGTGGCGGGACGGGAGGATCCGTAACGACCTCTCCCCCGAGGCCGTCATCAAGTCGGTCACGATCGCCTCGGGTCTGGGCCGCCGTACCGCCTACACCTGGCTGAAGCTCCCGGTGGTCGAGGACATGGAGCGCGTGCTCGCCTCGTCGACGCTGCCCGCTCTGCTGCTGGGCGGCGAAGTCACCGACGCCGAGGCCGCGTTCGCGTCCTGGGGCAGGGCGCTGCGCCTGCCCACCGCGCAGGGACTCGTGGTCGGCCGCTCGCTGCTCTACCCCGCGGGCGGCGATGTGGCCGGTGCGGTGGACAAGGCGGTGAGCCTGCTGTGAGCGGCTTCGCCCATCTCCCCCGCGCGTCGGGGGCCCTGATCAGCAGCGCGCGCGGCGGGACGTGCGTGCTGCCCGACGCCCGTACCGGGCGGAGCTCACTCTCCGCCCGGTACGGGTCCGAGGATGTCCCCGTCGAGCCGCGACCGCCCTTCGGAGAGAACTGATGAACACCGTACGGCTGACGACCGCGCAGGCGCTGGTGCGCTTCCTCGCCAATCAGTACAGCGAGCGCGACGGGCA